>JAFXMP010000166.1 GCA_017530275.1 Clostridia bacterium | reverse complement strand
TCGCTTGGATTGGCCTGGCGGACAGCCTAACCGCACCGGACGCCCATTGTCAAGGGACTTTCGCGGATGAACTTTTCAGGGCTGCTTGCCGCCACCTAACGTGCCGTCTGTTCACCAATTATTTTTTGCTGGTGGTCTTGACATGGGGGCCATTATATATGTCAAGATTTATCTCAACTCTCCACTCTCAACTCTCCACTCTCAGCTCTCCACTCTCCACTCTCAACTCTCAACTCTATCCCGGATTCTCTGGCTTAGGGAGATGAAAAAATGTATGATCTGGTCATCCGCCGCATGACGATAAACGACGTGGACGCGGTATATGCCATCGAGGCCAATACCTTCGCCCGGCCTTGGTCGCGGCAGGATTTTATAAAGGAAATGACCACCAACACATGCGCGCGTTATTTGGTAGTCGAAAAAGACGGCAATGTGATTGGCTACGCCGGGGCTTGGATCGTACTGGATGAAGCGCATGTCACCAACGTTGCCGTTGCGAAGGATTTTCGAGGCCAGGGCATAGGCAGGCTGCTCACGGCGGCTTTGATACAGTACGCCTCTAATCTGGGGGTGGTGTACGCCACCTTGGAGGTGCGCCGCAGCAACGAAACGGCCAAGCGCCTGTACCAGTCTCTGGGCTTTGAATATGTGGGCGTGCGCAAGCGCTATTATGAGGACAACGGTGAAGACGCCCTGCTCTACTGCTGCCAGCATATGCCCACAGCTGATCCTGATTTTTGCGAGCCGGAAACGGCGTCAGAATAACAGTTTTTTTCGGGATTTGACGGATAGAAAAAGTTATGCTATAATAAACCGTTATTTCTGATTTCTATATTCCTATGGGGAGGTAGTATTCATGTCTGGACATTCCAAATGGCACAATATTCAAGCGAAAAAGGGCAAGACCGACGCCGCCCGCGGCAAGATTTTTACCAAGATCGGCCGTGAAATCGCCATCGCCGTGCGGGAAGGCGGCGCGAATCCCGAATCAAACAGCAAATTAAAGGATATTATCGCCAAAGCCAAAGCGAACAATATGCCTAACGACAATATCCAGCGCAGCATCAAAAAGGCCGCCGGTGAAGGCACGGGCGCGGTCTATGAAGAAATCACCTATGAAGGCTACGCGCCGGGCGGCGTGGCGATCATTGCCCAGATCGTGACCGACAACCGCAACCGCACCTCCAGCGACGTGCGCCATATTTTCGATAAGAACGGCGGTTCCCTGGGAACACCGGGCAGCGTGAGTTATATGTTCGACCATAAAGGCGTGATCGTCATCGAGCGCGAACCCGGCATGGACGAGGACGAAATGATGATGACCGCTCTGGACGCCGGCGCTGAAGACATGAAGGTGCTGGACGACGTATTTGAAATCTACACCGCGCCCAACGATTTTTCCGCCGTCCGTGAAGAATTGGAAAAGGCAGGCTATGCTTTCATTTCCGCCGATAAACAGATGATTCCTCAGAATACGGTGGCTCTGCCCGATGAAGATACCCTGAACAAGGTGCAGAAGCTGCTGGACATGCTGGACGATAACGACGATGTGACCGAAGTGTACCATAACGCCGAACTGCCCGAGGAAGAGGAAGAAGAGTGATCCTTCATTCGTACTCCGGGGAGGAAAAGGAAGAAGCATGCGCGGTTTTTTTTCCAGGATGACGGGGATGCTCCTTTGCATGTGCGTTTTTCTGGTAGGAAGCGCGCATGCTTCTTTTGCTGACGAAATGACCCTGACCGAAGCCTTTTTTACCCAGCCGGAGCAGTATTCCGGCCTGGTGGAGGTGCCGGGGAAAGGCATGATGCGCTATTACGCGCAGAACGATCCCCTTTGGGGCGGGCTTACCTACGAACGCAGTGAAACACCTTCCGCTCGGCCCTTCCGGGACGGGGGCTGCGGCCCTACCGCCGGGGCCATGGCCGTGGCAAACCTGATTCCCGAAGAACAATTATCCCGTATCGCGTCAGCGGCCCGGCAGGAGTATTCCCTGTGCCCATGTTCGCTGAACAAAGGCAAATGCATCCATCATCATGCCCGGTACGTGCTCACGTCCCAGCGGGATTTTGTACGCTTCCTGCCGCTGGTTTTTGGGGATTTTGCCACAGGCAACAATCGAGCAGGCGTTCATAGCCGGGGGGAATCTCAGGGTACGGGCACAGGTTTTTTGTATGAGATCGCGAATGTGTACGGCATTACGATCACGGCTACGGCAGATTATAACGAAGCTATCCGTGCGCTGCAAAGCGGCGACACCGTAGTGGGGCATGCCTCCCGGGGCGGCGCGCTGACCAATACAGGGCATTACCTGCTTTTGGCCTATATCGACAGCGAACTGCTGTATATCCTGGACCCCCTATGCCGCACGGATTATGCGGGATATTCAGACGGCAGAAAAGTCGAAATCATCCAGCCGGGTTTGATCGCACTCACCCACGAAAACGTAAAGGCTGCCAATATGGGCATGTTTATGATTTTTCACCTGCAAGAATAGAAAAGAACCTGGCTTTTACGTCAGGCTCTTTTTTTCTGCATAGATTTCACGCAGGGACATACCGGGCCGGGACAGCGCCGCTTCGCACAGTTCCTTTTCCTCGATCACGCCTTGACGGGTCATGCCGTTCGGGGCTAAAACAAGGATGATGTGATACTTGCCGGGATTGAGCCTGCGCAGCAGAGCGCCGACGGGGATGTTTTCTCCAGCGGCCACTGCTTCCACCGGCACCACCGCTCGGTTTTCCAGCTTCTGCCGCCTGGCGATCAGAGCGGTCACATACCTTGCCGTGCAGCGCCGCCCATCCGCTGCCGATACATAGATCAGATATAAGCCGCAGAAAGCGGGGGAGAGGATCACCTTACCCTGAAAGGCGAAGTACAGCGATACGGCGCAGAGCAGGATGCCAACGCCCGCTGCGGCGGCACTCATCACCTGTGTAATGGTGTTTTCCGGGAAAAAGCGACGCAGCAATGCCCGCAGCATCTGTCCGCCATCCAACGGCAGCACAGGCAGAAGATTGAACAGCAGCAGCAACAGGTTCGACTTGGCGAAGGAGCAGACAAAGGAAAAAGGCGCAATGCCGGAGGAAAACAACGATGGGGCCCAAAGGCAGCCTCCCAGGCTGAATAAGGGCCCGAAGCTGGCCAGCAGAAATTTTCTGCCGGGGCTCAGTGCCTCTGGATTCTCCACGGTCATGACGCCGCCCAGCGGTGAGATTTCTACTTCTGTTATCACAGCGCCGCACAACTGCGCCGCTGCAAAATGTCCACATTCGTGCAGCAGCAGCGCACAGAGGGCGGACAGCAGCCTTCCGGCGCCGCCGATCCCGGCAATCAGCCACAGCAGCGGCAGCAGCGGATGCAGCCGTATGCGCATACGGCCTAAAGAAAACGTCATGGCGCACTCCTGACCCGGGCTGTCATCAAATCCGTGGGATCGATAGGATACCCGGCGCGGCGGACCTCTATGATCACGCCGCTGGGAAGCGCACTGCCAAGGCAGGTGCCGGGCGTCACCATGTCTCCCTCTGCGGCGGAGACGGAGGCCAAATTATAATACATGGTTTCCAGCCCGTTATCGTGTCTCACACGCAGGATGTATTCTTCATCAGCCCCATGGTATACGCTCATCACCTGACCGGCGGCTGCCGCAAAGACCTGATGATCCTCACTCTGATATCCCAGATACGGTTCCTGTTCAGTCCATCTGTGCGTGATGCTGCCGAAGCAGGGGGCAGTCAATGCAAAGTCCGGGCTCGAGTCAAAGAATACGGCCACGGTCTCCGGCAGAAAGCGTCCCACGAAGCTGATCTTTCCCAAGTGATCATCCCATTCCCCGTTGATTATCTGCTGCACCGCTGTCAGCACTGTGCGTCCCGACGGGAGCTCCGCGTTCCGCACAGCCGCGACAGTGATGACCAGCATACCGGCAAGCGCCAGGTTACGGGCTAAGTGTTCTCCCCAGCGGGGCTTATCGGGCGGAAGATAGATGATTTCCGCTTGCTCCTGTTCGGAAGTGCCTGCATTCTCGATACGCTTGATCATGACCGTCGCCTCCTATTCGTTTCATCCTATGTGGAGATTTATCCCGGCATGATAAAATCTTGGGGCAGTAATTGCTTTTTACCGCAAGATATGGTATAACATTATCCGGTACGAAACGGATGGGAGGCACAGGACAGGCATGAGCGAAACGCTGAAACAGGTGGATATTTTTACAGACGGGGCATGCTCCGGCAATCCGGGTCCCGGGGGCTGGGCGGCGATCCTGCGGTATGGCCAACATGAAATGGAAATCAGCGGCAGCATGCCCCAAACCACCAACAACCGCATGGAGGTATTCGCGGTGATCAGCGGCCTTGGCAAGCTGAAAACCCGGTGCAAGGTGAGCGTGTACTCCGATTCCTCTTATTTGATCAACGCCTTTAACGAGCATTGGCTGGATAACTGGCAGCGCCGGAACTGGAAGACCAGCGAAGGAAAACCAGTGGAAAACCAGGATTTATGGAGACTGCTGCTGTTGACGATCAACAAAAAGGGCCACGTGGTCACGTTCCATAAGGTAAAAGGTCACGCCGATCACCCGGAAAACAACCGCTGCGACGCCCTGGCCCGGGCGGCCATCCAGCAATACCTGACGCACAATCCTGATTTAGGCGACCCGGAAAAAATGATTATCCAGCATTCATAGACGTTCATCCGGCGGGAATCAATCCCACCGGTTTTTTCAAATAAAAAAACATCCACTCGCAAAATTCGCAAAAATAACACGCCCTGTTATGGAGGCAATGACCAACCATGAAAGGAGGGCGCGTTATGATTCCATACGACAGCCATATCACGGGGACGATCATTCGACAGCTTCGGATAAAGCAAGGCATTTCTCAGGAGGTATTATCCGGCCTGGCAGGAGTAGCCCGCACCCATCTCACCATGATCGAGAATGGAGAGAAGAACGCAAACGTTGATACGCTATGGCGGATTGCCGATGCATTGGGGATAAAGCTCAGTGAATTGATACAAATAGTTGAAATGGAGTTAGGCAAATGAAAGTATCCCCTGCATGATAAAATGCAGGGGATAAGCAATTTTCTGGTTAAAGCATATAGTCGATTGGAATACCTGGGTAAATGATGTCTAAACAAGATTGCAGTTCTGCGATTTTTCTATAAATGAATTCAAGCGAATAACCACGCCCTTTTACGTCTATAACTATTCTTTGCGTTGACCCGGCTGGTAGGTTCTCTATACGCGCTGATACTTGACGAATTAGTTCTTTCTGTAGAAACCGAAAACTGTTTTCGTTATCTAATCTATAGTTTTTTACTTCAATCGCCTCGATATGATCTCCAACAGTTTTTACAATATCCGGCCTTGTGGCATTATAGGTACTGTATTTGACTTCTTCCCCATTAAGAAATGCCACTTGTTCCCTTCCATCTGTACCGCCATATTGATTAAGTGCACTAACTTCTGAATCGCGCGGGGAGCGAATGCCACCCCTTAATGATACGGCCTTACTAAAGCCACCAATTACCGCTCCTGAGATAGCACCCCACTTAAAACCTTCGCTGCCAGCAACAAGCCCAGCCTCAATAGCTTCATCGAAATTTCCCGTTTCTATCGCTTTAATGATTGCTGCTGATAGTCCCCCGAAAATGAATCCTTTGGTTGCATAAGCTGTTGCGGTTTTAGCCGCTGTTGCAAAGATAACTGATACAGTTGCTGGTGCTCCCACGGTTGTTGCTACTATTGAAATGGTAACACAAAGCAATATAACCCCACTACCAATTGCAACATTTCTAATGATGGTTGCAAATGTATTATTTTCTAATACTTCAAACGGTTTTACTATAGTTCTGTTATCATTTCCAAGCGTGAAAACAAACTTTGTGCCTTGGAATTGTTCTTCAACTTCTTCCAGTGTATATCCAAAGAAGATATTTGATAGAGAATTGAATGCCAATTCATCCAAATACTCCTGAGATATATATATTGCAACTACATTTTCAACAATATAATTATCACTTTGTAAATCGTTTTCAAGCGACGCAAAAACAACATCCTCAATATCTCCGAGTAGTTCAACATCGCCCATGCTGGAATAAGTTTTTTCTTCTTCAGAGAACGCATTATTTGCAAAAGACGTAATCACAAGAATGATACTCAAAATAACAGAAACAAACTTTTTCATATCTGCATCCTCCTTACTTCAGGCGATCCATATTGAAGCCGTTGGAAATATAGTGCTGTAATAATTCATCCGAACCGACAAAAATCGTTTTGACTGTGGATTCCCCTGTATAACGGTTGATGACCGAAATAGTGTATATTCCTTCCTGCATATACTGATCGCCGTCCTTGGCCGGACGGTTGAACCGTTCATCCTCCACAATACCATTGGGGCCTTCAATGATCACGGAACGCTTCACATCGATATCCAGATAACGGGAGCGGGCAAGATCCAAATAGAAGCCGTTTTCTGTGATAGCGGTATTCTGCAATTCGACGCGGGTCACCACATCGAAAGGATAAACCATGCAGTTCCCGTTACGGATGGAGAATTTGAAGAATATGCGGTAGTTATCAAATTTGCTGGTGATATGAGTGATGTCATTGTCCTGCAATTCATAGTTCAGCGCCACTTCATAGTCGCCTTCTTCATTCAGAACGACCTTGGTATCTGCGCCAGTTGTTCCCTTTGCCAACAGATAATCCGTATAGAGGATTGGATCGCCTTTGGCATTTTGGTAATTCGTGTGACGAATCACCAGCGCGCCTTTTCCAAAGTTGGTTTTCTGTATGCCGAAGTATTGATCGAAACCGTTGATATCTTCGTTTATCACCAGATTTGTATTGCCATTCAATGCGCTGATATTCTGTTCCAAATCAAACCAAAGCGTAACGGAATCGCCCAGGGTCTTGATAAAAATAGGATTATCCGTTCCATTATCCGTTACCCGGGTAAACCCACTGATAAAGAAACGCCCCAGCCGCCAGCCAAAATGCTTATTGCCGCCATCAATGGCAGTTGACTTTGAATAACCGTTATCCATCCCTGCGTTGACGGCATCTGCATGGAAATAAAACATGGAGATTCCCTGTTTCTCAAAACAGGCTTTCATACGCGCCATACTGTCCTGATACTGGCCGACCTCTCCAAACAGTTTGGCAGCCGTAGCGTAATCGCCCGCCTCCTGATAGGAAACTGCTTTGGCATAGCGCGCTGCACGGCCACGTTCATAGCTGTCCTCATAGCCGTTCAGGGCTTCAAACAGATCAATCGCCAGATTATATTCCCCAATGGCAGACGCCTGTACAGCTTGGAGATACTTGCAGTAAGTCGCCAAAGCAGGACTGTTATTATAATTACCCAGGGACTCATAAATTTCTACGGCTTCAGCGTAGTTTTCCTGCTCTGCCAGGAGAGCCGCCATAGTATATCTTGTATAGGGAAAATTACTGCCATCCGTTGTAATATTCACCCAAATCGCCGGGCGGATTCCCTGTTTTGTGTTGTTACTCTTGGTATCAAAATTACCATACACGTTCACAAAAGCCGCGTCATGGGCTACTCTGCCCGGAGAGCGCAGCCACCAGTCTGTTTCTCCGATGACAATGGTCGTAAAGCCCCCAAACCTGGCGCCATTGGCTCGCGCATATTCGGTGCCGGTCACTTTCCGATCATTCTGTTCGGGAAAATAGTGCATCGTTTCCCGATAACTCAATAGGAATACCCTGTCATTTGTTTCGTCCATCTCCACCGGGTTATAATCTGCAAATCCATCTTCTGAGCCATTGTGGATAGCTGTGAGAACAATGGATTGCTGCTCGTCATCAGTAAAAGCAGCATTGAAGAAATCATTATTCAGCCACTTCCTGATCCAGCTATCCGCCCAAGTCAAATCTGCTTGGCTCTCATTAAAAGTCAAGCAATCCAGCGCATATTGACTGATCAAAAGGGCTTTTCCGTCTTGTACATCCAGAACGACCCACGAGATAGGTTCATTTCCATTCTGGATTTTGTTGTCCTGCTCATATTGGCCGAACATGATAACAGTACCAGGGACAAGCGCCGCCTCGGTATTTGTTTCGGCAAAGACGCTATGGCAGCCAAGAATGATGCAGGCGGTCATTAGGAAAATCCAAATTCGCTTCATCCTATTATCCTCCAGTGTTTGGCAAATCGGAAGGTGACAAATTTCTAAATATATCCTGATAGGAATTATATCATATATCTTTTAGACTGAAAAGCGGTATATGATCGCAGACTTGAATCTTCATTTTGTGACCCTCCTATCATATTTTCCCATGATATTGGGTATCCTTATGTCTATCATCGCTAACAATAATACCACAAAGCCGACAAGTTGACAATATGATACTGTTCAACTTAACAGTAAAATAGTCACAGGAAGGTTGTGATGCGATGGATACCCTGGGCCGCCTGCGGCAACTGCTGAACGAGAGAAATTGGACGGAATACCGTCTCGCCAAGGAGAGCGGGCTTTCCGATTCTACGATTAAAAACATATATAAACGCAATACCCAGCCCACCATTGATACGTTAGAGGCTATTTGCCGAGGGTTTGGTATTACTTTGGCACAGTTTTTCACCGAAGGGGATATGGTTGAATTGACGCCAGAATTAAAGGAACTCTTTGATAACTGGCTGACGCTAACCCAGGAGCAGAAACAAGCTACATTGACTATGGTGAAAGCCTTCAATCATGATCAATAGTACCGATAAAAAGATAATATATGAAGATAGAGGGCAGCTGAACACTTGCAATGTTCAACAGCCCTCGTGCTGTAATCTCACAGTATTTACCAAGCCTGTAGGCAGGTGCCATTAACAGATTCTTTGTCTAATACTGCTTTATGGAGTGTGAGCTTTCCCCCAGAAAAAAGTTATATAAGTCAGCCCAGCAGCTCGTTTACCAGCGCGGCAATCTGCGCCTTGTTTTCTTCTTTCACGGTGGATTTGATGGTTACGGTGTTTTCGCAGAGGGTGATATCCTTCATCTGTTCCAAATATGTCTTCATACACTTGGCGGCCATGGGGGCCCAGGAGCCGTTTTCGATCAGGGCCACCTTGCGCTTCTGGAAAGCCTTGGCTTTCAGGTGCAGCAGGAAATCTTCCATTTTGGGGAAGAAATTGCCGTCATAGGTGGAGCAGGCCAGCAGCAGTTTATCGTATTTGAATGCCTCAGAAAGAGCAAAAGCCATATCGTCCCGGGCCAGATCGACCACGGTGACCTTTACGCCCTGTTCTTTTATCATGTCCGCCGCCAGCTTTGCGGCCTTGGCGGTGTTGCCGTGGAGGGAACCGAAGGCCACCAGCACACCCGCTTCTTCGGGGGCGTAGCTGCTCCAGGTCTGGTATTTGCTCACATATTCGGACAAATCACCGGTGAGAACCGGGCCGTGCAGGGGACAGATGGCGGTGATATCCAGAGCAGCGGCTTTTTTCAGAAGTGTCGTAACGGGGGAGCCGTACTTGCCCACGATGTTAAAATAATAGCGCCGGGCTTCGGGCAGCCAGGGATCGGTTTCCGGGTTGCCGAAGGTGCCGAAAGCATCGGCGGAGAACAGCACCTTTTCGCTGCTCTCATAGGAAAGCATCACCTCGGGCCAGTGCACCATGGGCGCGGTAATGAATTTTAGGGTGTGTGCGCCCAGGGAAAGAGTATCATTATCCTTCACGGCCACGGCGCGGGAGGCCAGGGCGGCGTCCACGAACTGGGGCAGCATGGAAAGGGCCTTCACGGTCATGACCAGCTTCATTTCGGGGTACTTTTCCGCAATGGCTTGAATGCTGCCGCTGTGGTCGGGCTCCAGGTGGGCGATCACCAGATAATCCGGCGCTTTGCCGTTCAGGGCGGCTTCCACATTGGCAAGCCACTCCCAGGTTTTACGCGCGTCCACGGAATCCATCACGGCGATCTTTTCATCAAAAACGATATAGGAATTGTACGATACGCCCGTGGGGACGGCGTACTGCCCCTCAAACAGATCAATACCCCCATCGTAAACCCCAACATATTTTATGCTATCGGTAATCTTCATTGTATTGCCGTCCTCCTTTGTCTTTCCGCCTGGCATCGTCCGCCAAACACAAAAAGTATACCACATATGGGAGAAAAAGAGAAGTATTTTCCAATAAGCGAATCATATTTTTTGAAATAAGAAAAAAGTTCGGGAAAATGGCGAAAAAAACGAGAATATTTCGATAATTTGATTGCACGGGCCGTTTTTTTATGCGATAATGAACCCGCTTCAAGTGAAAGACCCCGCGAAAGAAACAGCCGACGCAACCAAAGGAGGAATGCGCAATGCAGAACAATGTACGCCCCGAAACCATGGAACGGATCACTACCCCCGCCCTGGCCCAGGCTTTCATTCAGGAACAGTTGACCGCCCTCAAAGCCCAGGTAGGGGATAAGAAGGTGCTGCTGGCCCTGTCCGGCGGCGTGGATTCCTCCGTCGTGGCCGCGCTGCTTATCAAGGCCATCGGCCAGAATCTGGTGTGCGTGCACGTGAACCACGGTCTGCTCCGCAAAGGCGAACCAGAACAGGTGATTCAGGTGTTCCGCAACGAAATGAACGCCAATCTGATCTATGTGGACGCGGTGGACCGGTTCCTGGACAAGCTGGCGGGCGTCAGCGATCCCGAGCAGAAGCGCAAGATCATCGGCGCGGAATTCATCCGCGTGTTTGAGGAAGAAGCCCGCAAGCAGGAGGGCATCGAATTCCTGGCCCAGGGTACCATTTATCCCGACATCCTGGAAAGCGGCCCCGTCAAGGCCCATCATAATGTGGGCGGCCTGCCGGAAGACCTGAAATTCGCGCTGGTGGAGCCCCTCAAGTTCCTCTTTAAGGACGAAGTGCGCATGGTAGGTCACGAACTGGGCCTGCCGGACGGCATGGTGTACCGTCAGCCCTTCCCCGGCCCCGGCCTGGGCGTGCGCTGCGTGGGCGCCATAACCCGGGACCGCCTGGAAGCCGTCCGCGAAAGCGACGCCATCCTGCGGGAAGAATTCAAAAAGAACGGCCTGGAGGGCAAGGTCTGGCAGTATTTCACCATCGTGCCCGATTTCAAAACCGTGGGCGTCAAGGACAATAAGCGCTGCTTTGAGTGGCCTGTGGTGCTCCGCGCCGTCAATACCCGCGACGCCATGACCGCCACCGTGGAGGACGTTCCCTTCGCTCTCCTCCAGCATATCACCCAGCGCATCACCGCCGAAGTCCCCGGCGTCAACCGCGTCCTGTTCGATTTAACGCCCAAGCCCACTGGAACCATCGAGTGGGAATGAGGCCAGAAAACCCGGAAGCCCTTGTGCCATAAGGCATGGCGGGATTTCAAGGGAAACTCTGATAACGATATGATAACATTTCCCATGACGGGCATTATTCTTCGCTCTGATGGCTTTCGGGTACGGGAATAATGCACGGAATACGGGAAACGGTATCAGGTATACAGGAAACACACATTTATAAGCCCTCCAACTGTGGATGAAGGTCATCCGCGGAAGGAGGGCTTTTTCATGCGCTTATTTCTTTTTCAGCTTCCTGCCGCGCTTGAGGTCGAGGGGCGGCATATTGAGGATGTCCGGCGGCACCTGCACGCTGATCCTGGTTTCGTCATAATCAGGATAGTGATACCGCCAGCGGTCGTATTCCTCCCGTGTGATCTTTCCGGTGTCCAGCTTCGCCTTTTCCGCCTGCCAGGCGTCCAGCATTTCGGAAAAGCGTTCCGCTTGGGAACCACCTTGGAAGATATCGGCACGGAGACAGACCAAGCCTTCGTATTCCCGGATGCTGAGCAGTTTCCGGTCTTCCAAAGTGAACAGGGTGTGCATCAGCCCATCAAGAGAATCAATGTCAGGAACAGTGATTGCCTTGGGCGACACGTCCAATGCGTCGGCCAATGCCGCTGTCAAATCCGCCTTGGGTGTCCGATCCTCCGATTCATACTGCGCCATCCGCACATCGGCGGAACGCTCAGGAAATCCCAGCAGCGTGCCAAGATACTTTTGCGTCATCCCCCGTAATACCCGGAAGAAACGGATTCTCTCGCCTGTCGCCATTGTATATACAGGATGGTGCCAGCTCCTTCTACGACCTTGTGCTTTTGACGCCCATAGCGGAGGGAACAGCGCAAAAGACCGGCTGGACGATCATTGCGGACGAAAAGGGAAACCTTGCCGTCATGGAAGCCTAAAAAGAGTGATCGGGTATGTTGAGAACCCGGACAAAACTGAGAAAAAGAAACTGATTACCTCTTCCGAATGTGATCCGCGTACTGCTGCGGTAGAATTCATGCTGGATAAAAGAGCCTATATTCTTCGCACAGGCCGGGAACGGGGTAAGGATGATGTGCTCGCATATCACCTGCGGCAGTCTTTCGCTCCGGGAGAAATCACCCCGGATGAAGCAAACAGGCTTGGCTACGAACTGGCAATGCGTTTCACAAGTGTCCGCTGAAATGAAACAGTACATGCTGGTAATGTACAACAACGTCACGGAAACGGCTGACGAGGCGATGAACAACATCGCCTGCGAGATTTAAAAAACGCAAAAGAATAAAGGAGAATACCGCTTGTCTGGGAGCAAAATAGGGAGCAAACCTAATCTGGACGGAATCCCGGCGCCGTAGCTGGTTGATATAAAAGACAGGCTGATGTTGCGTCCTCGCCATATTTGTAGTATGATAAACCTGCCGGGCAATCAACAGGGAAAGGAGAGTATGGATTCCGCTTTCGGAATCATCATACGGGGGGATTCAAATGACTACAGTGAAACTATGGATCAGCAACTCTGTTCGCAGGAACGACGACGCCTATGACATGATGAAGGAATTTGCCGAAAAGAATGGGATTACAGGCAAAGACTGTTATCACCTGGGCCTCCTGACAGAAGAAGTGCTGGGCATGGCCAACCAGATCCTGCATGTGTATGACGGAGAACTCTGGGTCGAAAGCACCGCGACCGGATATGAAATCATCCTGGAAGCAGCTGTACATAAGAAAACCAGCGGAAAAGCTGTTCCGACAGCCTCACCGGAAGGCTTCATGGCCAAGATCGCTGAAATGCTGAATTGCTCCTATGTGTTTGAAAACACCATGGAAACGCCGGAGGACCTGGCTGGTATGCTGCCGGATTACATGCGTTACGGAATTCAGGAAGAGAAAGAGGCAAAGGTCTGGGCAGGAAGATGGTCTTTGTCTGCGTACAGAGATAATCTACGGAACCGGCGGGAAGAAAACCCAAAGGCAGAACCGGCGCTGGACGAACTTGAAAAATCTATCGTTGCCCATCTGGCGGATGAGGTAACGATCGGAATCCATGGGCACAGGATCCGGCTTGTGATATCAAAAGTAATCCGATCGCAGATTTGATTTGCGGAGAATGCTTCCATCTCCTCCTGCCATGCGTATAAATAGAAGTTCGTGCAGATCCGGGCGCCGTGAAACAAGAGACAGAGCGTAAAGTGCAGGAGGACAATAATATCAGGAGACCATAGACGGCTATATTCTCGATAGTTATTCGTTAATTGCGCGTCCGAAAGGAGAACTCTCCGGCGCGATCAGCGCGGCAGAAGTGACGCTGCAGGGGATATCTCAGGATGAAACGCTGACCAGGCTGCGTCAGATCAAACAATGTACCCCTGAGAAACTGGCGGAATGGGCGGAAATGCTTCAAATGCTCACCGAGGAAGGCGCTGTCCGTACCGCTGGCAGCGCTGCGGCCATCCATGCGGAAGCAGATAGGTACGATATGATCCTGAATCCGTTCGATCCTTCGGACAGGGAGTAATTAATAACTTCAACAACTGCTTGCAGAAACCACTTTGTCTATGATCTGGGACGGCGGCCGTCAGAGCGGCTGTCCCTTTATCGCCTGTGGCGAAGATCACTTCATTTTCAGCGTGAGGCTAACGCTGCCTTTGGTCGGGGTCGGTTTGTTGCCATATCTGTATTCCACACGGTCACCAGGCCAGGATCCGGTTTTCTGGAGCGACATACATTCCCTACTTTCATAGATATAAACAGAACGCACAATTCAAACAGTTTACTTGTATGAAATACAACTTTACATGATTATATTCTCATGCGTCACCAAAGAGATTGACAACACTGGGCAGGAAAATATATAATATTAAAGTGAATTAAAGAACAATTTTCGAGTATTTATGTCAAGCGATCAAGAAGAATGACCATATTCGGTTCAGCTAATAGGCCCGAAAGGAGTTTTCGATGCATCAAAGACGTTGGGAAAAACTATTGGTAACATCCCTGTCTTTCGTCTGGAGGAATTGCTGAAATGAACCGTCTGAAGACATCATGGATTATCATAGTGAATGTGGTTCTTATGACTGCCATCATGGCCTTCGTTGCGCTGTATTCCAACTCTGAGAGAAATGAAAAGTACCAGCACCAGGTGGAACATTTTGTCAACACCACTGTCGCCATGGAACAGGTAACGGGAAATTACCTGGAAGGGGAGCAGGGAATCTGCGACAACTGGGCGCATTATATCAACAGCCAGGATATGACGCTGGAAGAAGCCGCGGCATATGTGAGAGCGACCCATGCGCTGGCCACGACGTCCGCCCATCTTATCGACGCGGAAACCCTGGAGGGCTATTCAACGCGGCCAAGGCCGAACAACAGGGATGATTATTCTGTTTCCTATGCGCGGATAGACCTGTTTGGGGACGGATCCTGGATCGCAGACCATGACACGGCGATCAACATCTCCCGAACCTATACGAATCCCATCAATGGGGAACAGTCATTGGCTTTCTGCAACAGGATCACCGTACGGGACGCAGAAACAGGAGAGAAGAGGCTGGCTTACCTGCTGCGCATCGTTCCCACTTCCAACCTGGCCGGAAAGTGGGTTTTCCCGCAGGAAGAATATGAGAATGAAGAGTTTTCCATGATCGACGCTGACGGCAACTACATCATCCGGGGACGCTCTTTTAAAAATTCAAATTTCTTTGAGTTCTATAAATCCTATAACCAGCCGGGCATCACGGCACAGCAACAGCTGTTTGCTGATATCCTGTCCGAAACGGACTCGTTTCTCATGCTGGATTCAAAGGGCAGGGAATGCATCGTCGCACATACGCCCATTACTTCCACCAGCGGCTGGGTGCTGCTGAGCGCTGCACCGGTCAGCGATCTGAATGCGGATACGGTGGATTGGCTGCTGATCGGGGCCGTGACCGCCGGATTGCTGATACTGCTGTTGGTGGATTTCCTGTACATGCTTTCATTTAATAAAATGCTTCGGGTGATGGCAAGGAACGCTGAATCCGCCAACAAGGCAAAAACCGATTTCCTCTCCACCATGTCCCATGATATCCGCACCCCAATGAACGCAATCATCGGTTTGACCACGATTACCGAAAAGAATCTGGGCGACCGGGAAGCCGTGAGAGAAAACCTGAGAAAAATCAGCCTGGCCAGCAGCCATCTTCTGACGCTGATCAATGATATTCTGGATATTTCCAAGGTGGAAAGCGGAAAACTCAACCTGAGTCCGCTGACCTTCTCCATCGTGGAAACCGTGGAGAACCTGGTAAACCTGGCTCAACCCATGATCAAGGAGAAAAGCATTGATTTCAGCTTCCGCATCAACCGCATGGAAAAGGAATACCTTTACGCAGACCAGCTGCGGCTGAACCAGATTTACATCAATATCCTGTCCAACGCAATTAAATACACGGAGCCGGGCGGCCGCGTCTCCGTGGATCTGAGGGAGGAAGAAAGCGAAAAGGAAAGCTGCGTAAAGCTGATTTATATTGTTTCGGACACCGGTATCGGCATGAGCCCTGAATTCATGGAAAAGATGTATCAGCCTTTTTCCCGGCAGACGGACAGCCGGGTCAACAGTATCCAGGGAACCGGGCTTGGGCTTGCAATCACAAAACAGATGGTCGAATTGATGAACGGAACCATCGAGTGCCAGAGCGAACCCGGAAAAGGTACGACCTTCACCATTGTGCTGGATATTCCTATCGCCGAAAGGCAGATGGAGGAAATGCATTTTGATGCTGTCGACGTACTGATTGCGGATGATGACCCGATCCTGCTGGACACCGCGGCGGATACGCTGGAATCGCTGGGCATCAACGCAGAGAGAGCGAAGAGCGGTATGGAAGCGCTGGAGATGACCCGCCGCCGCCACACAGCCGGGAAGGATTACAATGTGGTTATCCTGGACTGGAAGATGCCGGATATGAACGGTATCGAAACAATTAAGCGGATCCGGGCAGAAGTAGGCGCCCAAATCCCCATCCTGCTGACCTCCGCTTATGACTGGTCCGACATCGAAGGCAAAGCAAAGGAGGCGGGTGCAAACGGATTCTGCTGCAAGCCGCTGTTCCGCTCCAGACTGTATCAGAAAATCAATGAACTGCTCGGGACGGAAGCAAAGGCCGTGGAACCGGAGGATAACTATTCTGACCTGGTGGGAATCAATATCCTGGTGGCGGAAGACAACGACATTAACTGGGAAATCATCTCCGCCATGCTGAACATGTTTGGCATCACGTCAGAACGGGCTGAAAACGGCCGGATCTGCATAGACAAAATGGCGGAGGCCAAAGAGGGAAGCTATGCGTTGATTTTCATGGATGTTCAAATGCCCGAAATGAACGGTCTGGACGCGACGCGGCGTATCCGCAGGCTGGAAAATAAATGGGCCGCTTCCATTCCCATCATTGCCATGACTGCCGACGCTTTCTCCGAAAACATCGCGGAATGCCTGGAAGCGGGCATGGATGGACATATCGCCAAACCGGTTGACATGAAACTTGTCATCAAAGAAATTCGCAGAATCAAGGAGGAAAAGAGAAAATGAAAAAAATGCTTTGCGTCATCCTGGGTGCCCTGCTTGCTATCGTACCGACGGCCTGTATTTCCCGGGCTAAGGCGGAATCTGCATTCCAGCCGAGGCTGGATACGGACACCAGCTGCCAGATCACTGTGATTGGAAGCTATTCCAACTTTGAGGCGCTGGAAACCGAATTCGACAGATTCAATGAGTTTTACCCCGACGTTGAGCTGAACTACTGGAAACCGGACGATTACAACAATCTGCTGGGAACGGTGCTGGAAAGCAGCAACGCCCCGAACATCTTCTTTTCCTATCAATGGATGTGCGGAAACGAAAAATACCAACAGATCTATGACCATATGGAGGATCTTTCCGATCCCCAGCTGGGCCTGGATCTGGACTGCCTTCGCACCGGTCTGCTGAACCTGGACGCGGACGGTCATTTGCTGATGGTGCCGATTTTCGCCAGAAACTACGGAATGCTGGTGAACAACGATCTGTTTGCGAAGGAAGGGCTTCAGGTTCCGGCCACTTGGGAAGAACTGCTGGCTGTGTGCGAGGCGTTTCTCAGCAAGGGGTATGCCAGCCCCATGATGGGTTACAGCGCGGGTTCTTCCGGCTGCCTGATGAACACCCTGGTGTATCCGGAGGTTGTGGCCGCCCTCAGCGAAGAACCCGAAGCGCTTCGGGCCGCGAATGAAATGGAGCCCTCCGCGGGCGAGTACATGCGCCCGGGCCTGGAAGCGATGATGCAGTTGATCGGAAACGGTTATATCAATCTGGAAAAATGCGGCGAAATAAGCGACAACTATACGCAAGTCATTCTCCGCTTCTTTGAAGGGGACGTGCCCATGATGATCTGCACGGGAGATACCGTGTCCGGAACCGGAAAGCGGGAAAGCCAGTCCGAAGCGTTTTCCAGAGCGCCTTTTTCCTATT
>JAFXMP010000015.1 GCA_017530275.1 Clostridia bacterium | reverse complement strand
TCCTCCGCTTCTTTTTCTAACGCGGCGACCTGCTCCGGTTCTGCCGTGAATAGCAATGCGACCATGTGCTTGCATATAACGCGCCGCCCTTTAGCGAAGGGGCAATCACAGGTTGAACGACGCGAATGGGCAATATCGATGCTTGCATGGTATATATCAGTGCCACGGATGACTTCCTCGTACCCAACGTCGGTGGGCGAGAATGACTGGACTCGCTTTTCCTTGAAATAATCCAGTCCGCGCCACAGGGAACTACCGCTGGCAAGTTGAAGAAACTTGTTCATTGATGGCTCCTTCTGTACACTTCATTTAGCCCCGTTTTCTTACACGATGGTTTTGAGGAAGCTATTCTTCCTCCACCAGCTGAATCGTCCCGTCCACCTTCGCCGCAGAATACTTCTTTGTCTTCCGATGGGCTCTCCCCTCTTCATCCCTGACAATGTTCGTGCGCTCCTGCCGAATCTTCTGCACGGCTTCAAATATCTCCATTGGGATGATCGGGACGTGGTGTTCGCTCACTTCAATTTTTGCACGCTGTCCGCGATTGACTATGGTTTTGGGATACGGGTAGCCCTCTCGATATGTCTGGTATGCGACCGAATTGCCTATGTACTTTTTGTTCGTCAGGATTGATTCGATAGTATGTTTACTCCATGTACTCTTTCCTGTCGGAGACAGCACGCTCATGCTTTCCAAATATTGCTTGATTTTTACAACACTTAACCCCTTTATATACAAGGAATAGATTTCTATTACAACAGCCGCCTCATCTGGGACAATTTCAATTTCCTTTTCTTCGTTCGCCCGGTAGCCATAACAGGGACGATTGTAGATCGCTGATGATCCATCATTAACCCTTTTATTGATTCCCCACTTGATGTTTTCGCTGTGTTGCCTATTATCTTCCTGCGCACAGGCACCGAATATCGACACATACAATTCGCAATCAGCCCTGCGTGAACTCAAATCCTGCTCATGGAAGTATATATCCGCACCTGCTTCTTTTATTGCCCGGAATGCCACCACGATTTCTTCGGCATTGCGGCCAAACCTGCTGACGCTCTTTGTTACGACCTGTGTGATTTTTCCATTTTGAACATCAGAGAGCATCCTCATGAATTCCGGCCGCGACTCCATCGTTGCGCCGCTGCATATATCTATGTAGATGTCCTCCGCAATCCAGCCTGGAACTGTCATAACGTATCTCAGCAAAAAGGAAGCCTGTGCAGCCAGGCTATGGATCTGCGCTGATGTGGCCTTGCTTACTCTGCAATAGATTCCGACACGCTTCCGCACCGGGGGTTTTGGTTTTGGTGGGATTATCGTTATTTCCTTCGCCATGTCGATTCCCTCCGTTTCCAGCCAAGCGGTATTGCTTATTTTATTATATAGAAGGGTCAGCCGATTTTCAAGCGAAAAAAACGGCCGACAACCGAAGCTGCCAGCCGCCCCATCTCCCCATCATCGGCGAGGATACTCCTATTTGCCACGCAGGGGCTTCACCGGAACAATTATCACTTTCGGATTATGTGGCCTCACTCTGCGCTTTGCATCTAAGGCCTTGCGAAAATACTCGCTTGCAAGCCTCCCGCATTCTTCCGGGGTTTCAGCACTGACAAATGATAGCACAGTCTCTGGAGTGATTTCAATTTTATATTTTCGCCGGATATCGTTTGCAACACGAGCAGCCATTTCTTCGCGAGTTAGATCTAACGTGTCAGACATACCAGGAGCCTCCTTATAATTTATGGTATGTCCATATATCCTCTACCGGGGCGATAAGTCAACGAATATCCGGCGTTGTTATCAGAGTGTTATCAAACAAAAACGGCAGTTTCCCACGAAAAAAGTTCACACTTTTATGGAGTCCTATCCTGTTACGATCACTTATTTATCATTTCACCCCAAGCGCGCGCAAAAATGCGCCAAAACGCCCTGATTGAGTTCCATCATACGAAAGTTCACAATTTTATCGCTTTCGCATAGAAATATGAACAATTTCCCATCATAACCCGCAAAAATGTGTGAAAAGCATCCCTCTCCGCCCTGCAAAATAGCCCCGTCGAGGTGCTACGAACCACAAGCGCAGAGACTATGTGTTTTACGCATTAGAAGTTCCTTCTTCCCGCGTATTCTTTTATCTTTGCGAACTTTTATTGTATATTTGTAAATTTCACTGCATCAGCACCATCTGCACGCACTTTTAGCACCACCGTCACGGAGTTTTAGCACCACCGTCACGGGGCGTTGCACCGCCCATCATTCACCCTCTATACTTGGTTTAGCACGTGAAAGCGTGACTCTACCAAAAGGAGGGAGTCGAATGACCGACTACCGCAACATTCTTAGGCTGCACAGTCAAGGACACAGTCAACGTGAGCTGGAGCGCGAACTTCATTGCTCAAGGCATACCATTTCAGCAGTTCTTGTCCAGTCTGCCGCAGCAGGGATCACTTGGCCCTTGGAAGACGGCGTCACCAACGAGGACATCCAGGAGATCCTGTTCCCGGGGAAGTATGCGTATGCTTCTCCGTATACCGTGCCGGACTTCCGGTACATCCATGAGGAACTCGCCAAGAAGGGCGTAACGCTCACACTGCTTTGGGAGGAATACTGCCAGCGGGTTCGTACCAGCGGCGGCGTTCCGTACATGTACACGCAGTTCTGCGAGAAGTACCGCCGCTGGGCGCGCGTGACAAAGGCTACCATGCGTATCTCCCACAAACCGGGAGACGCTATGCAGGTGGACTGGGCCGGAGATCCGCTGTACATTACGGACTCTGTTACCGGCGAGCTGACGCCTGCGTATATCTTCGTTGCCGTTCTGCCGTGCAGTTGGTACACCTACGCGGAAGCCTGCTGCGACATGAAACAGGAGCGCTGGCTTCTGTGCCACGTCCATGCTTTTTCGTATTTCGGCGGCGTTCCCCGGCTGCTCATTCCGGACAACTGTAAGACTGCAACAACGGCCAACACCCGCTACGAAACTGTGCTGAACAGGAGCTACCAGGAGCTTGCCGAGCACTACGGAACGGCAATCGTCCCCGCCAGAGTAAAGAAGCCGGACGACAAGGCCGCCGCAGAGGGTTCGGTGCGCTTTGTCTCCACTTGGATCACCGCCGCCCTGCGCGACAGGAAGTTTTTCTCCCTTGCGGAAGCGCAGCAGGCCGTACAGGAGAAGCTGGAAGAACTGAACCGCCGCCCGTTCAGGAAGCGTCCCGGCTGTAGGCTTTCTGCCTATGAGCAGGAAGAGCAAGCCTTTATGCAACCGCTGCCGGTGCACATCTATGAACCCGCCGCCTGGCTGCATCCTAAGGTCGGCTATGA
>JAFXMP010000014.1 GCA_017530275.1 Clostridia bacterium | reverse complement strand
TTCCCGATGGAAATGTATTCGTGCCCGCGCGGCGCGAAAGCTTCATCATGCCTGCGCAGTCTGCCGGAGAGGAATTCCGCGTCTTCTTCGCCGCCCGGGATAATCTCATATTGATGAGTGTCTGAAGGATCGTGTTCAATAACGGTTCGGTCGAGCCTTTTCGTCATGAAATAGTGCTCATGTCCCTTCGGAACACCCGTCATGGTGTCATTCACAGTATAGCCAAGGTTTTCGTAGAACGGTTTTGCCTGAAAATCAAAAGTCCCGACCATCACCAAATAGCAGCCAAGATCCTTTGCTTTACGTTCGGCCTCCCGGATCAGCGCGGAAGCAATTCCCCTGCGGCGGTACTTTTCTTCAACCCACAGATCGTAAATCGACGCCGTCTTCCGTTCATCGACAGCCAGAATACATCCGCCGAGAAGGCTCCCTTTTTCATCTGTGACTTTATACACAAATTCTTCTTCCCCAGCATCCTCTTCCGGCGGCGCGATGGTATCGAACACCCGGCTGACCTGTTCTTCAATCCATTCGGCGTCTTCTTCCGTACAGGACGTCATATCAAATAACATTCTGTTTCCTCCTCAAATTCCGAAATTCCTTGCTATCGATTCTTTAACAAACTTGAATTTGTCCGGAAATAACACTCTTATGAGATTATATCAGAGAAGCTCTCTGCATAATCCGCTCATCTATCCTGCGCACAACGCCGTTGGTATAGGCATGAAAAAACTTGAGCCAAAACCCGCTGCCCGACGGATTGATGCTTTCAAAATCCACGCCAAGTCTGGTATATCCCTCAGTTTTCAAGGTATTGATAACATAATTTAACAGGTTTTTGTATACACCCCTGCCCCTGTGTTCCGGCATACAATATGCCCCCATGATATGACGATAAAGATTCCCTGATGCAATGAAGGTTTCACCCTGATCTGACACTTCCAAATAAGCGCATAATTCTCCGCCTATCTTCGCCGCAAAGTAACGTTCCTTATTCCTTTCCGAAAAATCCAAAAACTCTTCCAGTGTGTCTGGTTTTCGGTTCATAAAAAAGGGGCTGGAGCAGTAATGCTCGTTCAATGCCAAATGCAACGGATAAACATATGCGTAATCTTCCTTGGGCAATTCCAAAAACTCATATCCGCCGCATACAACGCAATCAATTGTTTCCATCGGACGAATGGCATCTACGCACCTCATGCCAAATCCATACCGAAAGAGCTGCCGTTTTGCTTCCTCATCATGTTCATATAGACAAATTGCATGTGACACCGCTCCGGCTTTTACCCACTTTTTTGCAGCAGCCTGATACAATGCCGCATAAATCCTGCCGTGATTTTCCATAACCGCGCCATTCGCACCCATGGGCGAAAAAACGCCTCTCACATCGGTGGAACGAAAAACATTCTCAAATGGTTCCACACTGCAAAGAAATCCGACCATTTTTCCGCCTTCAAATGCTGCGACGCCGAAGCCATTTCCGGATAATTGTTTCAGGATCGGAATGCCTGATATTTCCGGAAGCGCCTGTGTAAATGCCTTCTCGCAATTGTATGCGCCAAGGGCAATTTCCGCTGCTTTCTCCGTATGTTTCGGTTCAAAGTCTCGAATGATCATTTTTTCCTTTCTGCAAATACCGATTGTCAACTTGATTACAGTAATTCTATAGTCACGACACGGCTCGGGTGAGTTTCACAACTGATTCGACGCTACCCCCATTGTCCAAACACAGATTCATGCTTTCTTCAATGATAGGAAGCCGGAATTTGATTGATTTCAGCCATTGACCGTTGGGTTTGGGTTCCTCGTAAATCTGAATTTCCGAAATCAGCTCCCTCATCAAGTCCCGGCGTTCTTCCTCATTCATTACGGCGTACAGACGTTCAAAAGAAACCAGAATTTTGTATATATTGTCACCGGTTACCTTATCCGCTTCAATGGCCTGCTTTTTTGCCTTGGCATCTATGAGGGCTGTTTCTGCCTCCGCGATTTTGTCATACATGCGATAGAGCCGTTCATCCAGATCAGCTTTCATCTGGATGTAATGACGATCATCCGGGTCGAGGGAATCGATTTCCTCAATCAGCTTGGATTTTACCGCGTGGAACTGGCGCAATTCTTTCTCATGGTGTAGGATTTCCTGTTCTAAAGCAGTCGTATCCACCTTCATGTTTATTTTTTCTTGCATTAAAGCGGCAAAACGCGGTTTGCTGACCAATTGGATGATGACTTCGGCCACGGCATTGTTGAGCAATTCTTCCGGCACTTGCTTTTTATATTCGCATTTATATCCCCTATCCAACCGACGATGCTTGCAACCATAATAATAAAACGCCTTATATTTTGTTCCATCGCCCTTTCGCCTTGTACTTTTGTTTCCGTACATTCCCGCTCCGCATACAGGGCATTTTACAATGGCGGACAGCAGGTGGACATGCGTATCCTTTGGAGTGTTT
This sequence comes from Clostridia bacterium, assembly GCA_017530275.1. The sequence continues at coordinate 12,780 of JAFXMP010000014.1, read as the reverse complement.
ACGCTTTCGTATTTATGAGCTTGGGCAGCCAGTTTGGTTTGCGCAGCCTGCCACATTTCTTCGGAAACGATAGCCTCATGCAGTCCGTCAACAAGCAAATAATCATTGCTTTCAACAATTCTGTACTCGTTTCGGGTGCCGTGAACCTTTTCGTTTTTTCTGCGTCCATATGCGATTTTACCACAATATACGGGATTTCTCAATATATCCCGTATCAGCATAGCATTAAAATATGGCGCTTTTCCATTTTGACGCTGGATTTTCTTAATATCATGGCTTGCTAAATACCTTGATACTCCGTTTGCGCCTAAATCCATATTCACATAGCAGTCAAAAATCATACGGATGGCTTCGGCTTCCTCCTCGCAGATTTCCAGGATCCCACTGTTTATGCGATACCCATATGGAGCAAAGCCCCCGTTCCATTTTCCTTCCCTGGCCTTCTGAATCCGTCCTTCCATTGTCTGAATCCGGATGTTTTCTCTCTCCATTTCAGCAACTGCGGACAGAACAGAAATCATCAGTTTTCCGGCATCCTTTGATGAATCGATTCCGTCCTCCACGCAGATCAGGTTCACACCAAAATCCTGCATCGTTTGGAGGGTAGACAGCACATCTGCCGCGTTCCTGCCAAATCTTGATAACTTGAAAACAAGAACAAAGGATATACCGTCTTTCCCGAATTTTATATCCTCCATCATTCGGTTGAATTCTGTTCGACCTTCAATGGACTTTCCAGACTTTCCGGCATCTTCATATTCTCCAACAATTTCATATTGGTTAAAGTCGGCATAGGCTTTGAGCCTTGCCTTTTGTGCATCCAAAGAATAACCATCAATTTGCATGGTGGTCGATACGCGAGTATAAGTATATACCTTGTTGCTGGGACGATCTGACGAAACTGTTTTCTTTCGGGTCATATCTATCCACCTCTATGATGAAAAAAGTTTGGACAATTATTACACGTCTATTATATCATAGTTCAGCGTAATTGGCAAGCAAAAAGAGCCTCCGGATGGAGACTCTCGGTTTTGCAACGGGGCGGTTTGATCTTCTTTTTCTTCTGTTTTATTTTCCTCCGTTTCCAGAACATCGGCGTACTTAGCAATCAGATTTGCCAACATATTGGCTAAACCACTCCATTGATCCAGGGGAGTGGAATTAGCCGTGTTCATGCTGTGACACCTCCCTGGGACGGTTCTTTTCGTGGCTGTATTCTGCCAGCACCTCCTTCGGAATCCGATCCAGCAGCGCCTTTGCTTTCTGGTATTCCTGATGGATTTGGGCTTCCCGCAGCTGCTTTTCAATGCTTTCCTGACTCTTGGATTCCAACTCCGCTTCCAGGGATGCGTTTTCCTGCTTCAAGGCGGCATTCTCGGCGGTGGTGTCAGTGAAGGCGACATTGAACTTTTTCAGTTGAGTGTGCATCCGCTCCACGTTGGGGATATACTTGTCCAGCAGCAGGCTGATTTCCTTCGCTTTGCTCTTGCCGTTGAAGGGGTTGATGCTGTTCAGCAGTTCTTCCAGCTTCTCCCGCTGCTTGGTCAGGCGGGTCATTTCTTTGAAAAGGCGAGGAGGAATATGATTGCGGCCCGTTTGGCTGGCGCTCTGTCCCCGTTCCAATTCCGGGTACTTGGCGACCATATGCCGCCAATAGTCGTCCTGCCACTGAGTCAGCTTTTTCCGGTTGCCGATGATTTCTTTGGCCGTGAGCCGGTTATCTTCGGTCAGGGGGACAAAGGTGACGTGCATGTGCGGGGTCTTTTCATCCAGGTGAACCACGGCGGAGATAAAGGTATCGGGCCGCTGGTGCTCTTGCAGAAAGGTCAAGGCGTGCTGAAAATAGGCTTTGATCTGTTTATCAGTTTTCCCTTTGAAAAACTCCGGGCTGCCGGTAATCAGCGTTTCCACCAGGCGCACACTGTCGGAACGGGTTCTACACATGGCATCGGTGATCTTGCATTCCGCTTCGTAGGATAATCATCAGGAGGAAAAGCTGTGCTTCATAAATATCTGCCCGGCGATACCCGGGAGCGAATCAAAGACTTATTGACCGAACGCGGCATGAATCAGGAAGAATTAGCTGAGAAGCTGGGTGTAAACGGAAGTACGATCAATCGTTATCTCAGCGGGCAGACTGAAAAGCTCTCAACAGAAAACATCGTGGAGATGGCGAGGATATTCAACGTATCCACCGACTTTCTGCTTTGCCTGACGGACATTCCCTTTAAAACCAATTATGATATTGAAAAGCTGGGCCTGAACGTGGACGCCGCCAAGACGCTGTTACGGAAAGAGTATGACATGGACATCCTGAACACCCTGCTGACGATGCGGGACTTCAAGGTGATGGTCAACCAGCTTTCCGAACTGACGAAGGGCACGATGGAAGCAGGTGTGGAAGGAGTCAATCAGATGATTACCTCCACGATCTCCCTGCTGACCGAATACGCCGCCGCGTACCCTTCTGATCGCAACGCGGCGAAACAGGCGATTCTTGAAATCCAAGGGCAGCGCCAGCCGGAATACGAAGCAGAGACCGACGCGCTGGAGGCAACTTTGCATCGCATCATTGACGATTTCAAGGCAGGGGCCGAAGATTATATTGTTCACACGCGAAAGCTGACCTCCAACATCATGGATCGGCTTGTCTCCCATATCAAGAAAAATCTGAAAGACCCGATGAAACTGCGGGGAATCACGCCGGAAATCATCGTGAACCAGATCATGCGTGACACAGAAAAAGTGGAAATGAGCGACGAAACCAGAGAGAAATTCCATGCCGGGCTGCTTGCCATGTTTGAGGAAGCGAAGCATTTTTCCGCCTGACGAAAAGCGATCAGCGAGGACGATTATTCCGTTGGCATTTCCGGGCTTTTATATCCCTGCGCCCACTTCTGAAACCGGTCATGTTTTTGCTCGCTTCCGCTCACAAAAACCTGCCCGTTTTCCTGCCGAGCAAAAGGAGCGTTCCATCGTCGAAACGCTCCTTTTCCCCGTCAGCCGGGGACGCAGGTATAACACACTATACTTTGCAATACCGGCCATCAAACGGCTTCGCCGTTCGCTGGCTTCGCTCGGCGATTGCAAGCAATCGCTCTCGCTCGTCCGGCGCTGCCGGACCTCATGCAAAGTCGTGTGCCACGAAACCGCCGGTTTCTTTGGATTCTTCCGGCCAAAGGGAACGCTGCCCCCTTTGGAATCCTCCTTCAAAAAGCAAAATAGAATGTGCTCACCTATTAAGCACATTCCATTCTGCTTTTCCTGAAAAATGGCAGCGAATCCGTCCCGCTTCTCTGCCATTTTTCAGATGATTTGGCCTCGATTTCCCGTTCTGCTGATTATTGGCAGCAGAATCAGGAAATCTTCTGCCAATGCTGACACTCTATATGGTTCATCCCCCACGCTTATGGGGCATTCTGTACACGGTTCATCCCCACGCATGTGGGGCAGATGCGCAGGCGATAGTGCAATGAATCTTGCCTTGCGGTTCATCCCCACGCATGTGGGGCAGATTTTGCTGTCAGGGTAATCCGGGTATTCCAGCACGGTTCATCCCCACGCATGTGGGGCAGATTATTCACGGCATGGGCATTTTGTATCCGGCGTCGGTTCATCCCCACGCATGTGGGGCAGATGATTCTGACATCGCGGAACGGCTCTGCACGCCGGTTCATCCCCACGCATGTGGGGCAGATTATGTCTGCCGATCCCACAAATCCTGCAATGCCGGTTCATCCCCACGCGTGTGGGGCAGATCGTGCGTCATCCGCTCGATGCCCTCGGCGATGCGGTTCATCCCCACGCGTGTGGGGCAGATTATGATTACTCTGAGGCAATCTATAAACACAAAGAGTACAAGAACGAAGGAGGAAAACAAATCAAGATCAGCACATGACATAAGCAAAGACACAATGCTTCAACTGAAAGATGCCGTGCTTCATCCTGTGGCAATTATCAGAAACAGCAGGGGAACGATCATTGTGACGGATCTTTTAGATAGCGAAAAATCCCCTATTATACTGCCTTTGTCAAGAAAAAAAATTGAGACAAATCTTTCAGCTATGGATGCAAAATCGGCATACGGAAAAGTTATTATGCCGACACTATTTGGGAAATTTGATAACGGAAAGTTTGTATCGGACGAAAGCGCGACAATATCAATCTATAAAAACAACGCCATTGATCTTCTTAGCGTCAGCTCCGAGCAATACGGGGCACCCAAGAATATCAATGACGTTATCACCAGATTATCACAAAAAAATGGGAATGTCAACGAAAATTTCAGCCTTCGCACGGACGCGGACAGCGAAGCGCGGACCCAGCAGGCGATGGACGACCTACGCCAGGACGCGGAATTTTATGCGCAGGCAATGAGCGATAAGGACGTGCGGGCAGCGGTGCAAGCGTTCGCGACCGTGATGGATTCCATGCAGAGAATGACGGGAGACAACGCGGTGCGCGGCGCATGGCAGGAAAGGCTGGATGAATACGCGAGCCAGATCATTACTGAGACAGGAAGCAAGATAACAAAGAAAGAACTGAAAGAAGGAATGCAGCGACTGTTCAGCCTGATGGACGAGGGAAAAGTGAGCACCGGGGACGCGCTGATGTATGCAAGAGAAATGGGCATGCGAGTGCTGGAAAAAGCGCCGGAGGTTCATCCCCACGCACGTGGGGCAGATCTCCTGCTCCACCCAGTATTGGTTGGTTTTGGCCGGTTCATCCCCACGCATGTGGGGCAGATCGATATACCGTATTTGGATGCACGCCATATCGCGGTTCATCCCCACGCATGTGGGGCAGATGTGTATTAAGGAGGTAACTATGGACAACTGGCCGGTTCATCCCCACGCATGTGGGGCAGATAATGCTTTGCTATTACGGCGGATTATCCAATACGGTTCATCCCCACGCATGTGGGGCAGATTGGTGCACGTCCACGCCCGCGCTGATGATCCCCGGTTCATCCCCACGCATGTGGGGCAGATCTCTGGGCGATGATCTCCGCGCCGGTCATTTCCGGTTCATCCCCACGCATGTGGGGCAGATACGCTGAAAGCCGCATACGTGCCCGCTTTGACCGGTTCATCCCCACGCATGTGGGGCAGATGATCTCGGTTTCGCCTTCCGCGATGCTCGTTACGGTTCATCCCCACGCATGTGGGGCAGATGTCTGCCACCCATACGACCGCGCGCCCTTGCCGCGGTTCATCCCCACGCATGTGGGGCAGATGGCCTTGCGCGTCAGCTCTTCCGCCTTCTGCACGGTTCATCCCCACGCATGTGGGGCAGATGAAACAAACTTTGCCGTGATCTTGGTAATTTCGGTTCATCCCCACGCATGTGGGGCAGATGTGGCTTCGGGATCATAAAATTCAGCGGTGACGGTTCATCCCCACGCATGTGGGGCAGATTCTCCACACATAATGGAAACAGCGGTTATTTACGGTTCATCCCCACGCATGTGGGGCAGATTGCAACACCTTCTTGGGCATAAGCATTTCGCGCGGTTCATCCCCACGCATGTGGGGCAGATGAGCATTCGTATGTCGTGAATTTTTCCCCGCACGGTTCATCCCCACGCATGTGGGGCAGATACTGAAAGAAATGGCTTTATTGCTGGATTTTAATCAATTGAAGGCCGTCTAAGTCTGCGACGGAACGGGTCGGAATACCATACATTTTTATGCTGAAGCCTTGTTCATTATTGCAGGAGTAAATCATCAGCGCGCCCTTCGGAGCATGGTCAGGAATCATTTCCCACAGTTTATCCCGTACCAGCGCATTCAGGGAACCGACGAATACGCCGGGTTTGGTTTCGATCATCCAACGGGTCAGCGTTCCCCGCAGTTTTTCCGTTGCGTTTTCCAGCACAAACACGACCATCATTCGTTATCTCCATAATGATTGATGCCGCCGGGGATTTCTCCCTCCGGGTTCCAAAGATTGCCGACGTCCAGGCTTTCCCGCTGTTCGCTCCCGGGAAGATTGAAAATCCATTCAATATCCTCCGGAATCCGTTTCAAAAGGCGGGCTTGTTGGAAGTATACGCGGCAGTTTGTCCGCACAGCGGCGGACAGATCGGTTCCCGGATACCTTGCGGACTGAAACGCGGCGGGAATGGTGATTTCAGCCTTATAGAGATCGGCAATGTCATACACGAAGGAAAGCTGTTTCCCGGTATGGATGAATCCCAAACCGGTGGAATAGCCCAGCGAAATAATGGCAGCCTGACAAACGCTGTACAGCAATGCGTTGGCCTGGGACAGCGCAAGGTTGACAGGGTCTTGGGCATTCCAGTCGTCCTTTTTATACGTGCGGGCAGACCAGGGTATGCCCGTACTCTTGGACGCCAGCTTATAGGCTTCCCGCACGCGGATACCTTCCATGCCGCGCAACTGCTGCAAGGTATAGTCTGGGCTGGAGATGCTGCCAAACCGGCGTATATACATCCGTTTTGCCACTTCCAGCCGCGTTTCCTGGTTGACGCACAGCTCCGCCTGACGAAGCAGGTTGACAGCGCTTCGGGTTTCTCCCATACCGGAAGCGTAAAAGTGCATTCCATTTTCCCCACACCAAACGATCATGCACCCGTTTTCCGCCGCAGCTTTGATGGCAGCGTGGGTAATTTTTGTGCCGGGGCCGAGCATGAGGCAGGTAACGGATGAAATGGGAATCGGGATGCGCGCGTCTTTTTGAAAGGCCGTGATGGAGGAATCCTCCTGCTCGATAACGGCGTGTTCGATATACACATAGCTGATGCTGTCGCGCAGTTTAGGCAGGGCCTGCAGATCGTTATTCATGGCTGCCCCCTGCTGATCATCATCATTCCAAAGCCATAGGCTTTTTCCGGGCCGATTCCCTGTCGGAAGGCGTTCTGAAAGGCAGCGGCGTCAGTGATTTGCAGCACGCCTTCAAAGGGTACGCCGGAGAGGTAGAATTCTCCGCTGGATTTCGTGCCGCTGAGCTTTTGTTCCTTTGCGGCTTCATGAGCTTCCAGCAGAATGAAACCGTGTTTTTCACCTTCCCGTTTCAGCCAGTCCAGGCGTTCTTCCGTTCCGCGCAGCAAGACCCGTCTGCTGTTTTTGCTGTCGCCCTTTACCTTTTTGGAAGGACAGGCAAGCAGGGAAAAACGCAGGACGGTGTTTAGCCGCAGACGGTCAGACAAAGCAGAAATATCCTGCATCCTTGTGCACAGGTATCCGCTTTTCTCGATACGATCCCATTGCGGGCAAACCGTACTCTGCACGTAGATGAAAATGGCCGCGTCGGTTCTGACCACCCGGTACAGCATCCCGGCCTCCTCCCGGCTACAGTCAAAAGCTTTCATCAGCGTCCTGTGCATATCCTGACAGTTGCGCAGCGTTTGACGCACAGCGGGAGACGATATGCGCAATTCGATCCGGCTCAGGTACATGAGGCTTCACCTCCCGACTTCACCGCGAAAGCTTTCACCCAGCGGATACCGTATTCATTCCGGTCAGCGCGAAGAATCGCGTCGCGGCGGGTGATTATGCGCTGGCCTGAGCCTAAAGGATCATTGGGCTGAGTGTCCATTTCCACCTGAACCCATAAGTTGCGGCGCTGCTTTTCTTCTTCGGAAAAGACCGCCACTGCTTCCTCCGGTGAGGCTGCCTCTATCCATTCCGGGATAACTGGCACGGATGGAACGCAGCTTTTCCGTCCTAAATAAACCGCCCATTTGGGATGCTCCATGGCTTGGAAGCAGGCGGCAAGGGTATCTTCATATCCCCAAAGGAATACGGTGAAGCGAGCGTCCTGTAAGTATTGCTTGGGTGTTTCTATTCCTTTTCCTCTTCCACGATTACCTCCATTTGCGGTAGGAAGGGGTTCTCTGTTCAAAGAATTAACAGTATGATAATCTGTCATTACTCTTCCAGGCTGATCTGCACGAATTGCTACGTAAAGATCATGATCCAGCTTGTTGAGCTGCTCATCACCTCTTGGAATACCCAAGCATGAGCCTATCATTCCAATGATTGCTGATTTGGTAGGCATAGCAGCTGTTGTTCGCTGATTCCATCGGGCGTCTTCACCCCAACTTTGCAGTGGGCCGGATAAAATCAATTTGATCAATTTCATGCATTTTCAACCTCCTGCATCCATTCGGCGCAGGCGTGGGCTAATGAGGGAAGATCATCAAAAATCTCACAGTTATGTGGATGAATGCCATCAAACCGTTCCGTAAAGAATGCTCGATGAATCACTTGAAGCTGGAATGCACGATCCATGCAGTCGATATGATTCACCAGTTTTTCTAAGCTTTTTTGTACCAATCCGCCCTTAGCGCTCCAACAGGTAACTGGCTCTTCAAAAGCATTTACATAGCTTAAAGCTATTTTTTCTTTTTTCAATTCGACCATTATCATATCAGGAAAAATGTTACCCGCAAAAGATTTTTGTTTTCCGGATGGATTCGTATGGGCCATAGCTTTCAGTAAAACCGGTACGAGTTTTTTCATAAGCGCATCGCGGTCTGTTCGATATTTCAGATTCTCTCTAAGGATGTCTGTATCCAAAGCGGCATATTCATAATAGCAGCAACTACTATAGTTGGTTTCGTCCAACATGGAAGCTTGATTCGTGAGATCATCAATAGCAGTGAAATAGTCGCTTTCTCGATTGACCATATGTGTAGAGATAGCATGGGCTACTTGCATGGATGCTTCGACATTGTCAAAGTATTTCGATGTCACCATACGGCCAAATAAAGCCATATCTACTGTAAGGGGACGTTTCTTTTCTTTTTCAAGTTGTTGAAATATTATGCTGAAATTATTCAAATTGCCGTCCTGAACAATCATTTTCTCTATCCTGTCAATTAGGAAAGCTATTTCTTCATTTGTATAGAAAATCGTTTGTGTTTTCCCCTTGCTTTTATCCGGGTCTTCTTGGCTTTCGTTTTCTTTATCTTCTTTTTTGGCTATTTGGGTCAACTTTTTTGTTGCCGCATTTGCCAGTTTTTGTTCGATGCCACGGAGAATAAGCTGTTCTCCAACATAATTGGGCATATCATTGGTACGTATCCCCTCTTCACCGAGTTCTTTAAAGCACTCACTCTTTCTCCAACTTCTTTTCAGACATTGGCTAGAAATGCGGCCACGTTGAACACCACCGAAAAAGCAACTTTTCGGTGCGCCGCTGTCATCACGGTTCAGGTTTACAGGTGGATAGTTTTTCAGCATGTGAATCTCAATCAGCATTGGTTTCTTCCTCCTCTTCTTTTTCTGATTCGTTTTGCTCAGAACAAATTATATACAACCATTTCCTCCGAATATAGTGTCCTTCTTTATTCCATATACTCAAATCTTCTGCTAACATTTCAAAGTCTGGCATATAGTCTCCGTGTTTCGCTCGAATCAAACGAATCAAATTGCAGATTTTTCCCAAGAGAAAACCATCATCTGTCCAATCATAGTCAAGAAGATTAATACATCGATTTTGGAGGCTTTTGCTCACTTCTTTATCTTGATATAACATTCGCAGCAAATAAGGGAACGATTTCTTAGGTAGCTTCTTTTCTTCTCGCCACAGACATTCCAGGCACATTGAAGCAAACCATGCTTTTTCTTTTTCAGAGCCACAATATTGGTTTTTAGCCCTGTAAAAAGCTTCTAATGCCTGCATACTTGCGAAGTCCTTCATGACGCCAACATTTCTTCGCAATGCGCTTTTCTCCCCGGCGGATAATCGAGATAAATCCCATTTGGGTTCAGACATATTTATTCTTCCTTTCCTCCGAAATTACTTTGTACACATTCCATATCCTTCTTTTTGCTTCGTTTTGCTGTATCATTGATTTTACATTTTGTCCTGTAGCAAATAAAACTTGCTTGAATGTTTCACTAAGTAAATTTCCCAATTTATTACAAAAATGATGAATATGCTCTTTTTCAGGAATATCATTGACTATTTCATTCAGGCTTTCGCCAAATAGTAAATTGTGTGCTCCTTGTAGAAAAAATCTTTGGCATTGTAAAGCAATTTCTCTCGTTTTTTTATCAGAGTCTATTTGCTTTTTCTCTACTAAATCTTTCCATACTTTTTTCAATTTTTCTTCTTTTTGTGGTTTGTCAATAACATTTTTAACAACTACAAAAAGTACACTTTGAAGCTTTTCTATCATTGCTATGTCAGCCCGAAATAAATATGCTTTTTCTTCTTGATTGAGCACCATCTCAGGTAAGCATAATTCGCCATCAATCCACTCCTCAAATTTGGCTTTATCTGTTACCAATCCAACTACACGTATATGAACATAACTTGCTGTATCATCAAGTATATTACTAAGACAAGTAATGATTTGAGGCTGTGTTCCATTATTCTGATTTGATTCATATAAAAGAGAGCCAGCGTCTTGCCAAAATTCTCGGCCTAATTTGGGAACAAGGTTCTCTTTTTCAAAAGTTTTGGAATTGGTTATACGGGGCACATATGGATCCACCCATTTACGGTTACCAATAAAATCTTTTCCGGCTTGGTAGTATATTTTTCTAATATATCCATCGCGATCAGATATCAATGTTATTCTTCTTGACATCCATGTAAGACCATCTATAAAAGATATATCATTTACTTTTTCATATGGCTGAATAAAGTATTCTGTTCGCCAAGGCGCTTTTCCAATGATAGTGCTATTTCTCAATTCACTTTCTGATAACATATTCCATATGATTGTTTCAAATAATGATTTGCCAACTATAGTAACATAGAATGGAGGGCGATTATTTACACTTGAAGGGAAATTATCCTTTTTGGGTCCAGCTAATCCAGCTACACAAAACAAGTAGGCTGAACACAGCTTGCACAATGCCTTTTCATAAGGTAAGGCATATTCCGTTTCATATCGATGGTCAATGAATACAGGATTATTACCGCTGGGCAGGGAATGAACAATAGATGCCACCGGTTTTTCAGCCTTTGCGTCCAACTCTTCATCATATTTACTCTGCATAAAAGGATGATCCGGGTCAAACAGATCGAACCGCGGGCCGTCCTGTTCACAGAGAGCGATATACTGGTCGAACACCGCCTGATCGAAACAGCCCTCGTCCAACAAATCCCGGCGTTCATAACTGGTTCTGGGATGCAGCATATCCATGGCGAAAGCAATCAGCAGCCGCAGCAAAGCATATCGTTCCAGCGGCGTTTCTCCTTGAATATCCCGAATCTCGTGGGCGCGGAGAAATACCTCCCGGATACCGACTGCGGAGCTTGTCCCATTCGGCCATAAAACGGGAATCACCGGCTCAGTCAAAACTGAATAGGGCATCAGAAATCACTCCTTCCAATAGACACCTAATTCCCGATCATTAACAAGAACAAATGTTTCTGTTTTGATTATATCACAACAGTCTGACAAATAGCAACCCCGTAAAGCGCCTTTTTTTATTTTGTACAGTTTTTCTGCATTCAAGAATTCAGGAGAGATATTCCGGATGGGCAGTGAAACACTGGATAAAAAGATTTCTCTCTGCTGTTCTTTGGTCAGTCTTTCATTCTTTGCCGCTTCCATAAGGGACGGCGTGGAAAAAGCAATGCGGACCGTTGGTTCGCCCAGCCGCGTGGAAGCGCGTGCAGCGGGCTCAAAGCCATCGTCCACCTCCAAACGGAGAAACTCCGGCTGAGATTGGTCAGCAAAGAAGATTTCATTGTCAGGAACGGGGAAAGAGCTTCCCTTCGCGTTTGCCTGCATCAACTGCTGATTGAAGGCCCTTTCCTGCCAGACGGTCATGTTTTCCTGCGTTACCTGTTCATAAACCTTGGCGATTACAGACCGTACATTTCCCGGAACCTGGATGCTGATGCCTTTCTCTATCAGATGTTCCGTATTGTTCAGCAGGAAAGGCGCGTAAACGAAGCCGTTATGCCCATAACGTTTTTCAAGATCGTTCGTTGCGCTTTCTTCCGGCAAAATCACCTGAATTACCGGCTTCTTCATTCCTTTGGGGCGGATACGTCCCCGGTGGCGATGCACGCGGCCAGCGCGCTGAAGCAGCAGATCAATGGGAGCCAGTTCAGTCAGCATCCCGTCAAAATCAAGATCAAGACTTTGCTCAACAACCTGGGTCGCTACCAGTATGGCTTTCATGGGACGCTGAGATTCGTTCCCTTTTCCGAATTTGCGAAGACAAGTTTCTTCGATTTCTTTTCTTCGTCCCATCGTAAATCGCGCGTGAAACAAAAGCGTTTCGGTATCGTCGTCCTTGATTTCCAGCAAAGCGCGATATACATCTTGGGCTTTTTTTACGGTGTTGACCAGAACACAGAGACATCCGCCGTTTTTGACCTGCATAACAGCACGTTGCGCGATGGCTGCGCAGTCCTCGCCTAAGCGCACAGGCTGGAATGTATAAATGGACGTCATGGTTGCCTCTGCCTTGATTTCTGACAGGTGGCCTGCCGCGTCCACCTGCGTGATCAGCGGATAGGCGGTGGAAAGTGCTGGCAGTGGTTCATTGTTCATAAAGCAGGAAGTGTACGCTTCCCGCTGGCTGTTTTGCAGGGTGGCAGACAGCAGGATAACGGGAATTTTTAACACTCGACACCACCGAAGCAGGGATTGTATGATTTCACTCATGTAAGCGTCGTAGGCGTGCAGTTCGTCCACGATCAACACTTTGTTGGTCAGCCCCAGCAGGCGGAGCACACTGAATTTTGACACAAGCACGCCCGCCATGGCCTGATCCACCGTGCCCACGCCGTTTTCGTCCAGCAGGCTCATGCGAAGGGAACTGAACCAGCGTTCCGCCTCCG
>JAFXMP010000013.1 GCA_017530275.1 Clostridia bacterium | reverse complement strand
GGCCAGCGCCAGCGTGTTGCTCTGGGCCGCGCCATCGTGCGTGAACCCAAGGTCTTCCTGATGGACGAACCTCTGTCCAACCTGGACGCTAAGCTGCGTGTTCAGATGCGTACTGAAATCACCAAGCTGCATCAGCGCCTGCAGACCACCTTCATTTACGTTACCCACGACCAGACCGAGGCCATGACCATGGGCTCCCGTATCGTGATCATGAAGGATGGCTTCATCCAGCAGGTGGATACTCCCCAGAACAACTACGACTATCCCGCCAACAAGTTCGTGGCCGGCTTCATCGGTTCTCCCCAGATGAACTTCTTCGACGTCCGCCTGCAGAAGGAAGACGGCAAGATCGTGGCCGTGTTCGGCGACAACAAGATCGTTGTGCCCCAGGAAAAGATCGCCAAGTTCAAGGACGAAAGCTACATCGGCAAGGAAGTCACCATGGGCATCCGTCCCGAAAACATCGACGACGATCCCGAATTCGTGGCGGCCCATCCCGACGCCACCATGAAGGTGCACGTGGAAGTGACCGAATTGATGGGCTCCGAAACCTATCTGTACTTCTCCACCTCCGGCAAGGAAGAAAACGTCATTGCCCGCGTTGACCCGCGCACCAAGACCCGCGCCGGCGACGATGTGAAGGTGGCCCTGGATACCACCCGCCTGCACTTCTTCGATAAGGACACCGAAGAAACCATCATGAATCGCTAATCCTCATTCGTTTTTTCGCCGGAGGGATTTACCCTCCGGCTTTTTTATTTTCCGGCGGATGAAAACGACTGGAAGCTTATAAACGAAATCATTAGCAAAATGATCAACAGGTCTGAAGTTGATACCTTTTGCTCATCTGGCTGAACATGCATTTGACAACTATACATTCTCCCGCGTCAGATTCTTCAGCCACAAATACTTATTATACCGCAGGCTGATAAATGGCACCTTCACGATTTCATCCATGCACATGACTGCGTATACGGCCAATACCGGCCAGTGGAATACGAAGCAGCCCAACAGGGAAAGCGGGATCGCAAAGCACCAGGTAGCGAAGAACACGCTGATGGCGTCGTATTTGCTGTCGCCGCCTGCCGGGAAAACGCCGCAGGTGAAAACAGCGTTATAGGAAAGGGCGAACAGGTAAAACGCGCTGTAGATCAGCATAAACAGCAGATAGCTTTTGGCCTGCGGCTCCAGCACATAGAACACATACACCAGCGGCCCGACGATACAGACCAGCCCCACATTGATCAGGCCGCTCCAAAAGGCGACGCGCCAGGAACGCTCTCCGTACTCCTTTGCTTTGTCCATCTGGTTTTTGCCCAACTGCTGGCCGATCATAATGCCCAAGCCGGAAGCCAGGCCCTGCGTCAGGCATTGGATCAGCTGCTGGGCCACGCTGGTGACCGAGTTGGCTGCGGTGGCGTCCGTGCCCAGATGGCCGAGGATAAAGGAATGCATGGTCATGCTTAGGCCCCAGCTCAAGCTGCTGGCCAGCATGCCGGGGATGATTTTCCAGGCGTCTTTTTCATAGGCTTTGGAAAAGAAGAACAGCGTCTTTCTGTCCAGCCGAATTTCCTTTTTCCTTTGCGCCCAAATCAGGCATATGATCAGCGCGATGGCTTCCACGGCGATGGTAGAGTAAGCCGATCCATTCGCTTCCAAGCGCGGGAAAGGCCCGATGCCGTAGATCAGGAAAAAGTCCACAGTCATATCTACCATAACGGTGACGGCAGAAATCCACAGGCTCATTTTCGCGTAGTCCGTCACCTTCATCATCATCAGGAAGCACTGGGAAACGCCCGCGAACAGATAGGAAAAGCTGACGATCCGCAGGTATTCCCCGCCGATGCGGATCAGTTCCGGCTCCGGCGTCAAGATGCCCATAAGCTTTTCCGGGAGGATAAAGGCCAGCAGAAAAAAGATGAACGAAATCCCCGCCGCATAGCGGATCGCCATACCCAGGAACCGCCTGGCGTTCGTATCATCTTTCTTTCCCCAATACTGGGCGACCAATACGCCGACAGCGCCGATCACAGCACCATTGAATAAGGACATGACAAAGGAAACCTGGTTTGCCAGCGATACGGCGGCAATGGCATCCTGGTTCAGCCTTCCCAGCATCAATGCATCCGACGCGCCGACCAGGGCGTTCAGCAGGTTCTGGAGTGCCAGCGGGACAGCCAGGGCCATCAGTTCTTTATTAAACTGTTTGTTGTCTGATAAGTTCATGCGCAGACGCTCCTCCAGGGTGTCAGGGCAGTAGCGTTGAAGGCGATCATCCGTTTCTTTGCCTCGTTCCGCTCCCGCGGCATTCCTTCGCACATATCGGTGAACAATTCGCCTGCCATGATCCGCTCGTGCATGTTCATTGGTTTTCTCTCCTCTCATTATTTCCTTTATCATATGACAGTTCAGCATAACCGTCAATCAGTTTTTTTGAAAATGCTGGTCCATCTGTTTTCAGGATAACACGATTTCTGAAGGTCCCGAAAACTATATAGATGCATTCAAGCGCTTATAACAGATCGTAAAGAATTGGAGTGATGGGCTGCTGTTTCCAGCATCATTATGGAAGTTCCACCCATAAGTTTATCGCCAACCTTCATGCTATTCGGGATGGAAAAGCGGAGGAAGCAAAAAAACGCCATGACCCGGCATATCACCCGGAGCATGGCGAACATCCTGGAACACAGGTTAAAGTGGTCCATTCAATGCGTATATACCGCTTTATTGCCAGGGAACATAGTACCGCTGAATCATCGCAAGCTGTCCGGCATCGTCAAACACAGCAATCGCATTGTTCACCGCAAAGCCGGGGCCGCCTTCTTCCTTTTCCATTTTCAGCATCGCAAGGAAATCCGCCGCGTTATGCACGGTGGGTATGCTCAGGCTTTCACCGGAAGATGGATTGATCCCATCCAGGAACAGCAGCGTATCTTTCACGGGCACTTTCAGTTCCGCGAGCGTCATCCATGAATTGTCGCCCCAGTCGTCGATGGCAAAGTTTCCGTCCTCCTGTTCATAGAGCCATATGGAATCGTCAGAAAACTCATATTCGCCTTCGTTGATCACCAGATAACCGTATTGTTCACTGAGGGTTCGGATCACGATTTCCTGGCCCTGGGTATAAATGGCGTCGCCGACGGTCAGGCTTAACACCTCTTCCCTATCATAGGTTTCGGGCACGAGCAGCTCCACGGTCAGCGCGTTTTCATCGGATGAATAATCGGTGATCCGCACGTTGATGATGACGGAGGCCAGATGCTCCGGATCAATCTCAGAGGCGACGGCGGTGATGGTTTTTGGGGATAAGTTTTCCGTTGGCTGCGCGGGAACCGAACTGATTGCCGGTTCATCCTCCATTTCTGGCTCCGGCTGATCCAGTACCGCTTCCTCCTGGCCTTCCTCATCCCACACATAGGCCAATTCCACGTTATAATCAGCGGGATCGAAGGGTTTTACGCTGCTCGTTCCGTAATCGGTGATGGAAAAATCAAACTGGACCTCCACTTCCCGGACTGTCCCATCCCAGAAGGTGGACGCCACCTTCGCCGTTCCGCGCACAGCGGTCAGTCGGTTCTGGGAATCCAGGCTGAAATCAGCGTCGAGGCTGCGCAGCGTCCAACGCACGGTACCGTCGGTCAGCGCCTCGGTCGGCGTGACATAATGGTCGAAAGTAAAAGCTTCCTCCTTGATTACGGTGCGGTCATAGCCGTAAGCAAACCACCGATCCGACAAATAGCCTGCCGCCAGGTTCAAGGCGCTGAGCGCCACTTGCGGGATCTGATCTTCGGAAATAACGATATGCACAGTCCGTGCCCCATTCGTGTCAGCCACAGTGACCGCGTCTTCCGGGAGCAGGAGTTCCACCTGCTTAAGCAGCGGTCCTCCCAGTTCCGTCAGCGCATCCAGCCGCACGGAACGGCGCAGAAGGGAATTTTGCGGCGTGTCGGTGCCACGGCGGTATACTCCCGGTTCATAAACCTCCATAACGGCAAAGGAACCTTCTTCATCGGCGATGATGGTCCAGCCGGTTTCTCGTTCGCTTCCGTCTTCGCGGGGCGTGAGCAGCTTGAGGCCGTAGAAGGAGCTGTACCCGTCCTGAATATAACGCAGTTCAGCCGTCTTAAAATGCTCTCCATCCAGGGAAAAGGAGGCTTTCCCGGTCACAGTCACGTTATCCGTATGGAAAAGGAAATCGCAGCCGCTGTCCCACAGCGTATTCAGCGCGCTTTCCGCCAAAGCGCCCGTTACAAAGACGGCGCAAAGGCAAAGCACCGCGATCAGGATATAAAACTTGGAATGTTTCATAGAATGACCTCCTGTAGTATGTTTTGTTTGTTGCTACACTATAGTAAACGAACGCAGGACCGCGTTTCTTCCACAATGAGGAAAAAATTCCATTTACAAATTGATCTGAACGCTTCCCCAGGCCATAAACAGAAACACGGCGGTCAGGAAAACGTACTCCACGACGGAGGGTTTCTTTTTCCCCGGCGTCAGCAGCAGATAGAAAAAGGTATAAGGCACCAGATCCACAGCGTAGCGCGCCCCCAACTGGAAGCCGCCGAAGGTGCGGTGCGTGAGCAGCAGGAAGGCGTGCGCAAGGCAGGTCGCCAGCACCACCGCTTTCTCCACCCGCATGGTGCGTCGGAACAAGTCCGCAACGGCCCAGTACAGCGTCAGCACCAGGGTGGGACAGGCCAGCAGCATGGAAAAGCCAAACCTTTTCAATTCGTATTTTTCGTTCAGCGGCAAGCCCCACAGGAACGTTTTCAGATTCTTGACCACATGATCCAGCGAAAACTGCACGCCGCCCTGGGTGGAAAATTCCGGCAGGTAATTATGCCCAAATTCAAAAGGATCACCGAAACGGATATAATTGTACAGTCCCAGTCCGGCAGCCACGCACAGTCCCAGACAAACGCCCGGCAGCAAGGCGCGGGCCATGGCTTTAACAGGCGTTCGCGCCCGGCGGCTGATGGCGAAGTAAACCGCGAACAGCGGCAGGCCGTACAGAGCGTTGAAGGGGCGGCAGCCCACCGAAAGCGCATAGCATAATAGCGCCAGCGTGGGCCGGTTCAAGGCCAAAAAGCACACCGCGGCGATGGCGAGAAAGAACGCCAGCACCTGAGCGTGATACCATACCGCGCCATCCAGCGTCAGCGGCAGCAGGGAGGAAGCAAAGCAGATCAGGAAGGAAAAAGCGCTGGCATGCCACCGCCCGTATCCGGCGCGTTTCAGGGCGGCATACATGAGCAGGCACGCTCCCAGGGCATACAGCTTCACCAGCAGGTTATCCGGCGTGTTCCATGCGAACAAATACGTCAGCGGCAGCAGCACCACCGAGGGCAGCGGCGGAAAAGACACATAATATTCGCCCTGGTAAACAGCCAGTTCCAAATATGGTACGTCAAAGGGCAGATGCAGCAGTCCATCCCGCCATGCCATGGCCTGTCGGGTGTAAGTATTATAGGCAGAGGGGCCTGCGAAGCTCTTGTTCGTAAACACGCAAAGCAAAGCCCACAGCGCGGCCATAGCCCCAATTAAAAGCAGCGGCGCTTTATCCCGCCGCAGGAATCTGAATATCTGCTTCATTTCTTTCACATTAACTCTTCACTCATAACTCCTAACGGACCTATTGCTTCCTTTATCGCATCCCCTGACCAAACGCTCACTCCACCGGCGCGGCGATTTCTGCGGGGCCCAGAATGCGGGCCTCCTGAGAATTGAACATGGGTTCCTCCCGCTTGACCCGGCGGTACTTGCCATTCTTTTTCAATTCCCAAGCCTTTATATTGTCCCTCAATTCATCCTGCAGGGACGCGATAATGCGGTTCTGAAGCGCTGGATCCTCCACGGGGAACATCAATTCCACCCGCTTATCCAGGTTCCGGGGCATCCAGTCGGCGGAAGAAAGGTAAACCTCCTTTTCCCCGCCGTTTTCAAACACGAAGATGCGGGTATGCTCCAGCAGCCTGCCCACAATGGACCGCACCCGCAGGTTTTCCCGTCCGCCGGGGTTCAGGCAGCACATGCCTCGCACGATCAGGTCGATTTCCACGCCCGCGTCGGCAGCCTTGTAGATCTGTTTGATGATCTTGGGGTCCACCAAGGCGTTTATTTTTACGGTGATCCGGGCGGGCAATCCTTCCTCGGCATGTTCCATTTCCCGGCGGATCAGGCGCTTGAACACTTTACGAAGGTGCGCTGGCGCGGCCACCAGTTTTTCCATTTCCGCGGATTCTCCGTAGCCTGTAACCATATTGAAAAAATTCACGGCGTCCCGGCCAATGGCTTCGTCGCAGGTGAACAGGCCCATATCGGTGTAAAGTTTCGCGGTAACGTCGTTGTAATTACCGGTACCCAGATGCACATAGCGCCGCAGTCCGTCCGGCTCCTTGCGCACCACGCAGGTGATCTTGCTGTGGGTTTTCAGCTTGGGTACGCCGTAAAATACGTGGCATCCCGCCTTTTCCAAAGCTAAGCACCAGTTGATATTGTTTTCCTCGTCAAAGCGGGCGCGCACCTCCACCAGCACCGTCACCTGCTTGCCCTGCTGGGCTGCGCGGATCAGCGCCGCCACGATAGGCGATTTCCCGCTGACCCGGTACAAGGTCTGCTTGATGGCCATCACGTTTTCATCTTCTGACGCCTCGCAGATAAAACGCACCACCGGATCGAAGCTGTCATAGGGGTGATTCACCAGGATATCTCCGCTGCGGATGGCACGGAAAATGGACCCTTCCTGGCGAAAACGCTCGTCGATGCGCGGCGTGAAGGGTGGGTAGCGCAGATCGTTAAAATCCGGCATGACAGATATCTGTTTCATGAAATAGTCCAGGTTCAGGGGCCCGGGCACGGAGAATACGCTTTCCTCGGCTACATCCAGATACTTTTTCAGCCGCGTCAGCAGCCTGGCGTCGCCGCCCGCAGGCACCTCCAAGCGCACCACCCTTCCCCATTTGCGCTTTTTCAGGTTCTTCTGCATTTCTATGATCAGGGCGTCGGCGTCGCTATCATTATAAATAAAATCGGTATTGCGGGTAACGCGGAAGGGCAGCACCGCCATGGGGTGGGCCTTGCCAAAAAGCCGATGGGCAAAGAATGCGATCACTTGTTCCAGCATCACGCCCCGGGCCTTGCCCCGGCCCATGGGCAGCATGACCACTCTGGGCAGCGTGGAAGGAACGGTCAGCAGCGCCATGCGCGGCGTATTCGTCCGTGCGGTGGGCGGCAGCAGCAGGGCCATATACAGACATTTAGACGCCAGCAGAGGGAAGGGCCGCTTGTCGTCGATAGCACGGGGCGTCATCAGGGGCTGCACCTGCTCGTCAAAATAATGGCTCAGCCATTCCCTCTGTTCCTTGTTCACTTCTTCCATCCTGAGGAAATAGATGCCGCTCATGCCCAGCGCGGGCAAATATTCCGTGTTCAACAGTTCATACTGCCGTGTCACCTGCTCCTGCACCGCTGGGAAGATCACGTCCAGCTGCTGCCGTGGCGTCATGCCCGAAAGGTCCTTTTTCTTTTCCCCCGCAAAAACAGCCCGCACCAGGGAGCCCACCCGCACCATGAAAAACTCGTCCAGGTTGGTGGAGCAGATGGACAGGAATTTACCCCGTTCCAGCAACGGATTATCGGCGTTGGCCGCCTCCTCCAGCACCCGGCGGTTAAAATCGATCCAGCTCAACTCCCGATTTATGATTTCTCTCTTACCCATAATAATTCACACATCCTTTTGTATTGATCAGAAAGTCAGTTTGCTGGTGAGGGTGATCACGGTAACGGAGGGCGTATTGAACAGCCGGATGGGGGGCAGGCCGATGGCGGCGCTTGTGCCCAGGCCAGGGCTGATGTATTGGGAAATGCCATGGATGCTGTTCAGGCCCGTTACCTTCTGATCCTCCGGGAACCAATCTCCGCCGTCTGTGCCATCGCCCGGCGCGCGCACCGCGCCAATTCCCGGCAGACGCCACTGGCCCGCCACATTATGGCCGGCCAGCATCAGGGAAATGGAATGGATATGGGCCTCGTTATCCGATGCCGTCCATTCCCGCAGCGCCTGCAGCACACTGTCCTGCAAAGGCACGTGGGTCATGCCGATGTGAACCTGATTCTCCGTCGTTTCACTCCACGCCTGCCGGATGCGGTCCAATTGATTCAACTGGTATTCCACAGCAGCCAGGGCGGCGTCTCGTTCTGGGGAAGCCTCCTCGGCCTGCAATTCAGCAAGCCTCGCCTGATACGCGCTGAGCGCGCCATTATAATTCAGGGTATATACCCAAGCGGGGCACAGCCAAACACCGCTCTTTCCCCTTTCGATGCGCACCGGCGCGTCCAGATACACCGCGCCCTGGCTTTGCGCCGCCCGAATGTAATCCGCCAGGGGGCTGCTGCCGCTGTGCGGCGCTGTGATTAATGCGGCGGGATCCTCGTCCCCCGGAATGAAATAAACGGGTTTGTCCCCAAACAGCTTGAGCAATTCCAGAAACGCACCGACATCCCCATCCTTGCCCGTAATATCGCCCGTAACGCATACGATATCGTACCGGGCGGAAGCGATTGCCGCCTGCACCTGCTCCTGATGAGGGCCGAAATACAATCCGTGCAGGTCGCTGATGTGCAGGATACGGAAGTTTTCCAGCGCTGAAGGCAGATTAGGCACCGTGATGGATTGTTTCAGCAGGCTCACCCGGCTGTTGCTAATGGTATTCATCACCGCCACCGTGGCAATGATCAGCGCCAGCAGCAATATGATGAATCCAATGAACGGATGCTTCCGCTTGCCTTCGTCAAATAAAGGATCATGAGATCGTCCCATGATGATCTCCTTTCTGTTCCGGTGCCTCCTATTATATATGAAAAACCGCTTTTCCGCAACGAAAAAAGCGCTTATTTCCTGATTTTCCTGATTTTCTGATTTGTGACAGCAATGAAAAAGGCCGTGCTTTCGCACGGCCTCGATTCACCGAGAACAGAGTTTATTTGCCCAGGTACGCATCCAGCTGACGCTGCGCTTCGGCGATGATATCGTTCAGGCCGGCAGCTTCCATCTTGGCGCGCATGGCGGGAATGCCCACTTCAGGATCGTCGGGATCGACGACGCCGCACTGGATGTTGGCGAAGAATTCCTGCTTGATGGCGCTGATTTCAGCATACTGGGAGCTAAAGTCGATGGGATCCTGATAGTTGAAGGTGAAGCCGCTGATCTTGGAAATGGGGGCGTCGGCCACAGCCGCGAAGTAATGATCCCACTGATCCAGAACGGGAGGCGGATAGGTGCCGTTCAGGGTTTCTTCGCTGGCTTCAATGGAGTTGATGGCGTAGTTGGCCTGAGAGAAGCGCCAGGGGGTGTAGTTGCTGCTTCCCGCTTCGGTGCGGACCACAGCCTGGCCCAGCACGTTGCCGTCAGCGTCCTTCACATCGCGGTATTCAAAGTGATAGCCGGGTACGCCGTAAGCCAGGATATCGCGGACTTCGCGGTCGGTGTTGACCAGCTCCTGGAACTTGAGGGCCATTTCAAACCGGGCGGGATCGTCTTCCAGGGTCACGGAGAAAGCGTTCATAGCGCCCTGCACGCCGTCGGTGTTCACGAAGGGGCCGGCATAGCGGGTCATCTTCACCCAGAACTTGCGGGAAGGCGTGTAATCATAGTCGTCCCAGGCCTGCACGAAGCTGATGTGATGCAGCTTGCCGCTGATAGCGTCTTCCGTCAGGGTGGGAGCGTCGGGGTTCACCAGACCCATCTGATACCACTTGTGCATGGTGCGATAGCGGTTCACGATTTCTTCATCGTCGAACACGGAGCACACCTTGTCATCGCCGAACACAACGCCGATGAGGGGAGTACGGTCGATGAAGTCGAAGGAGGATTCAACGCCCGCGGGAGCGCCGCCGATATTCACGGGGTACTGGCCCAGTTCGGGGTTGGCTTCCATGGCGGTCTTCAGGGCAACCAGGAAGGGGGTCATTTCGTCCCAGCTGTCGATCTTGGCGGGGATTTCGATGCCGGCGTCCTGAGCGACCTGGGCGTCATACACGATGAAGTTTTCGGGAGCAACGTCCTTGTACACGGGGATGGCGTACAGGTTGCCGTCCACGGACTTGGCCAGGTTCCAGATGCTTTCAGGCATGGAAGCCCACAGGGTGGGGGTCCATTCCTGCACCTTGCCCCAGATGTTGGCGAAGATGCCGTTGGCGACATTCATGTTGAAGTTGTTGTACCAGGAGCAGGTGAAGTACATATCGTACACTTCACCGGACTGGATGGAGGTCTGCACTTCGTCGCTGCTCATGTACACGATTTCGATTTCGCAGCCCAGGCGTTCACGGGTGATCTTGTTCAGTTCTTCCAGCACCATGGCGTTGTCGATGGGGGCGGGGCTGTTGCCCTGTACCCAGGTGAGCTTCATGTATTCTTCGGCGGACGCGAAGGACACGAAGGTCATCATGCTTAATACCATGATGAGGGCCAGCAGCATGGAAACGGTTTTCTTCATACTTGGATTTCCTCCTTTTTATTTTGTTACACAGCGTCACAAACCGCGCTGCATAATCGCTTCGGTAAATATAACACGTCTTTTTATGGCTGTCAATGTGTGTTTTCCTGCCAAATTATACATTTCAATAATTTTCTTGCAAAATATGTCAAATTCAATCATTCAAGAAGAGCGGCTAAGAAGCCGCCCCTTCATGATTTCGCTGACGGTTCTCCCGCAGCCTCAATCGGCGCGACTGCCCTTTATGGGCAGATCGCTTGTTTCGGCTGATTTCACCGCCGACGAAACTCCCGCCACTGGCGGTCGTCGGCGGTTCATCCCTTCACGGCGCCGATGGTCAGGCCGGATACGAAGTACTTCTGGAAGAAGGGATAGGAGCAGGCGATGGGCACCACGGAAATGACCACCATCGCCATGCGGACCGTTTCGGAAGGCACGTTGGATACGGTGCCCGCCGTCATGTTCTGGGAATTGCGGGTGAGGAAGGAAATGTTTTCTTCCAGGGAGATCAGCACGTACTGGAGGGGGAACAGATCGTGCTTATTGCCGGAAATGTAGTACTTGGCCATCAGCCAGTCGTTCCAGTACGCGAAGGTGAGGAACAGGCCGATGGTGGCGATGGCGGGCAGGGAAATGGGCAGCACGATCTGCACGAAAATGCGGATCATCCGAGCCCCGTCGATCTTGGCCGATTCGATCACGGCGTCGGGTACGGTGGTCTGGAAGAAGGTGCGCATGATGATGCAGTAGAAGCTTGAGCAGCAAATGGGGATGATCATGGCCCAATACGTGTCCTTAAGGCCCAGGATGTGGGCGTTGATCATGTAGCTGGCCACCAGACCGCCGCTGAACAGCATAGGAATAAAGATGTACCAGGTGAAGAACTTGCGCAGGCGGTAATTGGGGCGGCTCAGGGCAAAGCCCATGGTGGAGGTGGTGATCAGGCCCAGCAGCGTGCCCACAACGGTGATGCCGATGGAGTTGAGGAAAGCCCGGCCGATGTAGCCTGTCTGCCTCGCCAGGTATTCATAGCTGGCCATACTAAACGCGTTGGGGAAATAGCTGTAGCCCTTCATGCGGATGGACGCTTCCGAGGAGAAGGAAACCACCAGCACCAGCAGGGCGGGCATCAGGCAGATAAACGCCAGGAAAATGAACAGCGCGCTGATGAGCACGTTGGTGCCGGGCTTTACGCGGGTATATTTCAATACGGTTTGCTTTTCTTTCGCCATGATGATCTCTCCTTTCTCTTTTACGCAGCGTCCATCAGAACAGGCCCGCTTCGGGGTCGATCTTCTTGACGATCAGATTGGCCGCCACGATGGTGATGCAGCCCACCGTAGACTGCAGGAACGCCGCGGCGGAGGAAAGATTCACGTTGCTCTGTTCCAGCAGCGCTTTATACACGTACACGTCGATGGTCTGCGTCACGTTGGTCAGCGCGCCGGAATTGCGGGTGGCCTGATAGAACAGGCCGAAGTCGCTGCGGAAGATGTTGCCCACGGCCATGATGAACATGATGGAAATGGTGGGGCGCAGCAGGGGCAGGGTGATATACTTTACCTGCTGGCTCTTGCTGGCGCCGTCGATGAGCGCGGCCTCGTACAGCTCGGCGTCAATGCCGCTGATGGAGGCCATGTAGACAACCATGCTGTAGCCCATGCCTTTCCATACGTTCAGGAATACCAGAAAATACATCCAGAAATTCGTATCCTGATACCAGTTATGGAACCTCCCGGTGGACGGTTCCACAAGATGGAACAGATTGTTCACCAAGCCCTGGTCGGTAGCCAGGAAGGCGTACACAAAGTAACTGACCACGACCCAGCTCAGGAAGTGGGGCAGGAACATCATGGTCTGGCAGGTTTTGGCCAGCTTCTTGGAGTAAAGCTCGTTGAACAGGATGGCCAGGGTAACGGGGATTACAATGCCCAGGATGATGAACACGATGTTGTAGAGGATCGTGGTCTTCAGCATGATGGGGAAATAGCTGGATTTGAACAGGAATTCAAAGTTGTTGAAGCCAACCCATTTGCTGTTGTTGAACAGGGCCCACAGGAAGGATTTGCCCGGCCGGGGCTTGTAATTCTTGAACGCGATGATCACGCCGAACATGGGCGCGTAGCAGAACAGCAGATACCAGATGGTGGTGGGCAGGTGCAGCAGAAAAATTTCAAGATTGTCAAATGACGCGCCGTTGCTGCCCGTTCCCGCCTTTTTCTTTGGCTTGATGATGGTTTTTGTGCTCATTCCATTTACCCCCTATATTGATTTGCGCATGAAAGAACGAAACAACACTGTTTGGAGGGTGACCGTATTCCGCGCAGTATTGTGCAATCCATATTTATTATTATATGTCATTCGGTGCAAGCTGTCAATAATGAATTGAAATTTTGCCAGAAAACACAGAGAATTCGTCAAAAAAACGCAGAACATTAAAAAGCACAGTATTCTTGCCATTGCGTGAATACTGTGCGAATAAATAAGATCGAAACCCTGTCAGACGCGAATGTGCATGGCGTCTTCCCGGGCGCAGGAAGCGATGTTCACGGCGTGGTCGGAAACCCTTTCCAGGTTGTTGATGGCTTCCAGGAAAATGACGCCCGCTTTGGGGGTGCATTTGTGTTCCTTCAGGCGGTCGATGTGCTTGCGGCGCAGGTTTTCGGTCATGTCGTCCACGTTCTGTTCCTCCTGCTTGATCAAAGCCATGATGGAATCGGGGATATCCCATTCCTCCAAGCCCTCCAGGGCGGAATCAAGCACCTTCATGGTGTGGCCGAACAAATCCACCAATTCATCGTCGGCCTTTTCGGAGATTTTCGCGTTCTTCTCCTGGCGCTCCTTGGCCAGCCACAGCAGGTTCATGGCGTGGTCGCTGATGCGCTCCAGGTCGGTGACCACATGGAACAGTTCGGCGATGCGCTTGCTTTCCCGCTCGCTCAACTCCAAGGGCATTACAGCGATCAGGCCCTCGGTGATGCCTTCCTCTAAAAAGTCTGCCAGGTCCTCGTGGTCCCGAATCTCCTGCTCCCTGGAAAAATCCAGGGTGCGAAGCGTTTCCAGCGCCAGGGCCAGATGATCGCGGGTCTCCCGGCCCATGCGGCACACCTCGCGGTACAGCTGCTCCGCCGCTAAGGCGGGCGTTTTCAGCAGGCGTTCATCATAATATTGCAGCTTGAGGGCGGGGCGTTCCTCTTCCTTGCCGGGAATGATCAGGCAGGCCAGCTTCACCAGTCCATTGCTGAAAGGCAGCAGCAATACGGTGGAAATCACGCTGGTGGAGATATGCATGAAGGAGATGCACAGTTTAGGATTTCCGGGCACCAGTTCCTGCGCCCATCGGGCCAGCGGAAAAAAGGCGCTCGCCGCCAGGAACAGCAGCGCACAGATCACATTGAACAATAGATGCGTCATGGCAGTGCGCTTGGCGGCCACGCGGGAATTGGCCATAGACAGCAGCGACGGCGTGCAGGAGCCGATCTTCGCGCCAAGCACCAGATACAGCGCCCCTTCCATGCTCACCAGTCCGCCAGCGGCCAGCACCTGCACGATGCCGACGGAAACGGAGGAACTTTGCATCAGCGCCGTCACCGCCGCGCCGACCAGCAGGCCCAGCAAGGGATTGCGTACGCTCTGCATCAGGTTCAGGAACACCGGCCACTCCCGCAAAGGTTCGGTGGATTCGCTCATCAGGTCCATGCCGATGAACAGCACGCCCAGACCCATGCAAACCATACCCGCCTGCTTTACCGTTTCCTTCTTGCCAAATACCATGATCATCAGGATACCGGCGAAGGCAAACACGGGGCCGGGATCGAATTTGATGGACAGCAAAAGCGACGTGACGGTGGTGCCGATGTTCGCACCCATGATCACGCCCACGGCCTGGGCCAGGGTGAGCAATTGGGCGTTCACAAACCCCACCACCATCACCGTGGTGGCCCCGGAAGATTGGATGATGGCCGTCACGCAGATGCCCGTCAGCATGGCGATCACCCGGTTCCGGGTCATGAGGGTCAGAAAGTGCTTGAGCTTCGGCCCGGCGGCTTGTTCCAGGCCCTCCCCCATCACGCGCATGCCGAACAGGAAGAAGGCCAGGCCGCCCAGCAGGGTGATCACTGTTTGTATGCTCATTTCATCCTCCTACTGCTTGCGTCAATGGCTCCTTTGCTTCTTCTCTTCTGAAAACCTGCGGAAGCGTCCTCCCGGCAAACGCCGCGCACCTCTGTCCCCCGTCCTTTCCATGGCGCTGACCGGCGATTGCCAAAGCCGCTGAACCAGATCGTCAAACCGCTGCGTGACGATGTACTGATAGGGCGCGATCCCCTGATGGGGCACTTCTCCCCTGAGTTTGTGGGACACGCCTAAACAGCTTAGGGCGGTTTTTGCGAACTGTGCGCCGCCATATTGAAGGACCAGCGCCGCGATGCGGCCGCGAAGGACCTTTACGGTTTCCGCGGGCGGCTCGCGGCCCTCCGTGGCCATGGCGTATCCCTGGGCGGCCCGGCGGGACAGAGCCCGCAAAATGTCCTCCCGGCGGCTGCCCAAAGCGCTGAGCAGCTTTTCCGGCGCAAGGGACCCCGCCAGGGCGTTCAGCGCGGCCATGGCGCTGTCCGCGGGCACGTCTTCCAGCGCCTGCAGCATGGCCCACACCAGCAGGAAAGCCCTGCCGCTGTCGGTCACGTCCCGCAAAAGTCCGTTCACCCGGCGGAACAATTCGTCTTTCCAGGCCGCCTGATAGCACGCGGCGCGCATCTTTTCATCGGGATACATCACCCGGCAGCGGCCGATATGCAGCGAAGCGCCCATGCGGGGAAAAATATCGTCGGCGTTCAGGATATGCAGCAGCGGGAAAGCGTTCGGGTCAAAGTTCACCCGCGTGTAAACCGCGCTGGGGGAAGCAAAGCCATAGCCGATCATGTTCTGCCGCAGGAATCCGCGGCAGAACAGCCGGTATGCGTATAACTGCATCACCGCCCCACCCTGGCTGTGGCCCGCCATCCAAAGGCGGAACCGACTGCCGGGCCGACGGCATTCGTCCAAAATATCCGCCAGGGTGAGCTTGTCTGTTCTCAGTTCCCGGGCCGTTTCCGGGAAGCAGATCTCCCCCGCGTTCTTTTCAAATTCCTTCGTCAGCTGCAGGAAACCGGCATGCATGCCTTCTTCCCGGTTCAAACGGAAATTGGAAAACCAATCGTAGATGCGTCTGCCCGTACCCATGAAGCCGATGGCCACCAGATACCGTCCACCGCCGCCGGAGAGCGGATGCAGCATCACCACCGCCTTGCAGGTGTCCGCCCCCTCCCGCTGCCGCAGCGCGCCGCGAAGCTGACTGATGGGATTGATCCTTTTCAGCCGCGCCTTGGCTAAAAACCGGTAATAATCGCTGATCAGTCCATTCAGCCCGCCGCCGGAAGCACCGTTCACGTTCTGGCCGGTGAGCAGGGTATTGTCTACCTGAAACGAAAAATCACGCCACCCGGCTTCCCGCCAGGCATCCAGGTCCATATCATAGGCGGAAGCCGCCAATTCAAGGGAAAGCAGCGCCGCTTTCCTGGAAAAAACAGGCTGGGCCAGCCCGCAGTTTTCCTGCCAGGGCGTGCACAGCGGCATAAGACTGCTTAAATCGCATCCGGTAAAGCGTCCGGTTCCGGACATGGACAGTATCCTCCTTGGTATCTTCAATCCATCACGCGCAGGGTCCTGATTTCAAAGGGCCGCAGGGTGAGGGCCAGTTCCTTTCCCTGGCAAAGGAAGGTTTCTTCCTTTTCGTCCATGGCGGAAAGGAAAATATTCTTTTCCTCGGGCAAGCGCAGGGTGCCGCAAGCGGTTTCCCCCATGCTTTCATACAGCCGCAGGATCGCGCCCCGGCCGTCCTCGGCGGGCTTGACGTAATCCAAAATGACGCTGCCGCCCTCCACGGCATAGCCGGCGCGCGCCTCGCAGGTTCCCGGCAGCACGCGCACGGGGGCGTTCAGCTCATAGCCCGCCCGCACGGTGTCGGACTCCCGGAACGGTTTTGCGAAAAGCCGCAGGGCATAGGTGAAGGCATGCGCGCCCCGGTCGCAGGTATCGTCCGGCACCAGGGG
Source organism: Clostridia bacterium (assembly GCA_017530275.1). Next base: position 13,842 of record JAFXMP010000013.1, on the reverse strand, counting down.
CGCGCGGAGCAGGGTCAGGGCCATTTCCCCCCGGTCGGTGGACAGGCCGTACAGCCCGTCGTTCAGCAGGGCGAAGCCCCGGTTCCCCTCGCACAGGGCGCTGTACCGGTGGTTGCTCACCTCGTAGCGGTCGCTGGCAAAGGCGTGGGAACGGTGGCAGGGCCGCTTCACGAAGCCAAATTGGATTTCATGCACCGCGTCCTCGCATAGAACGTTGCTTTCAAAGTGGGTTTTCAGCATTTTCCGGCGCTCGTGCCAGTCCACGGCCGTTTCAAAGGTGATTTGTTCCTCCCCCGCCCGCAGGCGGATGATCTGGCGGGCCGTGCTGCCGCCGAAGGCAAAGTCCACCGTGATTTCGGCACAGTCCGGCGTGTTCCGGGTCAAATGGGCTTCGGCGCGGATGGCGTCCTCCATGCGCTCCTTTTCCCAGTCCCGGTCCAGCTCCCAGGCGTCATAGACGTTCTGGTGATTCCGGTACAGCCGCCAATCGTTCATCACCTGGCCCGGGTTCAGGAAATCCCGGAACCCGGAAGGCGCGGCCGCCCGGAGCGCTGTGATCCTGCCCCGGCGGTCGATCTTCGCCTCCAAGCAGCGGTTTTTCAGCAAAAAGCCGTCTTCCGTTTCGCGTGCGGTCACCCTGTATTCGGCGAGCAGCCGCAACCGCGCTTCCGCCGCGGGTACGGCTTCATAAGGCATCAGTTCAGCGAACATTTCCTGGCCGTCGGGCAGCGTCACCCATCCCGACCGGAACCAGGGCAGGGGGTTTACCAGCACATAGCCCGCGCCTTCGCGAACGCCGTACACCTTCCGCCACAGGCTGTCGCTCACGGGGCGCAGTTCGTCCGTAAGATTCGTCAGCGCTTCCGTGGCTTCCCGGTGTACCCTTTCGATGCCCACGCCCCCGGCAATGTCGTGGAACTGATTGATCATGATCGTTTTCCAGGCCCGGCGCAGGGTTTCCCGGTAAGAGCCCTGTTCCTCACCCGGCAGCATGGTCACCAGCGCTTCCGTTTCCCGCAGGGCGATTTCCGCCCGTCGCATGGCCTGCTTCTGCCTGTGCTGCACCGAATAGGTGCCCCGGTGCCAGGCAAGATAAAGCTCGCCCGTCCAGCGATTATCCCGCGCCTGACGGCCCGTTTCCTCAAAGAAGCCCCGCAGGGAGCCCCATTTCGTGCGCGGCGCACCCTCCAGATCGTGTACCCGGCGGATCATTTCCATCATATCCCGGTCCGCGCCGCCGCCGCCGTCGCCGTAGCCGAAGGAATACAGCTGGGTGTCAATGTTCCGGCGCTGGCTGCGCTCCGCGTCCCACCGCTTATGCAGCAATTGGGGGCTGACCGGGGCGTTGGCCTTGAAGAAGGACAGGGCTTCCACCGTGGAGCCGTCCATGCCCTCCCAAATGAAATTCTGATAGGGAAAGCGCTCCGTTTCCGGGTCGGCCCGCAGCAGCTTTTCCGTGGCGAAATACTGTATGCCCAATTGCTTGAAAATCTGCGGCAGGGCGGCGGAATAGCCGAAGGTGTCGGGCTGCCAGGCCACCTTGGACTCCACGCCGAACTGTTCCCGGAACCATTGCTTTCCGTACAGGAGCTGGCGGATCAGGCTTTCCCCGGAGGGCATGTTGGTGTCACATTCCACATAGAACGCGCCTTCCGGTTCGATCTGCCCGTTTTCATACGCTTTTTTCACCCGCTGCCAGGTTTTTTCGTCCCGTTCCCGCAGCATATCCAGCAGAGCCGGTTCGCAGAGCAGGAACCGGTATTCCGGATACTCCTCCATCAAAGAAAGCTGATTGGCATAGGTGCGTATAGATTTGTGATACGTTTCCTCCAAGGGCCACAGCCAGCCTAAGTCGATGTGGGATTGCCCGAACAGCCACATCGTCGGCGCGGTGGAACCGTTGACGCAATTCAGCGCTTCCCGCAGCGCTTCCCGGGCCGCCCGGAAGCTCTCTTCCCGGGGACCATGGGGCAATTCAAAATCCGCAATGCGGGTGAACTGGTCCAGCGCTTCCGCTACCCGCAGGGCTCGCAGGCTGTTGTCCGGCAAAATCTGCTGTAAGCTGTCCAGGGCTTCCACGTCCAGCATGAGCTGGTAGGCGTCCTCATTCCAGACGGCGATCACACTTTCCCCTACCGTACATTGAGGTTCCGTTACGGTTGGGATAGCGGGCCTCTCGGGCGGGCAGGGACCCAGCGCTTCCAGGCGCGGGCCATGTCCGGCATAGCTTTCGATTTGAAGATGAAAGGTCTCCCCCGTCCGCCCATTTCGGGTCAGAGTCACATAGGCGTGTTTCTGATCGATGGAGCCAATGGCTTTCCCATTCGCATATACCAATTGCTCCCCGCCCACATGGGAAAACAATACCACCCGGCGGCCTTCGCATGTTTCCGGCAGCGTCACGTCGGCAAAGAACCAGCCGTATTCCCACACGGCTCCCCATCTCGTGCCCGTCGGACAGGGCGCCAAAGGCATCTCCTCCGCTTCCGACCGCGTGGGATGGCCCAAAGTGGTACAGTAAACAAACGGCACCGTGCCCACGGGTGTATACAGATGGTTTTTCAATTCTTCCTTCCACATCCTGAACCGCTGGCCGATTTGCCGTCCCAAATCGTACACGTTCACGCCTCCTTGCGCAGTATTATTCACTTCCATTATATCGGAATCCGGGAAAAAGTAAAGCGGCAGGCGCATTCAATTTCCCGCATTGAAAATCCCCGCCGGATATGATATGATGCAGTTACACGAAGCGGAAAGGAAGGATCACATGGCTGACGGAAAAAAGCGGCTGATCATCTTCACGGATATCGGCGATACGGTCATCGACGAAAGCACCGAGGTGCGGAACGCGGAGGGCGTCGTGATCCACGCAGAATGCATTCCCGGGGCGAAGGAAACCTATCTGCGCCTGCATGATGCAGGCTACACCATCGTGATGGTGGCGGACGGGCTGACCCGGTCCTTCCACAATACCATGAAAGAAAACGGCCTGGACCATATTTTTGCCGCCTGGATCATTTCGGAGGAAGTGGGCGAGGACAAGCCCAGCCCCAAGATGTTTTCCTCCGCCATGGAAGCCTTGCACCTGACCGAAGAGGACAAAAGCCGCATCCTGATGATCGGCAACAACGTGAGCCGGGATATCCGGGGGGCCAATCGTTTCGGCCTCACCTCCGTGCTGCTGGACTGGTCCAAACGGCGTCCCTTCGACGAGGAACTGCCCGAGGATCACGCTGATTACCGCATCCATACGCCTGAAGAACTGCTTTCCCTGGCGGAACGGCTGGAGAATCAATAAGTGTAAAAAAACGGAGGGCGATATTGCTCTCCGTTTTATGCTGCGCACGTTTACTCTCCCGTTTCCACGATTTTCAGGCTGACGCGCATCTCCTCCAAGCGCTCACGGTAAGCAAGCGGAATGGTGCTGTCCGTGATCACGGCATGGAATTGATCCAGGGATGCGTAGGTGAGCAGGCTGGTAACGCCGAATTTGTTGCCCGTCACCAGCAGCACCGCCTTTTCCGTATGGGCCACGGCAGCTTTCTTGATGGAATACTCCAAGGGGCTTGAATTGGTAACGTTGGTCATGGATGCGCCGGTGGCGGCCATGAAAGCCAGCGTCGTATTCATATGGCTTAAAAACGCGGCGGAATCCTCCCCGGTGATGGAGTGAGTTTTCCGGTGGATCTCTCCCGGCACCACGATCAAACGGATGTTTTCATGGTCCAGCGCCCGGAACATCACTTCGATGTTGTTGGTGATCACGGTAATTTTCCTGTCCTTGATGACATCCATAATATGCGGCGTTGTGGTGCCCGAATCGATGAAAATTATATCGCCGTCCCGCACCATTTCTCCCGCCGCCGCGCAGATAGCCTGTTTAGCCCGGCTGGGGCTGCTGCAGCGCACCGCGTAAGGCACCAGGGGCTGCACCTGTTCAATCGCTTTCACGCCGCCGTAGACTTTTTCCACCCGGCCGCCCTGAACCAACTCCGCAATATCCCGCCGCACCGTGTTCATGGAAATCCCAAAAGCGTCGCGGAGCTCCTCCATGGCAGCAGAGCCGTGGGTGAGGATGTACCCTTCCATTTCCGTTAAGCGCCTGGATTTCATGTAATTGCACCTCGCTGTCGATCGATCCCATTGATTATACGAATTTTACGGAGAAATGGCAAGAATGAAATAGCGCCCGCTTATTCCATACGCGCATCATTCCGCATCAGTTCGGTCAGCATCAGGAAGGTCAGGCCCTGGCCGTAGGCGGTGGGCTGAATGGGCACGCGTCGGTAAAAATCCAGGTCCATGCCCATGGGGGTGCCGTAGGATACGCCGCCCACCAACCCGTCCGCGCCGATCTTGCCGATCACGCCTTTCGCGGCGGCCATAGCCTGGTCCCGGCAGGAAAGCAGCCCTAAGCGGCAGCCCTTGAGCAGACCGTAGGCTATGGCGGCGCTGGCAGAGGTTTCCAGGTAGCTGTCCGGGTGATCCAGCAGGGTATGCCACAGGCCGGTTTCCTGATCCTGGCACTGTAGCAGCGCCCGGCACTGTTCCAGCCAGGTTTCTTTCACGATCCGGCGTACCGGATCATTTTCAGGCAGCCATTCCATAAAATCGATGGCCCCGGCGGTGATCCAACTGTTGCCCCTTGCCCAGAAGGCCTCCCCGAAATGATGCCTGCCCAGGAAGCACCAGCCGTGATACCACAGGCCCATTTTGTCGCAGTGCAGGTATTTGATGTGCAGCAGGAATTGATATTTCGCTTCCTCCCGCCATGACCGCCTGTCCAGGGCGCAGCCCGCCCGGTACAGGAACAGACAGGTCATGAACAGGGTATCGTCCCATAGTTGCTGCTCGTTCACGCAATCGCTGGTCAGGTGCTGAAAGCCCCCTTCCTCCGTGCGGGGAAGGCCGGTCATGATCCATTCCGCCCAATCGGCAATATACGGAACATACCGCTTTTCTCCCGTGATTTCGTACAGCAAAGTCAATCCTAACATGGGTGCGGTAGTGTTGATATTGCGGCCCGGCAGGCCCCTTGCGATGTGCCCGTCATACCAGGCTTTAATCTCCTCCAGCAGCTTCTCATCGCGGGACGCATCGTATACCTTGAGCATGGCGTACATCGCCACGCCCTGGGGCCATTCCCAGGTGGCCAGGCTCAAATGATCGTCCCAGCGTCCGTCGCCCTCGCTCTGCTTCAGCCTGTTTAGTACCAGATCCGCCAATTGCCGGCAATTCATGGTTCTCACCTTCTTTCCCCATAAGCGTTCTGCAAATATTTCCTTTCCTGCATCTTAACAAGCATGGAAGAGATTGTCAAGGGCCAGCTAAAAACACAGGAGGTTGCAAAGCGCGTTCTCAAGTCGTATAATCGTTTTGAAAGCAACGGACAGCCAAAGGAGGCGCAGGCATGAATACGAATCTCACGCTATACGATCAATTTTCCCCGGAGGGAAAAACGCTGCTGAACGAAGCCTTTCAAAAGCTTTCGGCGGCTTACGATCCTGTATCGCGCCTGGTTTCCTGGCAGTTTGACGAAGAAAAACACGTCAGTCTGCGGGCGTCCCTGTACTATGCCCTGGCGCTGATGATCCGGGACGGGGAAGGCGCGTGGGACACCATCGAAGACATCTGCCGGGCAGTGCTGGCCTTGCAGATGAACGCGCCGGAGGAAATCTTTCATGGTGTGTTCCGCCACAATCCCGATGAAAAGCTTCCCCCCGTCGGTACGCTGGACTACCGGCGGCTGGGCTTGTACGGGCGCTATTGGGCGGACTGTACCTGGGAAAGAGTAACGGACAGCTTCCATCAAAAGCTGGCCGCCCATCCTGTATTATGTGAAAACGCCGGGGAAATCGAAGTTCTGCTGCGCACGGCGCTGACCGATACCGTGCCCGTGGTCTGGGACACCTACGAACCCAATCTCCGGGAATTCCTGCTCATGTGCTTCGCCATGCTGCTTCGCCATGGAGAGAGGCGGATGAGCGCCGAATTAAAAAACGATCTTCTTCACAGCGCGCGCCTTGCCATGGAGGGCAGCATTACCCGCAGCCAAACCAATTTTACGCCTCTCAATACCAACATCCAGTGTATGCACATTTTCCTGCTGGATTTTTTCGGTGCGCTGCTGAACGAACCCGCCTGGCGGGATTACGCCGTTTCCTACGCTGGGGGCATGCTTTCCCGCTATCGGGAGCATCACGCCTGCGCCGAATTCAATTCTCCCACCTACTGCGGGGTGGACCTGTCCACGTTGGGCTTCGTGCGGCGGTACAGCGATAATGAAAAGCTGATTTCCCTTGCGGAAGAACTGGAAAGCGGCATCTGGCAAGATATGGCAGATTTTTACAATCCTTCCATGCGCAATTTCTGCGGCCCCTATTCCAGGGCTTATGAAATGGACATGGCGGTGCACACCTGCTTCTGCGATATGCTGTATTGGGCTTTGGGGGAGAAGGATTTCCCCTGGCATCCCTTTTCCGTGGAAAGCGTGAACAATCCCCTGATGCTGCTGGGGGATATCCGCATGCCCGAAGACGTGAAACGGGCCTTTTTGACGCCCAAGCAGGACGCGGCCGTTTGCCGCACCTTCCGGGAGCTTTCCGAACGGGGCGACCCGGAAAACAACAGCGCCCTGTGCACGGCGGAAGCATGGATCACCCCGGACCTGATGGCGGGGGTCATGCGCGGCAGCGAAAACCCCAGCTACCAGCTGCATCCCCTGGTGGTGTTCTGGCGGCAGAAAACGGGTTTGGGAACGATCAAGCTGCTGCGCTGCCTGCCGGACGGCCAAATGACCCATCTGCATACGGTTTTCTTTAATGGAACTATCGAGAAAAACCGCCTGACCATGGACGTGAACGCCCAGGTGAGGCGGGACGTGGATATTTTCTTTGAAATCGAATGTGACGGTATGGATACCGCTGTGATAACCGAAAACGAATGGCGTCTGCCCGGCCTGACCGTCACCCTGAACGCAAAAGCGCCTAAAGCCCAGGTGCGGAGGATCAATGCCCGCACCCTGCGGGTGATCTACCCCGCCCGGATCAGCCAGCCGGACACCATGCGCATGCGGTTTGAACTGACGCTGAACCTGTTGCCGGAGGGGTAAGATTTACCGTTCCCGCAGTTTTCCACCCAGCTCAAAGTGCAGCTTATCCTCGTGATAGCCTGCCACCCGGTAATTCAGACCGTTTTTATACACCCGCAGGGTGATTTCCTGATCGGGCAGCACTTCGGCGTCGTAATTCACCAGTATGGTTTCCAGGCAATATTTGCTCATGATCTCCACGCCCAAAGCGTCGCAGGCCCAATCGGCGTAGCGGGTGTTGTTCACGTGCTGGTTCACGTCCAAATCGAAATAAACGGGCTTGCGCCACAGGGTCTTTTCCTCACCCTCCACCGTATCTACCGTGGCGGGCAGGCCGATGGGCACGGGCAGGTCGGCGTTGTCCGGCAGAATTTTGGCCACGTCCCCCGGCGGCAGCATGCGGCGGTTTTGGATGTCCAGCAGTGCCCACAGGGTAGCGGCGCAGCCTAAAGTACTGCCCTCCTCGTCCCGGAAGAAGTAATAGCGGGGGAAGAACCAGCGGCGGTTAGCTGTGGGGAAAGTCTCGGCGGTGATCCGGTCGCCGATTTTTGGGTACTTGTCCATGTGAATTTCGCAGCGGTTCAGCACCCAAACGATATTGTGCTGCATCAGCGCGTTCCTGCCGCAGCCCAAGAGCTCTGAATGAGTGCCCGCCAATTCCTGCATGATCTGCATGATGGCGCTGGGCCGAAGCGTGCCCATAAAGTCGCAGTCGCTGGTACGAACTAAGAATTCTTCCTGATAAGTCTTATGCATGGCGTACTCCTTGTTCTTTCCGCGCAGATAACATCTGCTGCGGTTAAAATACATATCCCTTATCGCTTCCCCGGAAGGAGGACAGACTTCCAGATCAGCCGAAAGACAGCCATCTCCCCATGAAAAGAGTTGCGGCCATTGAGCCTGCAATACCGCAGCGCTCATGCTGATCATATCACATGAAGGCTCATTTGTCATCAAAATTTGGCAATAAGGCAGAATGAGGGATTGAATCCTCCCTCTCCCCTATCTCCACCCGGAAATCCCGGCTCATAAGCGGTTTTTCCGCGTTTTCCGCCAGGAACACGCGGAAATCGCCAGGTTCCACATGCCATTGGAATTGGCGGTCCAGGGTGCGCATAGCCTTGGGGGAAATAGTCAGGGAAATCCGCTTTTCCTCCCCCGGCTGCAGATATACCTTTTCAAAGGCTGCCAGGGTCATTTCCGGCTTGACGGTGGAGGCGAACAGGTCCCGCAGGTACAGCTGGGGCACCGCCACGCCGGGCCTCTCCCCCGTATTGCGCACGGTAAAGGAAGCCGTCACCGATTCGCCTGGAGCGATGGCCTGCGCGGACAGGGTAAGATCGGAATAAGCAAACTCCGTGTAGCTCAGGCCGTAGCCGAAGGGATAAAGCGGCAGCCAGTCCATTTCCACATAGCGCTTTCCCCCGCCCGGACGGCGGCTGTAATGGCAGGGGATCTGCCCCACATGGCGCGGGAAGGTAATGGGCAGATGGCCGGAGGGGTTATGATCGCCAAACAGCGTTTCCGCCACGGCCCAACCCCCTTCTTCCCCGGGGAACCAGGCTTCCAGAATGGCCGGGATATGCCGCTGTTCCCAAACGGCGGTGACGGGGCGGCCCGTTTGCAGCACCAGCACCGCGGGTGTGCCCATCGCGGCCACGGCGCGCACAAATTCCTCCTGCCTGCCGGGCAGGTCCAGGCTCACCCGGTCCAGGTTTTCCCCGCAGGTGTCCGGGCTGTCCCCCATGCACAGAATGCAAACGTCAGCCTGCCGGGCCAAGGCCACGGCCCGGGAAAAGTCCTCCCGTTCCTTCTGATACCCGAACAGGACGCGAGCGCCCCGATGGTCGCTGAAAAATTCGACGCGCAGATCGTAAGCGCGCCCCTTTTCAAACGTAAAGGGAACGGTGCGCTCCCCGTCGTTTTTTTCGCCCCATACGTCCAAAATCAATTGTCCGTCCACATACAGGCGCATGCTGTCCTGCCCGCCGAAGCCGAGCCAGCCCTGGAAGGTTTCATCGGGCGTCATTTTGCCCGTCCAGGCCACGCTGAAGCAGTAAGCGTCCAGGTCGCCGTGGGGCTTGCCCATGATCCAGTTGAAATGAATGGCAGCGTCCCGCCGGGTCATAACAGGCGTACCCTCAAAAGCGTTTCCCTTGTAATAGCGCCCGGTCAAGCCCGGCTTGCCTTCTTCATCCGTGAGCCAGGAAGCGGGGAAAGGAAGAAGGGCGTCCCCCAGGATATTGCAGCCCGGATCGTAAAGCACCTGGGTTTCCGGTGAAACGGTTTTGCTGATGGCCTCCAGCACCGACACGCCCGTCTTGTTTTCGGTGGTGTAATCGCCCAATACGGCGTGCCCGGCGCAGGGCCCCAGCACGGCGATTTTCCCGATGCTTTTGGACAGGGGCAACAATCGATTTTCGTTTTTCAGCAGCGTCATGCTCTCCCGGGCGATTTCGCGGGCCAGGGCAATGTGCTCTTCATTATGGACGAAGCGGACCCGCCGTTCGGTGTCCACGTAAGGATGCTCGAACAGCCCCAGCAGGAATTTCACCCGCAGCACCCGTCCGGCGGCCCTGCGGACGGTGCTAATATCGATCCGTCCTTCCCGCACCAGTTCCTCGATGCCGTTCTGCCATTCGTCGTGGGGAAAATCATAGAGCTGCAAATCCACCCCCGCCTCCAGGCCCATGGCGATGGCCTCCTTGCGGGTGGGGGCCAGATAATGATTATCGTACAGCCGGGCCACCGCCGTCAGGTCGGACCGCACGAAGCCCTTCATGCCCCACTGATCCCGCAGCACTTCGGTGAGCAGCTCGTGATCCGCCGACACGGGCGTGCCGTCGATGGCGTTATAGGAGCACATGGCGTCCGTGGCCCCGCCGTCCGCAAAGGCGGCTTCAAACACTGGCAGGCAGTCGGAAAAAACCTCGTGCCGCCCCATGGCGCAGGGAGCGCAGTTCAGCCCGCCCACCGGCGCGCCGTATCCGGCGTAGTGCTTGGGCTCCGCCGCGATGGCGTCGGGGGCGTCCAGGGCGTCCCCCTGCATGCCCCGCACCACTTCCCGGGCAAATTCAGCACAGAGGTGGGTATCCTCGCCGTAGGATTCCTCGGTGCGTCCGTAGCGGGGATCGCGGATCAAATCCATTACGGGGCTGTAGGTTTCATGGATGCCCATAGCCCGGGCTTCCGTGCCGATGGCCCGGCCCATGCGGCGGCCCAAATCGGGGCGGAAGGTAGCCGCTAAACCGATTTGCTGGGGAAAGGCGGTGGCCGCCCGGTGGCACAGGCCGTGCAGCGCTTCTTCGCTGAACAGGATGGGGATATGCAGGCGGGTTTTCTCAATGGCGTAGCGCTGCACTTCGTTGATCTGCTCCGGCGTCATGCCCCGGGCCTGAATGCTGCCGGGGCAAAAGCCGCGCAGCAGCTGGTCCAGCTTTTCCATATCCACGTGCGTCACGTCCCCCAGCTCGTTCCGCCGGGTAAAATCATGGCTGAAATACTGATCCGTCTGCATGATCATTTCTTTCAGGGTCATCTGCTCCAGTAGCGCGTCCACCCGCGCGTCGATTGCCTGATCCCACGTTTTCCGCATGGCGGCTCCACTCCTTTTTACGGTTTTCAGCTTTTTCTACGGATGATGCTTTGTAAAAATATCATATCCTATTTCGTCAAATCCTGCAAGCGTTCCGAAAAAAATAAGCACGGCTCACGCATGAATGAGAAATTAGGATTTGCCGGGGAGACGTTGGGGGCTCTCCGCCCCCAAACCCCTGACCAAAGGTCTTCGACCTCTGGACTCCCCCTCAGCGAAATTACCGGGTTGGGAAAAACAAACAATCTTCGCTTGTCGCCCTGGGGTTTACGGAAGTATGAAGCTTCTGGCCCAAGAAAGCCGGGAAAATCCCAGGGAAAAAGCGAGCTTTTTCCTCAGGATTATTCCCCGGCTTTCCCCGGATGCGCGGCATTCGGGTTGGCGTCCTTCGGATGCCGGGCCAGAAGCACAAGGTTGTCAAAGTTGACCATTTCTCCAAAGCAACAGCGGAAAATTGTTTGTTTATCGTGTCAAGCTTATTCCGCGGGAGAGGGTGCAGGGGATCATCCCCTGCCGCGGGGGCTGGGCGCGCGGAGCGCCCAGCTTCTCCCTAAACAACTCCCACTTTGTAATTCATGCGTAAGCCCTGCCACCATAGGTTATGTCGCTTTACTTTTGTTCCGCCCGTGTTATATATAGAACGAAGAAAGACATTTTTCAAATTTATTTGCGTTTTTTCGCGATTCATGTCACAAAACCGCTTCCCCGTTCGTTTAATAATTGAAAGGAGGCTGCCGTCCATGAAAAAGACGCTTGCATTATTCGTCTTTATGCTGTGCCTGCTGTCCCTCTTTGCGGCGGGAGCGGAAGAAAAAGTGCCCCTGTACCCTGCCCATGGGGAAAACGGAAAAATGGGCTATATCGACCGGGCGGGGGAATGGGTGATCGCGCCGCAATTCGATTCCGCCGGGAATTTCCGGGGGAATTACGCTTCTGTCTCTATTTATCCGGCGGACTACGACCCCGAAACGGACGACCTGTGGGAACTGGACTGCGATGGAATCATCGACAGAAACGGCGAATTCGTCCTGCCGCCCATTTACAGCTTAGCCGCGGGCCAAAGCGGCGATTATTTCGGCGGGAAGAACACGGGAATTTGGCTGGTATACCGCCGGGCCGACTACGTGTGGGGCGAAGATGAAGAAGGGGAAGAAATCATCCTCCAAAGCCCTTTGTACGGTTATTTCGATATTCCCTCCGGCTGCTTTTCCGGGCTGAAATGGGACGATATATGGCCCTGGTGCTCGGACAGCCGCCTGATTCCCGTCATGGAGGATAACGGCGCGGGCTACGCCGACCGGAGCACCGGGGAGCTGGTCATTCCCTGTCAGTATTTTGATTCAGACCCCGGCAATTTCCATGAGGGCGTGGCGTCCGTCGCCTATATGGACGAAGAATGGTTTCCGCTGGACTTTTTCCTCATCGACGAAACCGGCGCGGAAATCCCGCTGCCAAAGGGCATTCATTCCCTGTACAGGAGCATTGCTTCCGAAGGCCGCGTCATGGTAGAAAACGAACAGGAATTGCGGGGCTACGCGGATTTGCAAGGGAATGTGGTGATTCCGCCCCAATTTCTCTGGGTTGAAGCATTTCAGGATGGGATAGCGCTGGTGCAATTCCAGGAAGAGGATTGGGGATTCATTGACCGGCAGGGGAATACCGTCAGCCGGGGTTGCCAGGACGATGGGAATTGGGGCCCGGATTGCGCCAACGGCGTATTGGTCGTTCATACCGGTTCAAATGCCCGCACGGTTTATGCCATCACCGGAGAAGAGTTGTTCACTTTCACGTCTCCTGAAAATGTGGAAAGATTCAATCTGTACCCACCCATGAAAAACGGCCTGTGCTGGTTCTTTGAAGTTGAGAAAGGCGGGCGCTATCGGTGGGGCCTGGTGAATCTGCGGGGCGAGATTGTCAGCAAAGCCCAATGGCAGCTGAGCGATTTTGAGCCCATGGATTTCCCGGAGGGTCTGCAGCTTGTGATGAAGGACGGAAAATGGGGCTACATCGACGAAACCGGGACGGTCTCCCTGCCCCTGATTTATGACAGGGCGGAAAGCTTTGAAAACGGCCTGGCCCTGGTGAAAATCGACAATCGTTGCGCGTATATCGACCGCGAAGGGAAAGAGGTTTTCTTCTGGAACGCCAAATCGGACGAATGACAGCGTGAAAGCCCCCGGATCGTCCGGGGGCGTTATACAAAAAGCCCCTTTGCCGGATAGCCCGGTAAAAGGGGCGATTGCATGAAAAGGGAAATTACTCGCCTAAGAACGCTTGCTTGTTCAGGGGGATCAGGGCGGCTTTCTTGCCGGTGAACTTTTCCTCGAACACCTTGAAGATGGTTTCGGGCTGCACAACGCCGGTGCCCCGCACCACTTCGCCCAGCATGACCATATTGGCGACCTTATCGTTGCCCAGCTTGGCGGCGCGGGCGGCCAGATCCACGGCCACGGCCTTGATGTCGTCCCGGTTGGGCTTGCGGTCGATGATGGATTCGTTGTAGAACATCCATCCGCCGGGCTTGACCATGGGCTCGAACTTGTCCATGGAGGGCAGGTTCATCACCACAGCAATGTCCGCTTCATAGATTAAGGGGCAGGAAACGGGCTTATCGGAAACCACCACGGTGCAGTTGGCGGTGCCGCCGCGCATTTCGGGGCCGTAGGAGGGCAGGAAGGTGGCTTCCTTGCCTTCCAGCATGGCCGCCTGGGCGATCATCTGGCCCATGAGCAGCACGCCCTGGCCGCCGGAACCGGCGAAAAACATCTTATACGTGCTCATGCCTGTTCCTCCTTTGCGGGTTCCTTGATGACCCCGATGGGATAGTAGGCCATCACGTTATTGCGCACCCATTCCAGGGCCTTCACCGGCGTCATGCCCCAGTTGGTGGGGCAGGTGGACAGGAATTCGATCAGGGTAAAGCCCAGGCCCTGCTGCTGAATCTCAAAGGCTTTGCGGATGGCTTTTTTCGCCTGCCGCACGTGGGCGGGGCTGTCCAGCGCCACGCGCTCCACGTAGGCCGCGCCGTCGATGGTGGCCAGCATTTCGCTCATTTTCACGGGCATGCCGTTCAGTTCCTTGCTGCGGCCGTCCTGGCTGGTGGTGCTCTTCTGGCCGATCAGGGTGGTGGGGGCCATCTGGCCGCCGGTCATGCCGT
>JAFXMP010000165.1 GCA_017530275.1 Clostridia bacterium | reverse complement strand
GGCAACGCCCACGGCAAGCCGTTACACCCAACGCCCACGCTTTACAAGCGGAAGGGCAGGACGGCACGCCCACGGCGGCAACGCCCACGGCAAGCCGTAAAAACGCCATAAAGCCCCAAAATTCAGGGGTTCAATGGATACATAGCGCATATGCGCGAAGGTCACACCATCGGGTGACTCGAATAAACCGATGGAGCAAAGAGTGAGAGCGGCTAAGGCTCTTAGGCTGCCGCGTGAGAATAAACACGCCTAAAGCCCCATATTTCGCGGACATCTAAAGCCGTGGAATGTGGACACTCTTTCAGGCGATAACGCCACGTTCCCGCAAATGCGGGTCGGTAACATCCTGAAAAGGTGAATCCGTAAAATGTAGAATGTGGGTCGCTTGAGAAGGTGCTACATCCAAGCAATCAACTAAAGGCGCGATTTCGTGGGGCTTCTATTAGAGTGCTTCGGGTTGGGTAAGGCTCCTCCTTCCTTGCCCTCCCTTTAATGCGGCCAGTTCACCTTTATGGTGCTGACAGTGACAAGCCTGTATAACGCAGAGTCAAAGGGTTTCTGATGAGCACAAATCGACCGATGAGCGCTATTTGAGCGCCACGCTGCACATGGCTATATATGTGCCGCCTGGTTCCCCTGATGGGGCGTCGTATCGGAGTAGACGTGCGGCGTGCTGGGGCGTAAGTACAGCAACAGCCCAACCGTGAAGTCCTGAGCTGGTTGGTGAACTAATCGCGGCTTGCGTGATAGGCTACGCATGAGAATCTGAAACGCAAAATGATTCAGATGCGCCCTCTCTTGAAGCCCGTTTGTACCGTGGTTTCTCAACGAGAAATTACGATAGGGTGAATGGAGAAAAGCAAGGGGTGATCCTCCTTGGGGCTGTGCTGAAATCCCAACGGGACGGATGCACGGAAGCGGACAATCATAGAGGGTTTAAGATTCGAGTGATACATAATGTTTGCACAATTCACGCATGGCGTGAAGTCTATATATCGAGCGCCCCGGTCTTTGCCCCTGATGGGACAGCCGGGACGCTTTCATATGGGCTTCGGCCTGTAAATTGAATTGAAAGGGGTTCTGACCATGGTATCCGAGAAAAGCCTTGCGCAGATTGAGTCGGAAATCAATGGCTCCATCCGCGAATGGAACGAAGCCTTCAGGAAACAAGACCTGAAAGGCATGAACGCCGCTGAAGCTGCTCTGAAAGAGAGCGAAGCGGAGTATCTGGAAGTCAAGCAGCATGAGGTGTTCTGCGAACTCAAGAAGGCCGAAAATCCCGTGATTGCCGCCGTGACGCGGTATAGCTTCCCTGTTCTCCGGCATAAGACCGTCCGTGAGGATGGCGTTGAGGTCGGCATTGAGGTTTCCGAAAAGGAACGGCAAATCGACCTTGTGAAGCTTTGCAGGTTCTGTGAGCTGGATACGCTCTGGGCGTATAAGGTCGAAAAGTTCGGTCAGCTTCTGTGCCTGCGTGCGGCGAAGGAATTGAACATGAGCGCCGCCGAAATCAAGCAGATTGCCAGCACCTACTACATGAAGGAATTGGCCCGGAAGGAAAATCTGGGCGAAACCCCCACCAGCAACACGCAAATCGTGAAGGCTTTGCAGAAGGTAATCGACGCCTTCATGTTCAAGGCTGGTGACAACGGAGCCAACATCTACAAGGTGAACAACCATGATGTGGCCTATCTCCTGATGTGCTACACGAAGCGCAGCAACCGGAAGGAATTGACGGTTCAGGTTTCCAAGACTGGATTCGTCCACGCTCTCCTGATGGACATTTGCCACCGTATCGTGACCGGCGGCGTGTATGGCCTGGACTATCGGCAGGAAAAGGCCAAACCCGCGCAGGGTTCTGAACCCAAAAAGGAATCGAAGCCTGCCGCCAAGAAGGGCGATGTGAAGCCCGTTGAACCGGAACAGGTGGAAGTCGTGAAGGTTCCCGTCCCCCAGAAGGCTGAGAAGGGCGCGGCGTAAGCCGCCCCTCTCCTGGGGTTCTGGAGGCAAAAATGAATCGAACTATCCTGAAGCGGGTTCTGACCCTGGTTCTGATCCTGGCTCTCGCCTTTTCCGCGTGGTTCTGCGGATACCGTGAGGGGATGCGCCATGTAATCTATGACGCCATACCATTCATCGTTGAGCTTCCTGAAGCCGGTGATGATTACTTCACCGTGTACATCGAAATTGATGACGATGTTCACGAATATGAGGGATTCATCGGCTGAGGATTTGGATTTCAGCCCATTTTAACACATATAAGGTGTTAAAAATTTTCAGAAACCCAGTAAAATCAAGGGTTCCAGAGGGCTTTCCTTAAAGAATAATAAGATCTCTGGTTCTCTATGTTACAAAAGGAGCTAAACATAAACTTCGCTCCGCCCAGGAGACTGGAAGGATGAGGCAGCTATGCTCCCTGTAACATCGTTTCTAATGCTCCCAACTTTCCAGAAGGGAAGTTCCTAATGGGTTTCTCATTCCAATCCCTAATGCCTTGTCAACGCAAGGATGGAGGTATTCCAGTGTCTAAGGCTCAAAGGAAGTTTGTTGAAACGGTTTTCGAGATGGAAACCGATATGAGAGGAACCGTCGTCAAAAGGCTCGGATTCCACAGCTATCTGATGAAAGCCGAGGACGGGAAAACGTATCAATTCAAATGCTGATTCCATCAAGGATTTGAACCAAAAATAGAATACGAGGTGAGCGCATGACCTACTTTGAGGCTAAAGGCGTAGATATCCAGTGTAGTTGCCAAAACGAGTTTCAATCCCGGAAGCAATTCGAGAGGTCGTGCGAATGCTGTTGCACAAGAGGTCTGAGGATCGATTGTGATTCCTGCGCCATAAGATCGGCGCACGAGAACCTCCTTGAAGCTTTCGCATCCAGGAAGATTTCGGCTCGCGCCGCATCCGTCCGGCATTGCCAAGCACAGTAGAATGTGATATAATGCCCCCGAAAACGCAAGGTTAAGGGGGTGATGAAGTTGCAGGAAGGAAGTGATTTGGCGTATCAAAGAGAGAAGCTTGGGTTTCTGTACGGAAGATGTTCTATGTCCAGATCGGCCATGGGTGCGTGGTTTGAAGACGATGATTTCATAATTGCAATGTGGAAGGTCGTCTGTAGCGATACTGTGATTACAGATGAGGTCATTCTTGAGATTGCAGAGCCAATCCTAAAAGAGCATACTGCAAACAAAAAAATATATGATGGTTTTAAGTTCCAAAACGCAAGGAAGGGTTTGAATCAACTCAGGAAAGCGATAGAATCAAAGTAAAATTTCACAATTGCCGTTAGAAAACGGTTGCCTGAATAAAGCAGGAGGAATTTCATGTTCAAGAAAAATATCGAAAGACGTGTGGAAATTTTCAACAATCGTTCCGTGAACGATCTGATGCCCAGCCTGGTTCACCTCGGTGATGAAACTTGCCGTGAAGCCCTGAAGGCCGTGTGCGGCAAGGATTTCGGAATGAAAAAAGTTCTGGATACAAAGCAGGTGTGCAAGGCCCTGAACGTATCTGAACTCACGCTTCGTGGCGCGTTGTATGGAGAGGCCAGCGAGATTCTCCGCCGCCATATGGTTCAGACCAAAACCCGCGTTAATCTCTGGACTCCAAGGTCTGTCGTGATTCTGGCAACCATCCTGCATCATCGCAGCGAAGCCTGCCGTGGAATCTCCTTGAAGGTAATTCCGCACTGTTCCATGAAGGTTCAGAAACCGCAGGAAACCCAGGTTCCAGCCGGTGTTGAAGTAATCCCCCTGCCTGTGAAGGCGAAAGTTCAGGCTCCCCATCCGATCCCCGTTGAAGCCCATGTTCTGGAAACTCCCAAGAAAACTCCTGTGCCGAATGAGGTTTCGATGGTGATCCAACCCGGAACGATTCTGAGGGTGGCAGCCGTTTAAGGAAGTGAAGTCTTTGTCCGACGAACAAATCGTAAAAAACCTTGGTAAGCTCTACAATATCGTCCTGTCGCTCCGTAAGGATGATGATTACGAAATCAATCAGGAGCAAATGGATAAGCTTTGCGCTCTGTACAGGTTCTTCCTGGATTCTGCGGATAAACTGGACGGCAAAGCAGAGCTTTGCAAACTGGTTCCGAAGGAGGAACATGGCGGAGTTACCGCGACGTTCTTGGTTTTCGACGTGTACGGAGATAACGTAAAGAAGTTCGCTGAGGTAATCAGCCACTGTTCCGCTATTGGAATTGATTCCCTTGCGGATGGTCAAATCTGCATCGGGTGTACGATCCCTAACGTGTTCGTGAAAAAGTCCAACTAAAGTTCGGAGAGCGTTCAGAAATGGGCGCTCTCCTTTTCATGGAGGGCGTTCATGATGAAGGCAAAATTGAGAATGGCGTTTGATGCCATGAATATCGTAATCCTCGGTCTGATGTATGCTTTCCTGTTCTACATCATCCTGTGCGTGATGAAGGTGATGTGATGAGCTCAAAATTCAACGTAGGCGATCGCGTAAGGATTCTTTCCTGGGAAGAAATGGAGAATCTTTACGGCATTGAAGATGACGGCGATATCTATATTCCAAATGACGAGAACTACTTCTGCAGAGCAATGAAGGAAGACGGGCTGTGCGGATTAGAAGGCAACGTCATTGAGGTTTACGCCGGAGACGATACCGCAACATACGTTCTCGACAGCTATACCGCTAACGGATGGACGATCACAGAAGGGATGCTTGAACTGGTTCCGGGACAGGAACCGGATATTCAGGAATTTCAAACCGATTCGTTTCTCGATTTCGTCACCTGCATAAAAGAATAATTCTGTTGTTCTAAAGGCGCTGTACTACGGCGTCTTTTTTGTTGCGAATTTTGAAAGGACGTGCCGATATGATTCGCATTCTGAAAGGGTTCATGAACTGGCTCAAGGTTCTCAAAATCTACGGAGATATGTATCTCGATCCTGAGCAGCTTCGCGTCGAAAGCGAAGCGAGATTCCTGCAAGCCGAGGTGGTTTGATGCCTACACTGCAAATTATGAGCGATGATGAAATCTTCGCACAGCGCGAAGCGGCGATGAAGAAGAAAGCCGAAGAAGCCGCAAAATCCAAGGTTCCTGATGACCTGGAATATGAAGACGACGAAGAAGATTTCGATGCGGATTTTACAACAGGGCTCACCGTGCGGGATGTTCAGGAACGGACGGACGATCTGGAACAGCTTTCGGCTGAGTTCATCCTGAACCTGATTGGCGCTGAAGACATTAGCGTTGAGGAACTTGGTTTCGATTCCAGTTTGCTTTCCGAGTTCATGGATCTTGTCGAGCTGTTTCTTGCGGAACAGGGCGTCCAGGTTTACCGGCCTGCCGTTATCAAGGAAAGCGATGGCACCAAGCATATCGTGTACAGCAAATACGACAACGACCTGGATTTTGGATGAGAAAGGAAATGCGTTATGCCGACTGATCCTTGGGCAGCTTTTGACCGGCTTGTAATGGGCAGCCAGGTAACGTTGAAACTGGCTGAAATTAAAGCGCTCGAAGCGAAATTCGCTGAGGAAAAGCTTTTATCGGCTTCTGGTTTCATGGTCGCCGCAGCACAGCTTGCCGCTGGCAATATTGATAAGTTTCAGATCGGCGACAAGATCATAACAGCTACCGAATCAGGGAATGATTTGGACTGGATTATCATCGGAAAGAATCAGGACGGAGATAATACGCTCACTGTCCAGACTGAAAAGGCTTTCGGTAAGGTTCGCTTCTGTAAACCTACGCAAGAACATCGTTATGGCTGGAATCACCCATTGCATAACGACATGAGGAATTACCTTCATACGAATTTTGCAAGAATGCTTTCTGAACAGGATATCGATTGCCTCACATACGTTCAGAAAAAGACAAGAGCTTGCGACGAAGACGGCGGAGATATTATCTCTACAACAGAGATGTTCTTCCTTCTCTCCGCAAGCGAAGCCGGTTTTGAAGTCGATGATGACTGCGTGTATGATGAAGGAGGCGCATACGCCTTCTATGCTGCCGATATCGACGCAATGAGGGTAAAAAGAGATTTTGAGAACAATCGCCGTTACTGGTGGTTGCGGAGTCCGAGCTCGTCGTACGCGGGCACCGTCCGTCTCGTCTGTCCTGGCGGCAGCTTGAGCCGCTATGATGCGAGCAACACGCGCCTCGCGGTGGCCCCAGCTTGTGTCATCAAGGCGAAGCCAATCCAATAATCCGCACCGATAGGTGCGGTTCAAGTTTCAAATGAGACCTCCTTTAAGGGGCAATGCGTGGGAAACATTGCCCGCCTTAAAGCCGCCAAAGCCGGTTCAAAGCCCGGTTGGGAAAGGCTGATGAGGGTACAGGCGTCGAATTGACCGTGCAATGAGCGGGCATGGCAACTAACGCCGGGTTCCCAGTTCGTCCATACCTGAACATGAATGGGATGTGTTCAGACGATTAAACCATGGGCGGCGAAAAGTCGCGGATGAGTCCGCGATTTACGAAAAGCTTCGTCCGGGTAAGGCAGCGGACGTAAAAAATCAATTGATGCCCAGTCGTGACAGTGCCTCGCGGCGCACGGCAGGAGTCAGGGTGGCCTGGAGGACGCTCCCGCCATCCAGTCCTAAAGCAGCCGATGACGGTCTCAAGCCCGTATGAAAAATGCTGAGAGGGGCGTATCCGGTTTCCGATCAGAAAACCGGTATGACTCGTCGCACCGTTACACCATCATAACGAATGATAGAAAGGATGAAGTATGATGTACCATGCGAGATCACCCACCAAGAATATGTTTTTCCGACGAAACTGAATTGCCACAAAAATCCAATCTACATATATGAATAAAAGGAGAATGAATCATGATTAACGTCACCATCGGCAACAACCTGAAGCGCTCCAACATTATCGTTTCCGAAAACACCACCATCCGCAAGGCGCTGGAAGACAACGGCATCGACTACACACGTGGCACCATCTCCCTGGACGGCGCGACCCTGGCTCCCGGCCAGATTGACAAGAGCTTCGCTGAACTGGGCGTCACCGAGCGCTGCTACCTGCTGAACGTGGTCAAGGCCGACAACGCTGCTGTGATCAAGATCGTGGGCGGCGCCGCCGTGGTCGAATCTGCCCACAGCCTGGAAGATCTGAAGAAGATCGAAAAGTACCGTCCCGACAACCTGGCTCTGTACGAGGGCGAAGGTGCTGACCGCCACATGGTTTTCCTGGTCGGTTCTTCCAAAGGCAAGGGGAACATCGGCGCTTTCGGCGCTGAGTTCGGCGAAACCACTACCGAAGACGGCAATGCCACCATCACCATCCTGCTCCCCGAAGGCACCAAGGAGCCCAAGAAGTGGGTCGAAGACAACATCGGCGTCGCCATCCTGAAGCTGAACAAAGTCGAAGCCCAGTATGCTCCCGCCCTGGCTGATGTGGCTGAGGAACAGGCCGCCGTCCGTGCCGCCATCACCGTGATGTAATCCAGCCGAATCGCGGAATATGCAGCGCCCTGGGGGATGTCCCTGGGGCGCTGTTTTCCTTGCACGCTGGTATACTCCTGAATAGAAGGAAAGGTGCTTATGTTCAATAAAAATTTGGGCAATGTCGATCCGTTCATTTCGGATGTAGCGGATCAGTATTTTGCCAATATCACGGGAGCAGGTTTTAACGAAGATTATTCGTTCCTGGCTACGCTCCGAGCGTTGCTATTCAGGCGTATGCCAGAGGGCAATTCCATCGATTTAAGGATCTACCGCAAGGATTATGGCCGTGGAACGATTGCCCAGCATGATCCTGAACCGATGATGCGGGCGATCTTTGAAACCGAGCCCGATACGCTTTCTATTATCAATTATCGCACGGATGAAGAAAGCATCGAGGCGCTTTTTAATCTGGTCGATAACGAGGAAACGGGTTACGCAAAGCTTTCCGGTTCCGTAGAGCAAAAAGATATCGAGGATCGGATAAAGAACTATGCAAAAGTCCGTTTCTATGTGAACCGTGAGCAGCGCTACTCCGTGATCCTTGTTCACAATATGGATCTGAAGAAGTACCACTTTATCCAGACCTTCGTGATCCGAGCATTGCCTTGGTACTTCGTTGGAGCGCCGGACTGCCTGGACGACCTCGAAAAAAATCTGATCAAGTCCTTCCGGGAAAAGTTTGCGCCTGATTATGAGGCGGCCATTGCTGAACTCGGTAAGCTAATCGATTTCCGTGCTGCCGCTATCAAAATGATCCTCGGGAATTTCGAGAAATACGCGCATGAAGCGGAAGCCAATGGCGTCAAGAATACCATGGAAGATATCAGGCGGCAAATCAGGGAAAACGAGCAGCGCTACAAGCAGCTCATGGACAGTCTCAACGAGCAGAACATTCGGTTCAACGGTTTGCGCTATATTATTGATAGCTGCGGAGACGAGTCAGAGCTGATTGATTATTTCAATCACAATAAATCCATCACGCCTGTTAGCACCTATGGCACCGAGCTGAAGTTCATCGTGAAAACCTTCATGGAATTTTTCGATGAGGATATGTTCTCCAAATACAAGCGGAATGGCGTGATCTATCAGGATAAAGGCATTATCAACGACTTTTTCAAGAATCTCGACAACAGAAAGAAACTCATTGATGAGCTTTTCTCCGAAGCGCCCAGGTTCCGCGTCAAGCTGTGCGGCGTATATTACATCAACACGGGCGGCAGCGTGCGAAGTGAAAAGCAATTCACGTATCCTGCGGACTGTGTGGATTATCTTCCCAATCCGCATCTCCAAATTTTCGCGTGCCTCGGAAATAACAGGCCGAGCATTCAGGAGGCGCTTCGAAACGGGAATATCATCGGCGCAATCGAGCAGTGTATTTCCGGTACGAAGGGCGTCAATATGACGGAAATCGAGCAGACGATCCAGCCCTTCATCAAGTGGATCTGCAACTCCAATAGCAAAATCATTCGCCTGGAAGACGGCAGTGATGTAACGCCGCGTGAAGCTGTAGAATGGCTGGACGCGCAGAAGAAAGCGCAGGAGGAAGATAAGAAATGAGACGACCGATCGTTTTGACGGATGAAATCATCCAGAAGATGCAGGAAGAGTTTGGCGCAGCGCTTCGTAACGCCAAGCTTTCCGACGGTAGCGTGAAGTACGAAAAGAAATTTGTGTACCCGGAGGAAACCGGCAAAGACAAAGCCACCATCATGTACACGCCCCTGGCGTGGATCAAGCAGAAGATGCTGATCTCCGAGTTCTCTACGGAGGTGGCGTGGCACGGTATTGTCGAACGCGCCGATGACGCAAGGTTTATCATCAAGGACATTCTGGTTTATCCCCAGGAAGTGACCGGCGGTACGGTGAACACCGACCAGGAAGCTTACCAGAAGTGGATGATGGAGCTTCCCGATGAAGCGTACAACAATCTTCGCGCCCAGATGCACTCCCATGTGAATTTCGGTACTTCCCCGTCCCCCGTCGATCTTTCGCACCAGGAAAAAATCCTGGAAATGATGGACGGGGAAGACTACTACATCTTCCTGATCTGGAACAAGAAGATGGAAAAGACCGTGAAGGTCTACGACATGGAGAACAACATCCTGTATGAGAACGATGATGTCATCGTTGACGTGATCAACGACGGCAGCGATCTTTACAGTCTCCTTTCCTTCACCGATGATTCCGCCGGTTTCGTGAAAACAAAAACGACCTACGGTGCTGGGTACTATTCTGGCTCCGCATATGCCGGTACGGGTTACGAAGCCGGAAAGAAAACCACTTCCAAGGCCGGTTCTGATAAAACCAATGGGAAGAAGGGCGGAAAGGCCGCTGCTCAGCAAACGACGTTTGGCAAAAATCCGCCTCCGTATAGCGGTTATGGCGGAAACTACTCCAGCGGTATCCTGGACCGCCATGATGAATGGTATCAGAAGATGGTCGGGGCCGGAGACGATCTGGATTAAACGGAGGTGCCATATATGGATCTGAGTAAATCTTATGATTTCTTCAAACCTGAAATGCTGAACGGGCGCGTTCATATCATCGGCTGTGGAGCGATTGGCTCCACAGTCGCCGAGATGCTGACGCGGTTCGGCATCACGAAGATCACGCTGTATGATTTCGATGATGTGGAGGCGCACAACATCGCCAACCAGATGTTTACGCAGGAAGACATCGGCAAGAAAAAGGTTCGGGCCGTGGCCGAGTATCTGCGGAAGATCAATCCCGATATCGTAGACGATCTTCGCGTCGTGGAAGAAGGTTACACCGGCCAGCGCCTTTCCGGATATATTTTCCTGTGCGTCGATAACATCGATCTGCGTAGGAAGATTGCTGAAGCCTGCAAGGATAACCCCTATGTAAAAGGGATGTTCGATTTTCGGATGCGGCTCACGGATGCCCAGCATTACGCCGCCGATTGGAGCGACAAGAAAATGGTGGAAGCGTTCCTGAACTCCATGGCGTTCAGCCATGAGGAGGCAAAAGAGGAAACGCCAGTATCCGCCTGCAATATCACGCTTTCCGTCTGCACTACGGTGCGCTCTGTGGTGGCGGCGGGGGTTTCCAACTTCGTCAATTTTGTCAAGGGCAACGGACTGAAAAAAATGATCCTTTGCGATTCGTTCGCATTCGGCCTGGATGCCTTTTAATCAATGAGGTGAGCATATGAAACTGAAAGAACTGCCGGTTGGAAGCAAAGTGGTTTTCGGCAGCTACACTGCAAACAGTGCAAATGAACCTAAAGAATTGATATGGACAAAGGTAACTGACGATGGGAAAATCGTGCTGGAACCTTTCCAGGTTGCTGGTAGTTTCGATTCTCCCGAGCATGGGGCCGTCAACCGGGATCGCAAGGCGCATGGGTATAATTACTTCCCGTTCGCAAACGTCTTTCAGTTCATCAACTCACCGGAAGCAAGCTGGTTTCATCCGATGCACGAAGGCGATGCGGCCAGATATGCGATGCATTGGGGGTTCCTTGCTTCGTTTTCGTCCGAGGAATTATCCGCCATTCGGCCGCAGGAAATCCAGGTCGGTGTTCCGGAAGGTTCCAGAAAACAATTCGGGCGAAAAACTAAGCTTCAATGCCTCGTCACGCTCCCGTCCGCATCCCAATATTCAGCGGACGTTGAAGATTATCTCCAGTGCGAAGGGGATCTGATTCCTTTGCTATCAGACCCCAACGTATTCAGAGGATGGACGAGAAGCGGCACAATGGATACGAGCCATGTTATCGCCATAAACTGGGATATGGATAACCTCCATTGCGATCGTTATACGAATATCTGTCCTATGGTTCTATTGAACCAGGAACTCGAAACGTCCGACGCGCCGGATGAGTATGGCAGGTACTATATCAAAATCAAAACAAAAATCATGGAAGACATCATGACGGACGATTTTCTGAAAATGATATTCCAATAAATACATACTGCAATGCGTAACCCATTCTTTGAATGAGTGCTTTTTGCGATACGCAAAAGTAACAAGAAGTTGGATAGAAGGAGAAGGTATACGAGGAGATCCGGAGCGGCCGCCCTGGCTGAAGAACCGACGAGCCCATCGCAGGAGTGGGAACCCGCGAGTCGGACGTGCTTCCGCCGTCATCACCAAGACAGTCGTCGCATCTGATAATCATCCTGGCCAGATCATACATCCGAAATCGGCAACGAAGGCGCCTCTTCCGATCCGCAGCAATTGGGAGCTGCGGTCTCCAGGAAGACGACCGGCCTCAGCAGCGCGCAGGCACCTCCAGACATCCAACAAGGTATTTAGATTGCAGTACACAAGGAGATGAAAGTATGCCATATATCACCGTAAGGCAGCCGCCTCCTCATCAGCAGATCACATTCGATGATCTGTTCTTTTCCACGTCGGTGCAGGATCATTTTCAGCCCGTTCGGCGGGATATGTCCGGCACGATCACGAGATTCGTGAAAGAGCCCAAGAAGGAGCTTCTTCAGCGCACAGACATCAACTCCATGATTTCCTGTCTGGAAATGTTTAATCAGAGGCACGCTGATCTGCTGGCTGCCGAACGCCGCAGCCTTTATCATACGTTCTTTATTCCGAAGCATTCCGGCGGCCTTCGGAAAATTGACGAGCCAAACGAAAATCTGATGAACGCGCTTCGTGAACTGTGCTCCATTTTTGTGAACAAAATGGGGGTTTTGTATCACACGTCCGCGTTCGCTTACGTCCCCGGACGATCCACCATAGACGCGATCAAGCGCCATCAGGCCAACGAAAGCCGCTGGTTTCTCAAAACGGACTTCTCCAACTTCTTCGGCTCTACTACCGAAGATTTTTTATACCGCGCTTTCTCTGTGATGTTTCCGTTCAGCGAAATCGTGAAGACGAAAAGAGGTTCCGAGGCGCTCAAGAAAGCATTGAGCCTCTGCTTCCTGGACGGCGGCCTGCCGCAAGGCACGCCGATTTCTCCCATGCTTACAAACGCCATGATGATCCCGATCGATCATAGGTTGTTCAACGGCCTGACGAAACAGGGTTTCGTATACACACGGTATGCCGACGATATCCAGATTTCCAGTAAATATAGCTTCGATTACAAGGAAATGGTCGCGCATATCAACGGTGTCGTGAAGGATTTTGGCGCTCCGTTCGTCATCAAGGATCAGAAAACGCGCTACGGTTCGTCTTCCGGCAGAAATTGGAATCTTGGCCTGATGCTCAACAAGGATAACAACATCACCGTCGGCTATCAGCGCAAGAAGCAGGTCAAGGCCATGACGAATAACTTCATCGTCGATCACCTTAACCATATCCCGTGGCCGAAGGAAGACGTCCGGCATTTCGACGGAATCCTCAGTTACTGCAAGATGGTTGAAAAGGAATACTTCGAGCACATGATCAAAGCGTTTGAGGAAAAATACAAGGTGAATTTCAAGATAATGATGAAGGCTGCGCTCGAACAGCCGTAAGGAGATTGCTATGCGTTACGGATATTATACCGGCTATGGATTCCGTGGCCTTGTTCGCGGCGTGTGGATGCTTTTCTCCACCGAACAGGAATACATAGAATACCTCCAGGAAACAGAATGAAACAAGGGAGGATGCTCCTATGCCAAGTCACAAATATCGCCCGATCTGCGCGGAAGGTGCGCTCCTTCTTACGGAAGCGATCGTCTGGCAAGCTTCTCTGGATTGGCGTGAAGCCTCCGAGATCCTGAGAACCAAGGAAAGAGAAGATATGTACACGCTGAAAAAAGAGGCAGAGACGTTCTTTCTTTCCGCGTGGTTCTACGAACTGACGGGGCTTAACGGAGGAAAGATCATCGACGGTCTAAATAAGGCTTTTGAAGGCGGTGGGATGATTGAGGCAGAAGCATGATAAGTTTATGCCGGGCGATCTCGTAACTGTTATCCCAGAAAAGGGCGGTTCGTTTATTAGGAAGCTGGAAGGGCGTATTCTTACGGTCAAAAAGAAAAGTCCGACAGAGCCAACAGAAGGTTTCTTCTATTATCGTTTTGAGGAATATCCGCCGTATGGCATCCGAGAAGATTGCCTTCGCCTTGTTAAAGAAGAAAAGATCCCGGAGGAAATCACCAATGATTCTTTCTTCAATATGGTATTTGGAGGTGTCTAAATGGAATTTAATATCGGTGATCGCGTCCGATTCAAGGATTTAGATGTGATTACTCGTCTTAGAGAAAAAGAACAGATCAGATTTGGCTGGAATGACAGGATGAATCCTCTCTGTGGCATGGAGTTTACGATCAGAGGATTTCAGGGCGAGAGAATCCTTTTCTATGAAGACGCCAAAGAACTGCATGATAGCAGGCATGAGCATGATACATGGTCGATCAGCGCGAGTATGCTCGAACATATCCCCGAAAACACCGGCGATTTAGAGGAAATTGCCGCTGACGACCAGTTCTTTGATATGCTGATGAGTTAGCTCCTGGGTGTAGCGAAGCCAGGTATCGTGTCTGATTTGGGATCAGAAGATCGCGGGTTCGAGTCCCGCCGCCCAGACCATTCGGGAAGCGCATCTTCCCGTATAGCATAAAAGACAGCCGCGAGCGGAGAGGCAGCGGACAAGGCGCCTGGATGTCACGTCTTTTATGCCGAACTCGTGACAGAATATATGAAGGCGTGACTGCAACGTACAGAGTAAACGGATGCTACCCTGATGCGCGGGGAGCCGCAGTGAAAAGTTCCGTGCTGCATGGTGATTCCGGGTTACATATGTAGATTGGATGGCACATGGGGTCGTCCAGAGCGTTGAAGTTGTGAACCGTTCCTTTATGCGGAACACGACGGAGCTCTCTGAGGGTTTGGCGTCAACCACAAAAAGGATAGGCGCAAGCCGAAAGAAAACGCCGGAAGAGAAGCTTGGTAAACGAGGAGAAAGGATGGGAGAGGGTACGGCAAACCTCTGACACAAGTTTGGCCGTGCGTTGTAGTTTGCCTTCGCTTCGCCCGGAATCACCATGCAATGTGTGGGCTCGTAGCTCAATCGGCAGAGCGCCTGCCTTGCAAGCAGGAGGCAGCGGGTTCGATGCCCGTCGAGTCCATTCCTGACGTATCCCGGTGAACAGGTCAAAAACCGGGTGGTAGAGCGGTCAGATGGATGGCGCAAGGGTTGGAATCCTTGCATTAAACCGCCAGCACAATGACTTCCCTGTAGCTGGTAAACCAAAGGTGGGCGTTTTCGTGGAGGGAAACCGAGGAAGCGGAACGCCAAATCCAATGGTAAGGGGTTTACATTCATGCGGTTTCCCCTGGCGCTGCGGTGGCGGAACATGTAGACGCACAGATGTGTCGAGTAGCGAGAATCATTAGCGCCGACCTTTTAAGTCGGAGCACGAAGGCTGTTCTTCCTTGGCACCCAAAAAGTCTGGCAACTGCGCAAGGTTGCATGTGTGGTGGAAATCCATACCCGCAGCAAGTATCATTTTCAAGAGACGAACCGAAGGACGGTGGTTGCTTGAAGGTTCCGTGGATGCGTTTGATGTCTCCAAATGTTGAAGCGGCAGGTTTCGCCCGCTTTCCCTGATACGGAAAAAGCGGGATCTTATGTCCCTGTGGTGGAATTGGCAGACGCGGGGGACTCAAAATTCCTTCGTCTTCGGACGTGTGAGTTCAAATCTCACCAGGGACAAACGGCTCCTTGGCTCAAATGGCAGAGCATCTGACGCTTAATCAGTAGGGTGCCGGTTCAAATCCGGCAGGGGCCACCGGAATGTGGCGGGGTAATTTCAGCCGACTGCGCAGCGAGTTGAACCCGGCAGGTCAAATGAAGCTGAGGCCGTCACTACGCTTCATCAGCGCATGGCAGCACCATGCAGGGCTACCGTTCCTAACCCTGGTCACGAAAACCCGCGAGGTTCATGATTCAAGAACGGATTTTGTGCGAGTAGTCTGGTGACGATGGGTTCGATTCCCATGACTCGCGCAAGAAGCCGGGTAGCGCCCGGCTGATGTGAGCGTCGGCGCAACACCTCACAAAGAATGACAATGGCCGCTGAGAATGCAATTCGACGCGGCAAGCGCACATTCTTAAAAATATAAAAAGGGGAAAAAGATATGAGCCGAACGAAGAAAATATGTTATTTGTCCATGCTGACCGCTTTATACGTGGTATTGAGCGCGTTCGTGAAAATCAATCTGATCGGCAATATCCAGATCGACCTCGGGTATATCGCTTTTGCCGTTTCCCTTTGCGTGTTCGGCGCTTACGGCACGATCGTCGGTGTGATCGGCTGCACGCTGGAAAGCATTTTGTTTTCAGCATACGGGTTTTCCGTTAGCTGGGCAGTCGCCAACGCCATAATCGGGATCGGCTGCGGGCTGCTTTATCACAAAAACGCATCGATCCTTTGGAAGTCGTTTGTTACCATTGTTTTTGTTTTGCTGGGTGTTTTGGCTGCGAAAACGGCTATTGAATGTTGCCTGTACTCAATTCCCGTCGCTGTGAAGATTCCCAAGAACGCGGTTGCTTTCGCCGCTGATTCCGCTTCGATGATCATTGGCTTATTCATATATAACAGGAATAGTATTAAGAAAAATACGCAGTCATACGCTGCCTCATATCAAATGAAGAAGGATGGCGCTTTATGAGCAATTGGACGCATGTTGCCGGTGTTGTCCGGCTGGATTTCATTAACGTATTCAACCGTCAGCTTCCGGATTTTGACAAGATGTTCGGCAAAGAATGCCTGTTTGAATCCGCAGGAGATGTGTGGCGCGACACTCACGCCAATCCCGATTCATATCTCCCCATGGGATCGGAAGGCTCTCTCCAAAAAAGCGTATGGATCAATCCGAACAAATCCCATATCGCCGCTTTTACCGTTACGATTTTCGGCGATCTTCGCGATCACGACAGCGCTGAGGAAATTATCGAGTGGTTCAAAAAGAAATGTGAAGAAGTCTGTGCGCATCATTGTTTCGTCCGCAATGCCGTCATCACAGCGGAGAACGAAGTAAACGGAACGATGACCTGGGCTTACGAAGAAGAGGAAGAATGACCGCATCGAAATGTTGGCTTAGAGGCAGCCATCATCTAAGGAGTTCGTCGCCGCAGAGATTCAAAATGTAGCCAGAGGAATCCCGGTAGTTTTGAATGCGCATACATGAATAACCCGGGCTTTGCCCGACGCCTACGCCTTATGCAAGCTTAGTGGCGTTGTATGTATGCGAAGCAGTGCAAGAGGCAGACTTGCGGGCATAAGTGATAAGTAAGCTGCATTTATCTTATGCTTGCATCATGCGCAGCTCGGCGGACGATTTGGCGTGACAGCACATCGATACGGTTTTATGGCCCGTAGCTCAACTGGTCAGAGCGATCGCCTCATAAGCGATGGGTTCACGGTTCAAGTCCGTGCGGGCCAATTATATGCGGATGTTGCCAAGTTGGTATGGACGCGCATGGAAACATGGCAGAGAACGTGGGTTCGAGTCCCACCATCCGCGTTGAACGTTCCCGAATTACGGCGGAGTGCTGACGGTTTAAACCAACGCGCCGGAAAATCGGTTATGGAGAGGTATCCAAGCGGGCAAAGGAGGGGAACCGTAAATTCCCCGCCGGGATGTCTTTGCGCAGAAAACACGGCTTCGGAAGGTTCGACTCCTCCCCCTCTCCACCATATTTGCGGAAAGGATATGGATCGAAATGGAAAAGGGCGATATCGTCAGACTCAGAGACGCTAAAGATTTAGCGAGAGAATATGGAACATATGCAAATGGCAGCATTAAAACAAAGGTCGCTATCCTTCCTGGCATGAAGGAGCTTTGCGGTGCGCAATACACAATCAACACCGTGAATAGAGATCGAGACGGAAACATCGAATATATTACATTCGATGAAATCCCATACGGCTGGCCAGAAGAAGCCATTGAAAAAGAAGAACAGGATCTTCCTGAATTTGACGACTCCTTTACCATGTGCTGCATTTCATAACGCAGCATTTATGGAAGGTTGGCAGAGAGGCTGAATGCACCGGTCCTGAAAACCGGCAGCACCGCAGGGGCTCAAGGGTTCAAATCCCTTACCTTTCGCCATTTTGATGCGATAGGATGATGCGCTATGTCCAGATTGTCAAAGAATCAAATCAACGCATTGCGGTATTACGTTGGCGAACCTGACGTATATCCGGGTCTGCCGCATGACCCGAAAGCGTACAACACGCTGAACGCCCTGTTCTTCCCCGGCATCGAAAGCGAAATGGCGCGCGCGAAAGAAGGAAGATTTCTTAACAGCGGATTTTTCCAATGTCCGAAAGCATTGCTGAGATTCTTTTATGATATGGTCGAAGCGATGCGGATCGGCGGGCGGAACGAGCCGGAAAAGACCGTCTATCGCGTTGACAGGGAATCGGACGCCATGAACATGATCGCGCGTCGCCAAACCATTTCCTTCACGTCCACATCGAAGACTGGGTTTCTGAAAGAATATACGGATAAGGACAGGCTTGTTCTTCTGGAGTTTCATTTGTCCAAAAATATTCCGCAGGCCGATATGGAAAAGCTGCTTCCCGTTTACAAAAAGCCAGGAGAATCGGAGATCCTGCTCCCTCCATGGCTGTATATCACATCCTATAAACGGGATCTAACCAATCAAGAATTATCTATCCGGGATAGAAACGGGAATCCTCCTGTCCGCGCATATATGATTTACGCGGAAAGAATATGCCATTTTGCGGCTACGGCCCATCCTCTCAAGCGCCTGCTGAACAATGGTATTTATGAGTCTCTTATGAACGGTATCGATCCGGAAAAGGAAGACGTTGAAAGATATTTGGCCTGGAAACACGCAATGATGATGTGCTTCTGGGGCGTATGGGAAGGAGAGCGAAATCGGGATGGAACGTATGTCAGATTATCGTGTCCAGGCTGATAGCTTCCTGGAGCGCAGCGGGACCGATCTGAAAATCGTCCGTGTCGGCGATGTACGCGGCTTCCCATTCGATCAAAGCGACAAGCAAATGCACCATGAGTACCGTGTTACGATGAATCGATGCGGTCAATCGTACAGCTTTCCTTTTTACGACTGTGCGGCAAATTTCCGCAAGAACAAGCGCCCAACATCCTACGACGTACTCGCCTGCCTTGAAAAATATCCCGTGGCGTCAGACGTATGGGAATTTGCCAAAGAGTTCGGCTATACCATCGACAGCAAAGAAAGCTTTGATCGTGTGTCCGATATCCGAAACGCCTGCGACGAGCAGTATAAGTCGCTGATGAATCTTTTCGGCGAAAACTGGATGGCAGGACTTAGGGAAATCAACTGAACAGATCGCGTGGCGAAATAGGTAGCCGCTTACGTGACGGGAGATGCCAGAGTCGTCGGTGAAAGGCTCTAAATGAAATAGAGCGCAATATAGAATTGGCACTTTGGAAATGGCATCATGCGTGGTTCAAATCCACGCCGCGATCAGTTTCGCCCTGTGCGTGCAGGGGCATATTGTGTATGGCGGAGCACATATTGAAAATCCGCCCGCCCAGGCGGCAAGATAATGCGTGCGCACTGCAAAAAGGCTTAGGCCGCCATTTCTTTATCTATAAGGAGGTATTCATGTATATCAGAAAAAGCATACACTCCATCGAATCTGTCCGCAGCGCTGTGTATGATACGATGTTTAATCCAAGAACCACCTATGTTACGTTTGATGGGGATGAGGTCAAAAGCACAAGCCTGCGGTATCAGGTGTTTTTTACGAAAGGAATCAAGTGCGCGTGCTGTGGTATTGAAGGAAAATTCTTTGCCAAAGAGAAAGGACATGGATCGTCTCAGGATCGTTATCATTTGAATTTATACGCAATCGACGAAAACGGAAATGAAGTGCTTATGACGAAAGATCATATCATCCCAAGGTCTTTAGGCGGAAAGGATACGCTTGATAACCTCCAACCCATGTGTCAATATTGCAACAGCAAAAAAGGAAGTATCGTACAGGAGTAATTGGATGCGTGATCCCAATAGAATCCAGGATTTTTGCAACCAGCTCGCCGATTTGTGGCGAACCGTACCGGACTGGCGCTTCGGACAGTTGATCTCCAATGTCCTCGGCGCATACGCCAGCGAAACAAAAAGGGATATCTTCTTCCCAGAAGACGACGAGATCATGGCTTATATGAAAAAATATTTCAGTCAGGATCATGCGTCGCCGTATAGGAGGGACTGATTATGAAGAAACCTATGTATACTGTTACTTTTCGTGTCTACGCGACATTCTCTGTTGACGTAGAAGCAAGCAGTCCGGAAGTGGCCGTAGAAGAAGCGGAAGAGCTTTTTGACGACGCTGATTTTGGACAAGCAGAGAACATCGACAGAGAAATGATTTGTGTTGATGATGAAAAGGGCAACCGGATAATCGGAGAGTAAGAGCGCCGGATTAACTCAATTGGCAGAGTGCCGCTTTTGTACTGCGGAAGTTGCAGGTTCAACTCCTGTATCCGGCTCCTGCTCCCGTCGCCTAAATGGAATAAGGCATCGGTTTCGTACTCCGAAGATGCTGGATCATACCCGGCCGGGAGCTTTTTTGTGTTTTTCAAATTTACATTCGGAGGTGGTTTCGTGCCGGACGCCCTTGGAGATCGTATGAAAGCATACGAAAATATATCCCGTATCTACCTCACGAAACGTCTTCCCGTCATTATCCGAATCGACGGCAGGGCGTTTCATTCATTTACAAGAGGTTTTGGCCGACCGTTTGATGAACTGCTGCATAAGTGCATGTGGGAAACAACCAAGGCGCTTTGCGAACAGGTTGGCGGAGTGAAGCTTGCTTATGCGCAATCCGATGAAATTTCTCTGCTCCTGACCAATGACGATACGCTCACCACAGAGCCATGGTTTGGCAACAGCCTTCAAAAACTGGTCAGTATTTCTGCTTCCATTGCCACATTGGAATTTAATAAAGTGTTTCTGCGGGAGTATATGGAGAGGGAAGAAATACTGGATCACGCGCTTGGCGACATAGACGAACAAGGAAATCCAAGGGATCTCAGCACGTTCATTCACCTGCTCGAAGCCTACGAAAGATCGAATATGAAGGCGCAGTTCGACGCCCGCGCTTTTGTTCTGCCTCCGTCCGAAGTCGCCAATTATTTCATCTGGCGCCAGCAGGACGCTACACGCAACTCTGTCCAGATCGTCGCGCAAAGCCTGTTCTCGCATAAGCAGTTGATGAATAAGAACACCGATCAGCTCCAGGAAATGATTTATCAGGCGGGGCGAAACTGGAACGATTATCCGGTATGCTACAAGCG
Source organism: Clostridia bacterium (assembly GCA_017530275.1). The sequence continues at coordinate 8,396 of JAFXMP010000165.1, read as the reverse complement.
CGGCGTATGCTGCCTGAAAAAGCCTTCTCAAACGGAAACCTGCGTCACGCTTGGCGACGGCACAACGGTCAAGATGTACAGGAACCAATGGACGATTGACAAGGAAATCCCTGTTTTTACACAGGATCGCGGCTATATCGAAAATACATTTTTGGAGAGGTGATAAACGATGGGCGCATACATCGACTGGTGCATCGACGCGGATACCATTTCCAAGAAAGAAGCGGATGAGCTTTCTGAGGCGCTCGGGTACTATCTGGACGACGATTCCGGGTGGGACGACGGATGCTATCATGTCTCATTCTTTTCGGAAGGTCTGTGCGACGACGACGATATCGAATCCATACTCAAGGAGTTTACCAGCAAGCATCCGACCCTGACGGTTTGCGCGTATATCAAACACGACGTTGACGAATGCCCTGATAAATGGAAGTTCCAAAACGGAGAGGTCAAATATTACACAGGCATCGTCAAGTATTATGAATATGATCCCAAAACAGGGCAAACATCTGACAGGGTGGATGAATAGCGATGATAAAAAATATATGTCTCCACCTGAAAAAGATCATGATGCACCGCAGATTGGTCCGCCATTACTGTTTCAGGATCGGGCTGTATAAACAGGGCGTTCTGCATGATCTGTCCAAGTTTTCTCCCATAGAGTTCTTCGAGTCAGCAAGATTTTACCGGGGTACAAGTTCTCCCATCGACGCCTGCAAGGAAAAGAACGGCGTTTCGCTCGCCTGGCTACATCATCGCGGGCGGAATAAGCATCACTGGGAATACTGGGTGGACGACCTGCAAAAAGGGATGCGCCCCATATGTATGCCGTACCGTTATGCAGCAGAAATGCTGTGCGATTATCTTGGGGCCGGCCGCGCATATATGGGGAAGGATTTCTCTTATCAAAAGGAATACGAATGGTGGCGCGTGAAACGAGATAAAATCGTTGTGCATCCCGCTATCCTGTCGTTCATTCAGCAGTGTATGTACAATATCTCCACTTACGGCGAAGCGTGGCTCACGAAAAAAAATGTAACCGAAGCTTATATGTTCAACACCATGTCGAAGAACGCTGACTGCGCATTCGATCCACGCTTTCTATATAAGTAGAAGGAAGGAGAACACCGTATGGAGTTTACATTTCCGAACGGATTCAAGGCTGAACTGAATTACAATACCATCTCCAAGGACAGCACGCTTCGTCTGTACTCGCCGGACGATCTCTTCCTTGCCAGCGTCCCCTGTAAAAAGGAAAACTTCATCGCAACGGCGGAAGGGCTGCTCAGCGGGTACTTCGCTGGCTGGCGAGACTGCAAATACAGGATGACGGAGGCGGTGAAGGCAGCCTGTAAAATCGATATCCTTGCGAGCTGAGAAAACAAACTTTTTTGATTCTAAGCATATCAAAAAATAGGATAATTTCCACGTTTTCTCACACGCTGTCACTCACGCTATAATGCAAAGAATATAAAATCAGAGTTTCAATTGCAATGCTAAACCGCTCAGCATGTACTTGTACATTTTGAGTGCTTCGCGCGATACGCCGAAGTAACGCATCGCCGGGAACAGGAACTGGGAGGCAGATGGGCACAAGCCGCAGGATCAGCCTGGCTAAAGGCAGATTGCCACCCACAAACCAACAAAACCAAGCGCCTCCAAGCAAGAAACCGACACAGCCCAACCACGCGAGCGCCATGCAGCTCATCGCGCCCCGCACATGTCCGACTGCGCAGACATATGAGGCTCCGGGGATATATAGTGGATTGCACGAAACTCACACAGTAAAAAAACGCTATGAAAAATGTTTGATGGCCATACATAGTCACATCAAATCTTTCAGGTATAACCGAAAGAACAGCGCATCCACGTTTTGCAGGATGTAAACGCGCTTCGCTACTTAGCTTTAGAATATTCCGCCGATTCTGCGGTTACTTCAGAAATGAGAACCGATTTCTGAAGTAACCAGCAGATCTCGGCCGCATATTCAAAAGCAAAGTAACTCACGCGATCAGATAGCGTTCATTCGTTTCGCACGATGTAATATTCGTCAAATCTCCATGGCGAACCTTCCAGGTTTCATCGGAAGGGAAGGGCGATTTTTGCCTTCTATGGTCGTGCCCGCCGCGTTGAATGTCATTCGCGGCGAGACACGCAGATGGTGCGAACATCAAACCGCGATAAAAAAAACGAAAGGAGAATGATCTCCAATGCTCATGTTTTTCGGGAAAAAACTGTGGCTGTACGACGCTTACGGGATCAGGCGCACTGCCGTCAGCTTCGTCAAAGACATTGGAAACGGTTACGCATTCGTTAAAAAGAGAGGGTGCGTATCAACGATCACGGTAAAGCGTTCTCTTCTGCGCAGAGTTCCTCTATGTGAAAGGAAGCTGTGGCGTCAATGGTAATGGAGCACGTCCATATCTCACACGGCATCACAAAGCTCGGCGCAGATATACCATCCGTCAGCCTTCCTGTCGGAAGCACTTGCGATCCAAACGCGCCGTGCTTCAAAAAGTGTTACGCGCGCAGAGGAAGATTCGCGTTCCGGCATAACAAAGATCTTCTCCAACGGAATTTTGATATCTGGAAAGAATCGCCTGAACAATTTGAAACGGACATAAAAATCGCAGCGTTTCATTCGCGGTTTTTCCGTTACTTTTCGTCAGGCGATATTCCGGACGAAGCTTTCTTTTCTATGATGGTTCGTGTCGCCAAGGAACTGCCGCATACGCAGTTCCTCGCTTTCACCAAAAAGGGATACATCGTTAATCGATACATAGACGAACACGGTGATCTGCCGGAAAACCTCCATATGGTATTCAGCGCATGGGGAAATTGGACGCAGCCAAATCCACATTGTTTCCCGGTCGCTTATATACGCTTCAAGAACGAAGACAGCGGCCACATTCCTTCTTCCGCACAGCAATGCCCAAAGTATTGCGGCGACTGCGTGATGACGGGATGCTCGTGCTGGGATCTGAAGAAAGGAGAATCAGTATGCTTTACTGAGCATTAAACTGGCCGTATGGAAATAGGAAACTACATTCATAACCTACAGGATATGCCAGACAAATCAGTCAATAAAAAGGTCATCGTAGATGCTTCGGACAGGGACGGAAAGCTCCTCGCCGCGTTTCTGAACGCGAATTTTGGCAGGGAGCAGGTTCTTGTTTTGTCGCGGAACGATGTGGGACGGGAGGATGTATCGTGAATGGTGTTGATTTGAAAAGCGCAGCCAAGCATTTCTGCGACAGCTCAGAAAAATGCTCTGAATGTCCTGCCAACAGCGACGTTGAGCACTGCCTGATTCACGCTGTCGCCGAATCGCCCATGGACGCTGGCAGAACATTCAGGTTCCTGGCCAACTACGCCACCTGCAATCCGGTTGTCGCATTGGCGGAAGGAACCGTTACATAAGGAAAGGATGATGCCTATGAATCTCAAAGAATCGTTTCGCTACCACAATTATCTCAATGAAATGCTGAATGCAACAGCGTCGTACTTCATTAACCGCAACAATGTCACCAGGACGGTTCAGGAACATTTGCGCAAGAAGTCCAACCCGGACGCGCAGGACGAAAAGATCGACGCTACTCAGGAGCGTCTGTTCGGCGATTACAAGGTGGATGGGCTTATCGATTTTTATCAGGCAATCGCGGAAGAAAAGTTCAAGCTGGCTGCCGCAGTCGAAACCGCCAAGCGCGGCTATAAACCCATCTGCTTTGACGCGGCAATGGAAACGAATAAAATCCGCCAGAACGTAGCCGGTGCGCTTCGCCGCCTCGCGTCCATCAAGAATACGGAATCAACCACCCAGGGGCGCGACTATAAATTCAACGTCAACGGCGATCAGGTGCCGTATGTTTACGACATCAAATCTGTCACCACCATTGATTTCGACAGGAACCTCGCTAAGCTCCTCGCCAAAAAGTATACGGACGAGGCCAACGCGGTTTCCGACCAGCTTGATCACGCCATGCTGGATATCGAAGTCGTGATCGAACCTGCTTTCAACATGACGGAAACCTTCGAGGAATCCGTCGATTCATTCATGAACACGCACGCCGAATAACCGTTTGGAATCGGCGAAAAGGTCAACCGCGCCCATCGCCGATTGATTCATATACATAACCATGCCCCTTTCAGGGCTGAAGAATTTTGAGAAGTGAACACCGCTTCAGCCGCAGATGAAGTATAACGCTGCGGGAAACGGGATACATGCGTTTCAGACGGAAACGAATGAAACAAAGCTATTCCACCTTCCGCGTGGGAAATCCGCGCTCCATATGGTTCCAAATGATGCTGGTTGTATGCCAGCTATTTTGTATGAAAATAAAAAGCAATGCTAATGCTTATTAAAGACCGCTATACGCAGCCATATGCCGCCACGCGCTTATATTCCTTCGCAAATCCGATATTCCGAAAGACTCGCTATACATTATTTCGTGTCGTGAAACGCCAAAGATACAGATATTCTGCATGGTCGTTTGATGCGATCGCAATATTGAACAAGTTAATTCAAATTTCGGGTGTAAACAGATCAATCTTCTTCAGTCCTGAAAGGGGCATGGTTTTCTCAATCGAACGAAAGGAGGCTCCATGAAACAAACGCCGTTTGTGTACAAACAAATCGGGCACGAAATGCTCGCCTGCAATATGGATACGCAGATGCTGTCTGAAAAAACAGGCATCCCGTACTATACGCTGAGAAGCCGTTTCCGTGGAGAATCTTCCTTCACTTTGGACGACGCGATCAGAATACATAAAGTAATCGGCGCAGGTCTGTCGATCGAACAACTATTTGAAAGGGATGACGCGCTATGATCTATTTGGATAACGCAGCGACAACGCCCTGTTCCAGAGAGGTAGTAGAGGCCATGATCCCTTTCATGGAACAAAAATTCGGCAACCCTGAAAGCCAGCATCAGGCGGGAGAAAGCTTGAGGGAACCGATCTATGAGGCCAGAAGAAACGTCGCCGGACTGTTTGGCGACACATCATGCCACCGGATCATCTTCACATCCGGCGGCACGGAAGCCAATAATCTTGCCATTCTTGGGTCTGCGAGGCACCTCAGAGCCTCCGGGAAGACGCATCTGATAACTTCTACGTCCGAGCATAAGTCCGTTCTGGAGGCGTTCAGGCGGCTTGAGAGCCACGGTTTTCAAGTTACCTACCTGTCTCCGAATTACGACGGCATCATCCACGCAGAGCAGGTTCGGCGCGCGCTGCGTCAGGATACCGGCCTCGTTTCAATCATGTTCGTCAACAATGAAACGGGATGCGTGAACGAGGTCGCCGCCATTGGGATGCTCTTGGAAAATAAAACCGGGATTTTGTATCACATCGACTGCGTTCAGGCGGCCGGTTGCTACGAAATCAACCACCGTTTTTTGCGGGCCGATATGCTTACCGTATCCGCGCACAAGATCCACGGCCCCAAGGGAATGGGATGCCTATGGGTGAAAGATCCAGAAAAGCTCCGTCCAATCCTCTGCGGCGGCGAGCAGGAAATGTATCTCCGTCCAGGCACGCAGAATGTTCCAGGCATCATCGGTTTCGGAGAGGCGGCAAGGCTCGCTTCGGAAAACCAGTTTGACCGCGCCGCCTACATCCGGGAGCTTGAAAAGCTCATGTACCGCACGATGTCGGAAAGCGTAGAGGGAGTTCACAGGAATTTCGCGCTGGAATCTACCTGCAAAAAAGTGGCCAGCTACCGGATCGACGGAATCGACGCCGAAACGCTCGCTGCGGCACTGGACGTTCGCGGCGTATGCGTATCAACTGGCGCCGCGTGCAACACCCAGTCTTCCGAACCAAGCTATGTGCTTATCGCTTCCGGCCTGTCGGTCAAGGAGGCGTCTGGCACGATCCGGGTTTCTTTTTCGGAGAAGAATACGCCGGACGAAATCATTCAGGCGGCTCATACCGTCGCGGAAGCCGTGACATTTTTGAGAAACCGCGCCGCGTAGGAGGTGAAAAAGATTGACGAAAGACCAATGCAAGCTTGAAACCATCAAGCATATCGAAAATGTGCGAAGATATATCCGTGTGTTCATTGACAAACTCACGCAGCGCGGCGTCGATCACGACAAACCGAAGCTGGAACCTCCGGAGCTCGATATTTTCACACAGTATACGCCCATGCTTTCCGAACTGCAATACGGTTCGGATGAGTATCAGGAGTGTATCAAAAACATGAGCACGGCGCTTGAGCATCATTACGCCAACTGCCGCCATCACCCAGAACATTTCGCGAACGGCATCAACGATATGGATCTCATTGACATCGTTGAGATGTTCTGCGACTGGAAGGCGGCAACGCTCAGGCAAAACAACGGGAATCTGCTCAAGAGCATCGACGTGAACGCTGAACGATTCGGCTATGGAGATCAGTTAAAGCAAATATTTATCAACACAGCGCGAATCTTCGACGATATTTAAGAACATAAGGAGTGATGTATTTGGGTTTCTTTATCCTCGGTATCCTTATCATCCTGTTCGGGTTAGGGTTCCTGATCTTTGGCGTCTGCTCCCATAGCGGAGGTTCTTCCGCTGGCGGCATTGCGGCTGTCATTGTCGGCGCGATCGTGTTTGCGCTTAGCTTTTTCGGCCATGTACCTACAGGATACACTGGTATCGTAACGACATTCGGCAAGGTTCACGATACAACGCTGGACGCTGGCGTCCACCCAAAATCGCCGTTTGATACGATCATTACCATGGATAACCGAGAACAGCGTATTTCATTTGATTTGCAGGCATTCTCATCCGATATTCAGGAGGTATCCGTAAAGGGTTCTGTTACGCTCAATATCGATAAATCAACGGCTATGACGCTGTATCAGGACGTAGGGACAGGGTATCAGGATATCCTGGTCAAGCCGCGCATCGAAGAAGATGTCAAATCCATCTTCTCCAAGTACACGGCGGAGGGTTTGATCGCCAATAGAAACGATCTGTCGGCGTCTATCCTTGCGCTTCTTCGGAACGATCTTTCCGATCGCGGCCTGAATATCATTTCCGTCGCCATTGAGAATATCGATTTTACAGACGCATTTACCAACGCCGTCGAGGCAAAGCAGGTCGCAAGCCAGGAACTGCAAAAGGCTAAGACGCAGCAGGAACAGCAAACCATGGAAGCGCAGCAGACGGCGGAACGCCAGAAAATTAAGGCGCAGGCCGACGCGGATGTTGCGAAGATCAACGCGGAAGCGGAAGCATACGCGATCCGCACAAAAGCGGAAGCCGAGGCAGAAGCAAACGAGAAAATTGCAAAATCCATTACGGACGGGTTGATCGAATACACGCTCGTTCAGGAATGGAACGGCGAACTACCCGGCGTTTACAGCGGCGGCGACAGCGGTTTCCTCCCGATCCTGCGCATGGGCGATTGACAAATTTACTGCGTCCGCAGTACAATGAAGGTGGTTCCTATGCCGAATGAATAAAAAAAGACGGGAGAGATTGCAGGATGCCATCGCGCATCTCGGTCAGGCCGTTCATATCGTGGAAAGCGTTCGTGACGAAGAATCGGAAAGTATGGAAAACACCCCGGAAGGTCTACAGGGAACGGAACGTTATGAAGCAATGGAAAACGCAGTTGACGCACTGGACGACGCTATAACAAGCATCAACGATGCAAACGAGTCGATCGAGCAAGCCTGCAAATGATTTATGGAAATCGTTGCTGGTATTTTTTGGATTGTCCTTGGAGCTTTTGTTGTCATCAAGAAGGGGGCCGCCGGTTTAGGCGGGCCTCCTCTTGTCGGCACGATCTGCGCAGTTCTTGTTTTGCTTGGAATCATCGTATGCTGGAAAGTAATTGACGCAACGGCGTCTGTCATATGCTTTATTTCCTGCATATTTTTGCAGTTTTTCTTATTATTTTACGCATTAAGGGATCAAAAAGCAGCTCAGCTTCCGCTTATTGCCTGCGGATATGTCATCGCTCCGATCGCTTTGTTCGGTGAAATTTTTTCTGCGCTCGCAAACCGCAGCATGAATCCGTGGTCTGTCGTTTGTTATCTCGCATGGGCAGCATACGACCTGTGGCACTGGTCAGAAAAGAAGAAAAAAGAACAGGATCGCGACGAACAGGAAGAAACGCACTTCGATCATCATCCTTCCCAGGAGCAGCCGCAGCCGTCATGCGATAAAAGAATATGGGTCAACGGAAAATTTGCCGATAGCGGTTCGCATCGTTCTTCGCGCGAAGGCGGTGATGAACTATGACGGACTTTATATGGTTTCTGTTTATTATATTTTATATCACATGGAAGCTTCACAAAGATTACCCTGGATCTGTTGTAACAGCAATAGGTGAAGATGTTATTAAATTCAATAAAAATGATATCGCCGCTATCGTAAATGCAAATATAGTTGGAGGCTCC
>JAFXMP010000164.1 GCA_017530275.1 Clostridia bacterium | reverse complement strand
TCCACCACCCTGAGGTATACGCCCGTGTCGCCCTCATACCGGTCGATACGGTCGATGATGCCCCGCACGTAAACCTTGGAGCCGTCCTTCAGTGCCAGTTCAATGGGCGGGATGCCGCCGGGATAGCCGAATTTAATTTCGGCGTCCTGGGGCGAAAAAGCGCTCTGCTTCGCGCCGCGGGTGAAGGTCCAGGCCACCCGTTTCAGCACCCGGCGGTATTTTTCTCCCTGGGCACGCATCCGGGCGCTGTCGCCCATTACGCCGGATAACAACTGCTGAAACAGCGGTTCCGCCGCCTGATCCACCGCCGCATCGCAGGTTTTTTTATCAATTTTCGGCCAATGGGGAATGGTAGGCAGCAGGCGGGTGAAACCCTCCAGGGCGCTGTGATAAAAATTGCCCGCGTCAATGGGGGTCAGCGTCCATTCCTTCCGGGGCTTGGGAGATAAGCCCTGTTCCACGAAATGCTTATAGGGGCAAACAGCGAAGCTTTCCAGGCGGCTCACCGACATGACCCGTTCCATAAACAGTTCGTGGGTCACTTCCGGGGGCAGTGGCGGCGCGCCGGTTTCCGGTTCAAAGGAGGAAAGCAACGCCTGGGCTTCCGTTTTCGTTTCCTCCGCCTGGCTCAGATACCGCCAGGCCTGTTTCCATTCGCCTTCCAGGGGGCCTTCCCGCATTTTCATGCCCAAAGCGTTCAGGGCGGGCCCGGGGGCCAGGGGGAACTGTGCGGCAGCCCGTTGGGTGACGCCGCCTTCCTCCACGAGGCCCGGGAAAAGGCTGCGGATGTGGGACAGTCCGGCAAAGGGACGCAGGGCGCCGCCGTCCTGGGTAGCCTGCGACCGGGACAGGAACAGGTATTCACGGGGGCTGGACAGGGCCTTCCACACGTCCAGGAGGGAAAGGGCGTCCTGGCCGTCCGCGTCCAGGGAGAGATAAGCATGCAGGGTTTTTTCCGTTTCCTCCTGCTCCTGAGGGGTCAGCAAACCGGGGCTGGGGGTGGAAAGCAGACCGTCCGTCAGATTCATGAGGAACAGCGCTTTGGGCCGGGCCAACGGCAGATTGCCCACCTGACCGCACACCACCGTCCCCGCTGCGGGCGGCAGGGATGAAAGCTCGCAGGCTTCCAGCCCCGCTTCCAGCCAGGAGGAAAGCTGCCGGGGGGATACCCGACTGTCGGAAAGCAGCGCGTGGGCCTGAGATAAAAGCTGGGTCAGCGCTTCCCATACCTGCTGGCTCTGCATAGCCTCCGCCGCCATGTCATGGGAAAGCAGGGCGTCCACTTTTGCCGTGAGCCGTTCATACAGTCCGGCGGCGGTCAGGTAATCGTACAAGGCAGTTAGTACCTGGCCCGCGTTTTCCGCATCCTTGAACGCCTCACGCAGGGTTTGCAAAGGTTCCATGAGGGCCTGTCGGGCATCCTCCACTTGGGCGCACTCCTGGGCGCTGCCCCGGCTGAAGGGAGAAAGCCACAGTTTGCCCCGAATGCCGTAGGAAAGGATATAGTTTTCCAGATTCCAGGCGTCTTCCTCCGTGATGGGGGCGTAGCCGGATTTGATCACAGAAATCATTTCCGGGGCGCTGTACCCTTCCGCCACGGCCCGCAGGGAGGACAAAAGGAAGCGCACCGCCCCGTGAGTGACGATGGGCAATTTCCTTGCCACGTAGGCCGGGATGCGGTAAGCGCGAAGTACAGAAGCAAGCATGCCGGAAAAGCCGGGATCGCCCATGGCTACGGCCATATCGCCGAAATCGACGTCCTGCTCGTGGAGCAGCAGCATTTCCTGTGCGGCAAAGTGGGCTTCAAAATAGGGATTGGGGGCAGCGTAGAGCCGAAGGCCCGCGGGAACTCCGGTCCAGGGCTTGGGCGGATTGCACAGGTATTCCCGGGACAGGTGGGAAAGGGGCGCTGCCTGGCCGCTGTAATCAAAGGGCAGCAGTTCCCTGCGGCAGGGGACACCCGCTTCCCCGGCCTCTTTTTCAAGGCGGGTCACGCTGTCCCGCACGGGGGCAAAGGAGGCCTCCTGCCCCATCACGATCAGCACCCGCACATCCTCGCTCTGCCGCGCCAGGGAAAGGATCAGCCGGTTCATCTGCCCGGTGAGCACATCAAAGCCATACACTGCCGCCCTTGCGCCTTGGGCGATGCCGCTTTCCGGCAGGCGGCGCAGCATATCCTCCAATACGTCCTCCCCGTCCACGAACTGGCCGGAAAGGCGGTTTTCGTATTCGGCATACAGCAGGGAGAGATCGCAGAACTTATCCTTAGTCGCGCCTTCCGGCAAGGCCTCCGCATAGGCGCACAGGGCCTCCGGCGTCACCTGGGCCTGCTTGAAGGCAGAAATCAGGCTGCCGATCCGCTCGATAAAGCCCTGCCGCTCGATGGCGCTTTCGTAGTATTTCAAATCATTTTTACATTTGAGCAGGCATCGGGCCAGGGTCAGCTGTTTGCCCCGGGCGTCGATGCGCACTTGGCCCCCGGACCCCGCCAGGGCGAACACCCGCTCCGTGAGCCGGGAGGGGGACAGCACCTCCAGATCGAAAAAACCGGGCAGGTCCAGGCCGTCTATAAGTTCCCGCTCGGTCTGCAGGGTGTACTGCTCCGGCACGATTACGATCATCCGCCCGACCGGGGCCGCTATGCGCAGCAACTCCCGCCGCAGGGCTTCCTGATTGCCGCCTAAGATTTGCAGCATGGGCCTTTCTCCTTTTATCCGGCTTTTTCAGGAACCAAAAAAACTCAATCCACACTGATTGATAGCGCAAACGGCATTATTCCTTGAGGTCCTTTAATACGCTGGATTCATCCCACTTGGGGTTTGTGAATATGACGGATTCGTACCAGAAATCCTTTCCCTCCATGGGGGAAAGATCGCTGTACTGGCCAAGATACGAAACCGCGTTATCGATTGCGGCCTGTTCTTTTTCAGGCGATGAGGCGTCCAGCGCGTGGATATAATACAGAATCAGCAAGTATTCATCTTGACCGCGCTGCCGCACGGTAAATATCCATTCTATGGCATTTACACCGTCGTGACTGCGCAGGGTGATTTCGTAAGGCATAGCGATGGTGCAGAGCGCTTTAAGCCTGTTCCATTCCTCTTCCGTCAGGTATCCGGCTTCATTTCCTTTTTCCAGGGCGTCCTGCGTGTTCAGCAGAAGAGCGCGAACTTCTGTTTTTTCATACAGACCGTCAAAAAAATCTGGATGACTCCAAAGAATGTGGGATACCTGATCAAACTCTTCGAAGTATTGATCGAACGAATCGCGGATTGTTTTTTCGGTAGGGAGATCCTGCTGACTCGTTGTTGGACGAAAAGCGACGAATACTGCTAAGGCAAACAAAAGATACCCCATAGGCAGCAGCAGAATACCCCAATCGAATTGTTTCTTCATTGTCGGACCCCTTCAATGCACAAAAATCTTAGTTCATTGCAATTTCGTCCATGACCCGGCTGAACGCAGCTTGGGCGCTGCGTTTCACCTGCGCCCATTCCTCCTCATAACCGGGAGAGCGCAGCCACTTTAAGCAGTTGGAGGTTTCCTCCAGCATCTGCACGTCGGCTCCCAAGGCCATGCCCGGAATCAGCGTATCGCCGTGCTGGCGGGTGCCCAGGAAATCGCCGGGGCCGCGCACCTCCAAATCCTTCTGGGCGATCTTGAAGCCGTCATTTGTCTCGCACAGGGTTTTCAGCCGTTCGTTGGGCGCTGCCATGAGGAAGCACCAGCTTTCCTCGGCCCCGCGCCCCACACGGCCCCGAAGCTGGTGCAGCTGGGAAAGACCAAAGCGGTCCGCGTTTTCGATCACCATCACCGTGGCGGTGGGCAGGTTGACGCCCACCTCGATCACGGTGGTAGATACAAGAACATCCAATTCGCCGGCGGCAAAGCGGCGGATGGTTTCTTCCTTCTCGGCTGCGTCCTGTTCCCCGAAGGTGAGGCCCAGGCGCAGGCCCGACAGGGGGCCGGTGCACAGCTCCGCGTAGGTTTCCTGGGCGCTGCGGGCGTCGATCTGCTCGCTTTCCTCCACTAAGGGGCACACGATGTAGGTCTGCCGCCCCAGTGCCGCCTGCTTTTTGATGAAATCGTACAGCCCTTCCCGCTTGTCCTCCGGTACCAGGCGGGTTTTGACCGGCGTGCGGCCCGGCGGCAGCTCGTCCACCACCGATAAATCCAAATCACCGTACAGCACCAGGGCTAAGGTGCGGGGAATGGGCGTGGCGGACATGACCAGCTCGTTGGGGGCCGCTTCATTGTCCGCCGCTTTTTTACTCAAAAGGCGGCGCTGGCGCACGCCGAAGCGGTGCTGCTCGTCCGTCACCACCAGGCCCAGGTTTTTGTATTCCACCCCTTCGGAAATCAGGGCGTGGGTGCCGATCACCGCCTGCCACTGGCCGGAGGCGATTGCTTGCAGCGCTTTCCGCCGTTCCCTGGCTTTCATGCCGCCCAGCAGCAGGCCGCAGGAAATGCCCAGCGGTTCCAGCATCTTTTGGGCGCTTTCTAAATGCTGCCGGGCTAAAATTTCCGTGGGGGCCATCAGGGCGCATTGATACCCCGCCTGGGCAGTCAGCGCCATGGCCCCGAAGGCCAGTGCCGTTTTGCCGCAGCCCACGTCCCCCTGGATCATGCGGCCCATGGCGGAGGGGGCGGCCAAATCGGCGGCGATTTCAGAAAGCACCCGGCGCTGTGCCCTCGTGGGCGGGAAGGGCAGGGAGGCCCAGTAAGCGTTCACGGCGTTTTCCGGCAGGGGAATCACGATGCCCTTGGCCCGTTCTCCCCGCAGGGACGCGGCGGCGGCCTGATAGAGCAGCATACCCTCGAAGGACACCCGCCGCAGGGCGATAGCCAAGTTTTCCTTGGTTTCCGGGAAATGGGCCTGACGCAGGGCAAAATTCCGTTCGCACAGGCGGTATTTGATCCGCAGGATGTCCGGCAGGGTTTCGGGGCAGCAGTCCTCCAACTGGGTCAGAGCCTCACGCATCATGTCCCGCATGATCTTGGGCGGGATGCCGGTCAGCCCTCGGTACACGGGGATGATGCCCCGTTCCTTCACGATCTGAGGGCTGACCATGCGCACGCGGCCCTGCTTGTCCCGGTCCACCCTGCCGTACAGGGTCAGGGGTGTTTCCGGGCCGATCTGGGTTTGCAGCCATGACTGATTGTACCAGACGATGGGCAGGCCGCCCGTTTCGTCGCACAGGCGCAGGGTGACGGAAGTGAGCCCGTGAAACCGGCTCAATCGCGGCGCGGCCTTGGGATAGCCGGAAACGCAGATTTCCATGCCCGGAACTGCTTCCGAAAGGGGCGTGACCGTGGACGTATCCTGGTAGCGCACCGGCAGGGTCAGCAAAAGATCAGCCAAAGTATGAATGCCCGCTTTTGCCAGGGTTTCCAGCCGGTTTTTCCCGACGCCCTTCAAATCCTCCAGCGTCCTCATTTGAATATGTTCAGCCCTTCCAGCAATCGCTGTGTCTCCCCGAAATACTGTTCCACCTCCGCATCGGTGAGCTTCATGTGCTTTTGCAGCATGGCCACAATTTTTACGGGCCGCATGCGGGCGTAGTACTTCACCGCGTCCACGTTCTGCCGCCAGGCTTTCATGGTGAAATGGGGCCAGCGCTCCAAATGACGGGGCAGCAGCGTTTCCAGCGTTTCTTCCCAGGGGGCGAAATGTGCCTCCACGTAGGGCCACTGGAAGGAGAGCTCCAGCACCTCTGCAAACCTTGTCAGGAACGCCGCTTTCATCTCCGGCACGTTCAGCAGCGCCGCCAAGGGCTCGTGGCGGAAGCCCTGAATCTTGTCATTCACCTTTTTGATGTAGTAATTCATGGGTCCTGAATCCATGGACAGGAAGCCCGCTTCCACGTCGAACAGCAGGTATTTCCATTTGCCCCCCGGCACCCGGTACACCCGCACGTTGGTAAAATCGTTGTTGCCGATGATGATTTCAAAGGCTGTATGGGTGAACAGGCTGTCGATGTCCAGCCGGTCCGTGACGTACTGCAAATTCTCCGGGTCGTTCAAATTCTTGGTTTTGCAGAAATCGCACAGAGCCAGCCAATCGTCGTTGCTGCCGTTTTGCACGAACTCGTCCCGCCCTGTGCGGGCCAGAATGTCGATGCTGTCGATCTCCTTTTCGTCGGTGACGCCTTCCCACTGGGCCACGAAATACTTGTTGATCTTTTCCCTGAGGTTGTAATGGCCCCAGTACTGGCCGTTGATGTAGACCTCGATAGCTAAGGCGTCCTGATAAATGATGTTCAGAGGTTCCGCCAGGGAGGAAATGACCGGGTCCCGCAGGCGGGTGGAAAAGGCGTCCGAATTAGCGGAGCGCAGCAGCAGGGATTTATAGCTTTCATACTTCCGATTGGGAAAGGGATTGAAATAAAAACGGTCCGCCCCGTAAGCCTTGCGGGCGTAGACGGCGATGGATTTCTGGGCGTTCTGCCGGGCGGAATGGCCCGCGGCGGTGAAGGTGCCCATCTGGTTGATCTCCATTTGTCCCGAAGCGCTAAAGTATTCGATGTTCACGGGGTATTCCCATTCCCGCTCGTAATTGGGATAATCGGCGTTGGTTCCTTTCACCAAAGCGCCGGTCTTCTTGTCGAACAGATACTTTTCATCGGTGATCAGGGAAACCACCGGAACCGGCTGTTCCAATCCGATGAAATAGGAAGCGGATACCGTGGGGGAGGGGACCTCGCTGCTTTCAAAAGCCCGCACCCGAAGCACGGCGGTTTTAGAAAAACGCAAGCCCTCGGTCGGGAATAATTTGGATTTTGCCGTAGGGGTGGAGCCGTCCAGGGTGTAGCGCACTGTGGCTTCCGGGGCAGCCTGCACTGTCACTGTTAAACCCGCGCCGTAAAAGCCCCCTGCGGTGAGGATCACCGGGGCGTCCGCCTGGCTTGCATAGCCCGCTTTCGGGTTTCTCTTGCCCGGCGTTGCTTCCTCAAAGAACAGGTATTCGGTCCCTCCTTCCGGCAGGCCCCAGGATACGTTGCCGTACTGGGCGGGGATGTCCAGATACGCCGCCTGGGTCACGCCGTCCGGCTCCGTCAGGATCAGTTTGTCCCCGGAGGCGGAAATTTTGAAGTTGGCGTAATAGACCCCGTTTTTCCCGGGGTTCATGTCCTCCCCCGTGCAGTAAACCAGGATATAGCCCCCGGCTTTAACCGTGGTTTTGGCGGGGAAAGCCCATTTGGCCGGGCTCTTTTTGCTGTCGGACAGATAATAACCGCTCAAATCTACGGCTTTTTTGCCCGTGTTGTGGATCTCTACCCAGTCGTAGGCTTCCCCGTTCACATACACGCCGTTGGAGGCCATGACTTCGCTGATCACGATGTCAGCGGACGCGGGCGCGGCCAGGACCAGCAGAAAAAGCAGCATAAAAAAGAAGCGCTTCAACTCAGTTCCCCCCCTGCGGCTTCCCGCATCCGGCGCAGCAGTTCGCTGTATTCCTCCAGGGCGTCGTATATGCCGTCCTCGGATAAAACGCCCCGCTTCAGGCTTTCCGGCAAAAGCCCCTGCTCGTCCGCTTCAAAATCCTGCCGCCACGCGCCGGACGTATAATACTTTTCCAACTGTTCCACAGCCGCCGCCAGCCCTTCCAACTGATCCAGCGCCTGATGCAGCGCTTTTTCCGCGTTCAGCGCCCGATCCAGGCAGGCTTCCATGGCCTGTATCCGCTCAATTTGTTCGTTCATCTTTTTCTTCGCTCTTTATAGATCAGAAAGCATAGGGATTGCCCTGCTTCTTTTTCCGGTCCGGGTCGATAAATTCCACTTCCATGCGGTCGAAGGGCACGTCCTCCACGAAGTGCTCCTTCAAAAACCGGGCCTGGGAAAACTGCTCCCAATCCCGTTCGTGGCGGGGCAGCACCAGGGGTTTGCCGATGTCCAGTTCATGGCAGGCCTGGGCCAGGGCCTCCTGCCAGTCCGCCCGCGTACACGCCACGGTCGCGTCCTTTTCGATGCGGTTCTTTTTCATCAGCCTGACCCAAATACCGGAAGCCACAGACATCCGCCCCCATTCCTGCTCGTTATCCATACCCTTATTATGGCATAGACGCGGCCAGAATGCAAGCACGGCATAAAAATGTAAAATATCTTTGAACGTAGAAATTCAACCTGACTTGTGGTAAGATAAAGCATGTACGAAGGAGGCAAACAAGGGGAATGAACGTGAAACACGGCAAACGGCTGCTCTTTTTATCAGTGATGCTTGCGCTGCTGTGCGCGGTGTGCGCAGCCATGGGCGAAACGGCCCGGGTGGTCACGCCGGGAGGCGCGCTGAATATGCGGAAAAAAGCGGATGAAAAATCCAATCTGGTAGAATCCGTGCCCAATAAATCCCTGGTGGAAGTAGAGGAAATCGGGGAGGAATGGAGCAAAATCGTCTATAAGAAAAAAATGGGCTATGTGAAGACCCAGTTTTTGAAGCTGCCCTCTCAGCTGCCGGGGCAAATTGTGTATTTAGACGGCGGTTCCGCCCTGCTGCGCGCTAAACCGGAAGAAAATGCACCCATTCTGCGGCCCTTATCCTGCTCAACGCCGGTGGAAATGCTCGCCGTGGAAGGGGAATGGGCGAGCGTCCGGGCAGACGGCGTGGAGGGCTGGATGGAAGCCGATCATTTCAGCTTTCAGTATCAGGAACCCGTGGGGGAACAGGATTGGATGGCCGAACCGGGCACGGTGATCGCGGCCTGCGATTTGCTGGAGGACCCCACTATGGAAAGCAAAAAAATAACAGCCATTACTGCCGGAGCAGCCATAGCATTTAAGTTCATCCTTGATATTCCTGACTCCAATGTACTTAAGGTACTGGGCATGCCTATGGCGGATATGATGATGATAGTCGGAGGTATCGCATTCGGTGGCGGTCTTCTCTTACTTATCATCACATGCATCATCAAAGCTATAGCTAACAGAGCCAGAGCGTAAATCAATCAGAGAGGACGGTTCCCGTTTTGAGAACCGCCCTCTCTTTAAGGTAATACTGCAAACAGATCGTCAAGTACTACTACGGAAGAGATATTTTTTGAATAGGAATACTTGACTCCGTTACAGCGGTTATAAATTACTTAATGTCAGTTTAAAATAGAGATTAAGTAATTTATAATATAGAGAAGCGGATGTGCCAAGGGAATATTATGGCATATAATTAACAAAAACATTAACTATAATTTACTTAATCGGCTCAAAAAACAGAGATTAAGTAAATTATAATCACGCTTCATAGCTGTATACCAAAGATGAAAACCTCCATTGAAGTTA
>JAFXMP010000163.1 GCA_017530275.1 Clostridia bacterium | reverse complement strand
GATGTATTCGTTCCAGAATACCATATCGTGGCCGCCCTTGCTTTCATAATACTGGTGAGGGATCTGCGCGTCCGTCAGGAACCGATGCATTTCCCGGTTGGGTTCCAGCAGGAAATCCTCCGTGCCGCAGGCCAAATAGATTTCGGGCAGCTTCCCTTCCTTTTTTCGCTTGAGGGCCAGCACCTCCGGATTCACGTCCCGCTGCTCCACGGTTTCCAAATCGCCGAAGCATTCCCGGTACTACTCGTAATTGGCCATTCCATTGTCCTGGCCCGGCTTCATATGGGCGATGCCGTGCACGATCAGGGCGGAGGACAGGCCCGCCAGCTTTCCGAAGGTGTCCGGGTAGGCCAGGGCAGTGTGCAGTGCGCCGAAGCCGCCCATGCTCATGCCCGCGATGCAGGTATTTTCCCGATCTTTCGCCAGGCCGAAGGTGCGGCGCACGTAATCCACCATTTCTTCCCCCACCAGGGTCTGGAAGGCGTGGCCCGTGGACAGCCCGTTCAGATAGAAGGAATTTTCCGCCGTGGGCATGATGATGGCGAAATTGTATTGGGCCGCCAATTCTTCCGGCACCCAGTTGCCAGCCTTGCCGGTGTAGCCGTGGAGCAGGAACAGGGCGCCCATGGGCTTTTTCGGGACAGGAGACGCGTTCTGCATGGGGAGGTCCAGGCGGTAATCGTTGGGGATCAGCATTTCAAAGCTGGTGGAACGGTGCAGGGCGTTGGAATAATACTCAATGCGGAAATATGCCATGTTGGTTCCCTCCTTTTTACATTTTTATACGAAAAACTCCGGCAGGGCGTGGCCGATATACCTGCGGATATAGGGATAGTCGTGCCAGCCGTTTTCCAGGACGGAATAGCGGATATTATCCCCAAACCGGAACTCCTTTGGGTATGCGCGCATGGCTTCGATCTGGGCGTTCAGGTTAGGATAGGCGATATCCTTGTCGCCGGTGAGGGTGTGAATATAAAAATCGTGTTTTTTCGCCGTTTCCGAAAGCAGTGCAGCCGTTTCCCTGTCATGCTTGGAGCCGCCCAATTCCCCGTAAGCCCAGCAATCGCCGCTCATGGGCATATACCAGAAAAACAGGTCCGGCACGTCCAGAAACGCCTGCCAGGACGCCACGCTGCCCATGGAAAAGCCGCCGATGGCCCGGTTCCGCCGGTCCGGCAGGGTACGGAAAGCCTTGTCCACAGCCGGAACGATCTGATCCCGCAGTACGGGCGGGAACGCGGCCACCGCCTGGCCGGAAGCACCGATGCCCTTATCCTTCCAGCCGGGGGCGTAATAAGTGGGGGCTGCCACGATCAGGGGAGCGATGTCGCCGTCCTCGATCATATGGTCCAACTGGTACAGCAGCAGGTTGTCCGGTCCGAAGAAGCTTTCCGGCCCGCCCCCGCCGCCGTGCAGCAGGTAAAATACGTCGTATGCTGTACCGCTGGTTTCGTACCCATAGGGCAGGTAGACAAGCGTGTCGCTCCAGCCGGAGATTTTCAGCGTCTCCAGCCGCCCCCCGCGAGCGGCAGGCGAAGACCAGGCTTCGGGAACAGCGCGGATCTCATCAAACAAATTGTATTCCTCCTTTGCAAAACGGAAAACCTATGGAAGCTTCACTGCTGTTTCAGTATAACCGATCATCGCACCGCTGTCCATACCCTTTCCTTATATATCCCAGCTCTTCACTCATGTATGTGCCGCTTCCGCTGTTTTTCCGGGGATTGACTTTTGCCATCGCATCAGGTATAATGCATCGAAACGTGGGGCTGCCAAAGTGCGGACCCGGCTGGAAAGAGGTGTGAGCCAACGTGCGGACCTTGTTAAAAGGCGGACAGGTGTACCGGCGGGGCACGTTTACCGCTGCTGATATTGCCGTTCGGAAAGGTGTGGTGGACGCGGCGGCGGAAAGAATTCCTCCCATTCCCGGCGACCGTGTTTTGGATGTTTCCAATTTTTATATTGTTCCCGGTCTCGTAGATGTGCACGTACACCTTCGGGAACCGGGATTTGTTTATAAAGAAACCATCGAAACGGGAACCATGGCGGCGGCCCGGGGCGGATATACCACCGTTTGCGCCATGCCCAACGTAAAGCCCGCGCCGGATACGCCCAAAAATTTGAAACCGGAATTAAAGGCCATCCGGCACAGCGCCAAAATCGAAGTGCTGCCCTACGGGTGCATCACCATGGGCCAACAAGGCAAAGGGGAACTGGCGGACTTTGGGGGCATGGCCCCCTATGTGTGCGGTTTTTCCGACGACGGCCGGGGCGTGCAGGACGAGGAACTGATGGAAATGGCCATGCTGGCGGTGCGCAAAACGGGCAAGCTCATCGCCGCCCACTGCGAGGACGAAAGCCTGCTGCGGGGCGGTTACATCCACGACGGCCCTTATGCCCGCATGAACGGCCACGCGGGCATCTGCTCCGAAAGCGAAACGGCCCAGGTGAAGCGGGATTTGAAATTAGCGGCGAAAACAGGCTGCCCCTACCACGTGTGCCACGTGTCCGCCAAGGAAACGGTGGCGGCCATCCGGGAAGCCAAGCGGGCAGGAGTGAACGTGACCTGCGAAACCGCGCCGCATTACCTGCTGCTCACCGATATGGATTTGCAGGAGGATGGGCGTTTCAAAATGAACCCGCCCATCCGGGAACAGGCGGACCGGGACGCCCTCATCGAGGGCATCCTGGACGGCACCATCGATATGATCGTCACCGACCACGCGCCCCATTCCGACGCGGAGAAGGAAAAGGGCCTGGAGGGCAGCCTCATGGGCGTGGTAGGGCTGGAATGCGCCTTCCGGGTGCTGTACAGTAATTTGGTCCGTAAACAAAAAATCCTCACCCTGGAAAAGCTGGTGGAGCTCATGAGCCTGAATCCCCGGCAGCGGTTCCAGATCAAGGGCGGCATCGAACCGGGCCAGCGGGCGGACATCACGGTGATCGACCTCGAGAAAACCGGAATCATCGACCCAGACGCATTTTACTCCCTGGGCCGGGCCACGCCCTTCGAGGGCTGGGAAACCACGGGCGATATTGCAATAACGATGCAGGAAGGACGAATCGTATGGACGAGCGGAAAAAAATAGTCTTGGAAAACGGCCTGGAAATGGCGGGCACGGGCTTCGGGGCCAACGAGGACGCCATCAATGAAATCGTGTTCAACACCTCCATGGCCGGGTATCAGGAAATCGTATCCGACCCCAGCTACACCGCCCAGACCGTGGTAATGACCTATCCCCTCATCGGCAATTACGGCATTACCGACGAGGACTACGAAACCAAAACTCCCACCATGGGCGGTATGATCGTGCGGGAATACAACGACATGCCCAGCAATTTCCGCTATACCAAAACGCTGTCCGAAATCCTGGAAGAAAACGGCATCCCCGGCATTCAAGGCGTCGATACCCGGAAGCTGACCCGCATCATCCGGGACGAGGGCAGTCAGAAGGTACTGATCACCTCTGCCGATACCCCCCATGAGGAAGCCATGGACATGCTGCGGGGTTACCGCATGCCCACCGATCAGGTGAAGCGGGTATCCTGCAAAAAGAAATGGTACGCAAGAACCCCCGATCACCGGTTCAGCGTGGTGGCGGTGGACTGCGGCATCAAGCTGAACATCATCCGCAAGCTGAACGAATTTGGCTGCAACGTGACCGTGGTGCCCTACGACACCCCGGCGGAAACGGTGCTGTCCTTCGCCCCGGACGTGCTGTTCCTCTCCAACGGCCCCGGCAACCCGGAGGATGTGGTTCCGGTGATCAATCTGGTTCGGGAACTGCACGGCATGCTGCCCATTTTCGGCATTTGTTTAGGCCACCAGATGATTTCCCTTGCCTTTGGCGCGAGCACCTATAAAATGAAATTTGGCCACCGGGGCGGCAATCATCCGGTGAAAAACCTGCTGAACGGCAAAATCGAAATCACCAGCCAAAACCATTCTTACGCCGTGCGGCCGGAGAGCCTGCAAGGCACGCCCCTGCAAATGACCCATGTGAACCTGCTGGACGATACCCTGGAGGGCCTGCGCAGCGACAGCGAACGGCTTCTCTCCGTGCAGTATCATCCCGAATCCGCCCCCGGCCCCCAGGACAGCGCGTATCTCTTTGGGGAGTTCATCGCCATGATGGCGGCGAGAAAGTAAGCAGACCAAAAATGCGAGGGTGAAGAAGCGCATGATCCATTTGGAAACCGTAACGCCGGATAATTGGCGGTCAGGACTTCGCGTCCGCGACGATCAGCGTCGTTTCGTTGCGGACAGCGCCGGCATCCTCGCCAGGGCGTTTGCTTATCGAAACAGCCGAAGCGAGGCATTTATTATTTATGATGACGGTTTGCCCGTTGGCATGGCGATGTATTACGATATCGACGATATGAACGCATACAATTTCAGCCAGTTCTTTATCGATCAGCGTTATCAGGGAAAGGGCTTCGGCTATGAAGCCGCGTCGCTGATCCTGCAAAGGATGAAAGCTGATGGAAAGTATGATAAGGCCGTTCTTTGTTATGTAGACGGCGACGACGCGGCCAAAAATCTGTATAAAAAGCTCGGGTTCCGTCATACTGGCGAAGCGGATGAAGATGAGATCATCATGGAAATGCGTTTTCGATAACCCCCGGCTTGCAGGAATGATCATTCGGAGGAATTGGCCATGATTTTTCAGGGGATCAGCAGGGTGTTTTCCACGGAAAACGAACAGCAGTATGAAACCATCGGCGCGTTCTGGGATGAGTTGACCAGGGTATACGGATTGGAAAGCCTGCGCGGCTTGGGGTACAACTGGACGGAGCATTCCATCGAATACGTGATCGGGTTAAAGGAAGGCAAAATCGAAGGCTGCAACTGCGCCGTGGAACTGCCGGACGCCGGCTGGAAAACCGTGCGGGGAAAAACAGAAAATCTTTCGCAAATCTATGACGCGGTTTACAGGGACGGGAAACTCACGTATGAGATTGAAACATTCACAGACGATGGCGGCTGTGAAATACAGTATTGGCGGTAAGCTTTTGAAATGATGGAAGGAACATAGCTATGCAGATCGTGCCTACGCTGAATTTCGGCGGAAACTGCCGGGAAGCCATTCATCTGTATGAACAGGCGTTCCGTGGAAAAATCACCTGCCTGATCACCTATGGGGAAGCGAATGATCCCGCCTATAATCCGCTGCTGAAAGAGGATCAAAAAGGATACGTCTATCACGCGGAGCTTGCGCTGGGCGATCAAAGGATCATCATGAGCGATCATGTGGATATCGCCTTTCAGACCTGCTATTCCAACTTTCTCACCGTGATGTTCGATACGAAAGAGGAAGTGCGGCAGGCGTATGAAATCATGAAAGAGGGAAGCAAAACCATCTATCCCATGGAAGCGACGCCCTACAGCTCCTGCCGGGTGGTTTTTGTGGACCGGTTCGGCATCCGCTGGGGCATCATGACCGAGCAGACAGAACGGTAACAGCCGCATACGGGAGGAAAAGGCATGATCATTCAGGAATTTGCATTCACCTTGAAGGACGGAAGGCGTGCTCTGGTCCGCAGCCCCAGGGACGAGGATATACCGGGCGTGCTGGACTATCTCTATCAGTCTGCCGGGGAAACGGACTTCATCCTCCGCTATCCCGAGGAATGCGGCAAATACACGCCGGAAGGGGAAAAGGCGCTGTTCGACAGCATCAACGCTTCGGATCACGACGCCATGCTGGTGTGTCTGGTGGAGGGAAAAGTGGCCGGGAACTGCCAGATCAGGTGGACCACAGGCATGAAAACCCGGCATCGGGCCATGGTCGCTATCGCGCTGCTGAAAGAATTCTGGAATCAGGGCATCGGCACGCGGCTTTTTCAGGAATTGATCCGCATCGCGGAAGAAAACGAGCACATCCTTCAAATGGAACTGGACTTTGTGGAGGGGAACACCCGCGCACGGGCCCTGTACGAAAAAATGGGCTTCCGCATCACCGGCGTCAAGCCCAACGCCATTAGGCTTAAGGACGGAACCTTGCTGAACGAATATTCCATGGTCAGGGAAATCAGGCGCTGATCCGCCCCCAGCGGAGACACTTTAATGGAGAAAAACGCATCGAAATCCCTGCTGATGCTGACGCTTTCCATGGTCATTTTCGGCAGCATCGGCATTTTCAGAAGGTACATTCCCCTGCCGTCGGCGGCGCTTGCCTGCTGGCGGGGCATGTCGGGCGCACTGCTGCTGTTTCTGTTCGTCAAAGCGCGAAAGAAAAAGCTGAATCACGCCATCGGCGGGAAGAAAACCGCCCTGCTCGCGCTCACAGGCGCCATGATCGGCGTCAACTGGATCTTGCTGTTTGAAGCGTACAATTTTACGACGGTAGCCACCGCCACCTTATGCTACTATATGCAGCCCACCATCGTGATCCTGCTTTCTCCCCTGGTGTTCGGAGAAAAAATCACCCTGAAAAAAGGGCTGTGCGTGATCCTGTCCCTGGTTGGCATGGTGTTTGTGTCCGGCCTGTTCGATCAGGGCATTCCCGCCTTTTCAGAACGCAAAGGCATCCTGTTCGGCCTCGGCGCGGCGGTGCTGTACGCCGCGGTCGTAATGATGAACAAGAAGCTGACCGGCATGGACGCTTATGAAAAAACCATCGTTCAGCTTTTGTCCGCCGCCGCGGCGCTCGTTCCCTATCTGCTGCTCAGCAGGCAGCCCGTGCAGATGGAATGGTCCTTCACAGGGGTGATTCTGCTGCTGATTGTAGGCTTTGTTCATACGGGCATCGCCTACGCCCTCTATTTCGGCAGCATGGACGGGCTGAAAGCCCAGACGGTCGCCATTTGCAGTTATCTCGACCCCGCCACGGCCCTCCTGTTGGCCGCGCTGATCCTGAAGGAAGGAATAACGGTTTACGGGATCCTCGGCGCTGTCCTGATTATCGGCTCAGCCCTCATCAGCGAAATCCCTTCCGGGAAGCGGAATGAGAATGAACGAACACTTTGAATCAGAATGAGAGTTGAGAGTTAAGAGTTGAGAGTTGAGATGTATTTTGTTTTAAATTCGATAGGGACTCAGTTTGACCGACTATATAAATCTCAACTCTCCACTCTCCACTCTTTTGTAACTTAAAGCGTCCAATAGATAACCCCATCAACTGAATTACAGGAGGAAGCATCATGCCCAAGCGCACGGATTTGAAACGCATTCTGGTCATCGGTTCCGGCCCCATCGTGATCGGGCAGGCAGCGGAATTTGACTATGCCGGCACCCAGGCGTGCCTGGCTCTGAAGGAAGAGGGGTACGAGGTGATCCTCTGCAACTCCAACCCCGCCACCAT
>JAFXMP010000162.1 GCA_017530275.1 Clostridia bacterium | reverse complement strand
GCACTTTCTGCAGAGCGACCGCATGTCACTTGATCGCCAAATGCACGATGCTGCAAGGGGGCAGGGACGCGGTGAGGCCGTCTGCTTTCACAGTGAAGCTCACAAAGGGCTGATCCTCCACCGCGTCGGGCTGATCGAAGGAATTATGATCGTCCACATTGCCGGTGAGCATGCGGCCCACCACATGGCGAGGAGAAAGACCCTGGGTGAGGATGTCCAATTCCTGTTCCTGATCGGGGGAGGGATTCACCAGCGTTACGTGCACCGTGCCTTCCGCGTCGATAGAGCTAGATTCCTGGAGGGCGGGGATATGATAGCCCTCCGCTTCCAGTTCGGGGGCCAGCAGATGGCTGTCCAGCAGCTCGTTTTCCTGGTGGGCTTTGAACAGCTTGAAGGCAAAGTAGGTGGGCGTCAGGATCATGTTCGGGCCCTCCGTCAGGATCAGGGCCTGCAGCACGTTGATCAGCTGGGCGATGTTGGCCATATGCACCCGGTCGCAGTGCTTGTTGAAGATGTTCAGCGTCAGGCCCGCCACCATAGCGTCCCGCATGGTGTTCTGCTGATACAGGAAGCCGGGATTGGTCCCCTCTTCCACGTCGAACCAGGTGCCCCATTCGTCCACGATCAGGCCCACCCGTTTTTCAGGGTCGTACTGATCCATGACAGCCCCGTGGCGGCGGATCAGTTCTTCCATGAACAGTGCGTTTTGCAGGGTGCAGAAATAGTCGTCCCGATTGAATTTCAAAGCGCTGCCCTTGTGCTCCCATTCATGGGGGATGGTGTAGTGATGCAGGCTCAGGCCGTCCATCATTTTGCCCGCGTTCTTCATGAGCACTTCGGTCCAGTGATAATCCTTGCTGTTGGCTCCGGCGGCGATTTTTTTGATTTTCATATCGGTCCGGTACTGGCGCACGTAGGTCTGATACCGGCGGTACTCGTTGGCGTAGTATTCCGCCGTCATGTTGCCGCCGCAGCCCCAGGGCTCGTTGCCGATGCCAAAGAAATCCAGCTTCCAGGCATTTTCATGGCCGTTTTCTTTGCGCCAGTTGGCCATGGGGGAAATGCCGTCGAAGGTCATGTATTCCACCCATTCGTTCATTTCCTGCACCGTGCCGCTGCCCACGTTGCCGGTGATGTAGGCTTCGCAGCCGATTTGGCGGCACAGCTCGAAAAACTCGTGGGTACCGAAGCTGTTGTCCTCGGTGACGCCGCCCCAGTGGGTGTTCACCATCTTTTTGCGCTTTTCCTTGGGGCCGACGCCGTCCTTCCAATGATACTCGTCGGCAAAGCACCCGCCGGGCCAGCGCAGCACGGGCAGGCCCACTTCCCGCAGGGCCTCCACGATGTCCGTGCGCATGCCGTTTACATTGGGGATATCGGAATTTTCTCCCACGTATACCCCGCCGTAAATGCAGCGGCCCAGGTGCTCGGAAAAATTGCCCTGAATCTCCTTGCGGATGTGGCCTTTGGTGACCTTGGTGTTGATGAATAACTGATTCATACGCCCACCTCCTATTCCATCTTGAACATCATTTGCAGCTTGGGCTGGGCCCCGGTAACAGGATCCATCACCAATTCCAGCACGTCGTCCATATAATCGTTCCATTTGTCCACGATGGGGCTGTTCGCCTGGGTCTTTTCAGCAAATTCGATGCCCTTTTCGCACTCGTAGTAGCCGAACACATCCCGGCCGTCGCTCCAAATGGTGTAGTTTTTGATCCCGGCGGATTTGAGCAGCTCGAGCATTTCGGGCCAGATCTCATCGTGGCGGCGCTTGTATTCCGCCTGCATCCCTTCCTTGATGCGTCCCTTCCAGGCAAAGCGTTCCATGGTCATGCCTCCTGTTACAGTGTGATTTCTTTCGTTTCCATGGGCGTCAGGATTACGTTCAGCCAGTTATTGTCTGGCAGGGAAACGGTGGTTTCCACAGTTTCGTTGGCGTTGTTGATGACGACGAGGGTGCGGCTTTGCGGATAATACGCGGCTTCCACCCGGCAGTCGCTGGCGATATAGGGGGCCGTGTCGGTCAGGTTTGAAGCATAGAGCAGGATATCCAGCAGCATGCGGGTGTTCCGGGAACTGATCTGGAAATCGCTCATGTATACGCCCAAGCCCTTGCCGAAACGGCTGACCGTCATCTGGGGGATACCGTCTGCGTCGGCCAGCACGCGGGCCTTGCCGTCGGTGAGGTACAGACTTTCCTTATCCTTCAGGCCCGCCGACGGTTCGCCGATGGGCAGACCCTTTTCGATGGCGTATTCCCATCTGCCGTGGCATACCCGCGCGCCGGTATCCAGATCGACGCCCAGCACGGGAGCCATGCGGAAGAAAGTGTGGTACCCCGGCACGGCGGAAGGTTCGTTGACGCCGATGAAAGCGCCGCCGTTATACACAAATTCCGTCAGCCTTTCCACCAGTTGATCGCTCTTCCAGGCGTCGCCGCCGCTCCAGGCGTCCCCGGCCCGGCCCGCGTTGATGACAACGTTCATACCGTCCAACGCGCCCTTTTCCACATCCTCAAAAGAAATGAATTTCACTTCTACCGGCAGGCCGGACAGCGCTTCATTGATGTGAATGAGGGGATGCATGTAAGTTTCGTGGAAGTGGCCGCTGAGTGTCCAGCTCCGTAAAGCCCCCCAGGTGTGCAGCACCGCCACCCGGATGGGCAAGGTATAAGCGGGACCTTCCTTCTGCAATTCCTTGATGCGGCGGAACTCCCTGCCGATGCGCGCAATGGCGTCCACAAAGGCGGGATAGCCCTGCGTCAGATGCAGGTAACCGCCCAAGCCGATGCGGTCCACGCATTGCCGCAGCAAAGCGCGCCGGGTGTTTTTCCAGTAATCCAGGGCGTCCTTCTCCGGGCGTCCCCCTTCGGAAAAGGTGGGCAGGCCGCCTAAGCCCACGGGGAACAGATAGGGATGCAGCCTGATTTCATGGGTGGGAACATCCGCTCCCGCGCACAGGCGGCATTCAAAGCCGGAGAAAACGCACTTGATCAGGCCGTCAAAGCCGATGGAAGGGAAATATTTGCCGCAGGGCTCCATGCCCACCCAGCTGTCGTCGTAAAACACGTAGGCTTTTTTGCCGTACCGATGCACGATATCCACCAATACTTTGGCTTTTTCCGCCACGAACCGCTGGATAAAGTCCATATAATCCCGTTTATGCGGGGTGGGCGGCATATGCGTGGCCTGCAATTTGCGCTGGTTGATGAAATCCTCGGCGGTCAGGGCGTAGCCGTATTCCTTTTCAAAGGCTTTCAGGGCCGCGGGGCTGACGGTGAAATCGTAGCTGGCCCAGTCGGTGAAACGGCTGCGGCGGCGCATATCGCTGCCGAAAATCCACACGAAATTATAAAATAAAGAAGTAAAGCGCACCACCGTGGTGGCAGGGTTGTTTCTGCACCAGTTTTCCAGCCACTCCTGGAGGTATGCCCAGGCCAAGGGATGGCGGGGATCCAGCTGGCGCAGATGCTCGCTGGCCCAATGGTTGGTGGTGTGGTTGTACATATTGATTTCTTCCCACACACGCCAGGCCAGGAAGGAAACAGTGTACTCATGCCAGGGAACGCAGTTTTCCACCATGACCGCGCCGTTTTCATACCGCCAGTTTTCTTTGGGCATTTCCATGCCCGCCGTGCG
>JAFXMP010000012.1 GCA_017530275.1 Clostridia bacterium | reverse complement strand
TCTTTGAGGCACCATACGATCATCGTTTTCTTTCCGGCTTTTCTGAAACCGTCCATGGCATGCAGCATCAAGGCCCGGCCGATCCCGTTTTTCCGCTTTGCGTATCGGACGTATAGCGCAATGATTTCGCAGTCGGCCGCTTCATCGTCCGTCTCCTCGCTCCATGCGTAACCCAGGACCTCATCCCGATCGGCTGCAACTGTAAATTTCCGGTATCTCCTGATCTCGATCTCAAATCGCTGCGCCGCGCTCAAAGAATCCAGGAAATCATCGTCCATGATCCCCCTGTATGCGGTTTGCCAGTCTTCCACCATGATCTCCGCGATTTGCATGACGTCTTCTTCTTTTGCCTGCCTGATCGTCATTTCCTTTTCCTTCCCCGGCCGCGGGTTCCCCCTGTTCCGTATCCGCGTCTTTTTTCCGTATGCGCATAAAACGCTGTTTTCATCGATTTGCCGATCATGCTTACAGCACAAACATCAGCCAGATGATCGGGTACGCCTTTCTGATATCCCGCCCCACCAGCAAGTACACGCATCCATAGGCCAGGGCGGAAAGCATGATCCCGACGCCCGCCGCGCTGCCCTTGGTGAAGAAATGGGCGATCCCCCAGGTCACGGCGGCCAATATGCCCCCGTACGGAATATGCTTACAGCGAAACCATCGCTCAAAAGCCTCCTGCCCGAACACGATAATCAGCAGGACAAGCGCCGCCTCGAAGCAATAGTAGATATATTGGAAGATAAACTTGGCCGGCCCGTTCGCGTTGAATTCCCGGACGACCTTGCTTCCGTTCCAGTCCAGCCACGAGTAAATGAGGCTGGCGATCACCAGCGCGGCGACCGCGCCCCACTGCCAAGCGGACGGCTTTTCCTTATTTCAAACAGGCCGTTGCCATACCGCTTCCGAGCAAAACGGATGATGCCCCAGCTCATCAAGCCCCAGACGGCGCAGGTGACGATCCAGTGCGAAATATGCTGTGGATCCGTCCAGGCCTGCATGGGCGCATGGTACAAAAGCGGCTCCAGAACAAAAGCAAGGATAACCTCCATGCCAAGGCCGGCAAAGGCCAGCATGGCTAAGATCAGATACGCCGAACCGCCTGTCTTTTTCATCGCGCTTATCTCCTCGAACCGGAATGATGTATTACAGACAAAGCAGATAGATCAAAACCTTATGCCCCTTGGCATTTTCATAGAGATACCCGTCCGTTTCAAATCCGAGTTTTTCATGCAGTGCAATGCTTGCCGCGTTATCTGCTCTCACCTGATCCAGAATGATGCGATATCCGCGTTTTCTCGCGAGTTCTATCATTAGTTTCATGCCTTCTGCCGCATATCCTTTGCCCCTTTCGTCAGAGAAAACCTCCACGCCGATCGATGCGGCTTTTTTTGTCTTTTCATAAAGGGAAATGCTGCCAACGACCGAGACATTCGCCACCAATGCGAGCATCTCGAAATACTTGCCTTGAAAGGTTTTTGATTCCCAGGCTTTTATCATCCCTTCGACTTCTTCCATCGAGGCTTCGGTTATCTGCTTTTCTCGGATAACGGCTGCATCCTGCCCGGTAAACGGACGCAGCGCCAGCCTTTCAGTCTCGATCATGTTTTTCCTCCGGTAAATCATAAAACCGGCCTTTTGCCGCGGCCAATCACCGTATATTCCATTCCGTTTTCACAATGTTCGGATCGGTAGAGGCATACATCCTTTACGGTCATCGCTGCCTGTGGTATGCAAATATCCGAGAGGATCAGGTTTTCCGGCACGATCGGCTTTCGCACCAGGGTTATGTGCGGATTGAACTCCCGGCGGTCAAAGGGGATCTCCGCCTCGGTCAGCGCATGCCGGACCTGGAGGGCCAGGCCGTTCAGGGCATCCGAGGGCTCCATGCCGGCCCACAGCACTTTGGCAGCCGGAAAGATGCCCAGGTGCGACAGCGTGATGGAAAAAGGCTGCTGGACCGACGGCAGAAGCCCTGTCATGTCTTCCGGCCACATGCCGATGAACGCCAGCGTCAGATGCAGATTGGCCGGCGTCAGGTATCGCCCGGCCACCCCGGCAGCCCGCAGCCGATCCTGCAAAGTGGCCAGAGCATCCCGAAACGCGGGCGCAGGCTGTAAAGCGACAAAGATCCGCATCATAGGCCAGCCCCTCAGCGGTTCGCCCACGCGTAGCAATAGGCCTGGGTCCGGGCCGCAAAAGGCTCCGTCCGCAGCAGCTGTTTGATTTCCTCCTTCGTGTACCAGCCGGGGACGATTTCCTCCGCGTCCGAAGTGCTCTTGCGGAATTCCCCCTCCGCCACGCCAAAGACGCAGACGTTCCGCTCGTTGGAAAACCCGACGGCGCTGTAGCTGTTGTCCAGGACGTTGTCGATTTTCACGAGCCGCAGCCCGGTTTCCTCCCACAGCTCGCGCCTTGCGCTCTCCTCCGCGCTCTCGCCCGGGTCGATCAGCCCGGCCGGGAAATTGTAGATCCACTGCGCCATGGCCATGCGGAATTCCCGGTTGACCAGGATGCGTTCCCCGCTTTCGTCCGTCAAAACCATGACCACGGCGTTCGCTTGCCTGTTCTGCAGATCCTCCAGCGTCCGGATATTGCCATTCCGGCTGATGATTTCATAGGTCTTCGGGTTCCCTTCCGCGGTGATGTAATCCACATCATAGCGGGTGATGAATTTTCCCTCGTGTATCTTGCGAATCCCCCGGTATTCCATGCTGTTCCTCCCGGCTGCGGATATATTTCATATTGAAACGATGATGCCCGGCATGCCCCCTTCGGGGCCGCCGAGGCAGAAAACTCCGCTTTCAATCATTTTTATATGCTTTTGATCCTTCGCTGTTTATGCCAGTATTTCCGCCTGTTTCTTTTTGCTGAAGCTTGCCAGTATCAGGCCGTAGGATTTATCCAGCAAGCGTTTCAATACATCATCCGGCACTTCGCCGTCCGGATTGATGGAATTCCAATGCACCTTATTCATGTAGTGACCCGGATAAATATCCTTATACTGCTCCCGGAAAAACGCGCCCTCAACCGGTTCAAGCTTTAACGTAATGCAATAAGGCACGCCCGCCTCATCACAGCACACCGCCGCAAACATCTTATCTTCGATCCGATACCTGATCCAATTCCAATTTTCAAGATTTTTATTCACGCCTTTTTTGGATAATAAGTATTCGTCGATCCAATGATACCTCATAACGCGGCATTCACCTCCGTTTTCCGTCTGTCCGACAAGCTTCGATTCATCGTCTGACAACATTTTAACACACCTTCTCTTGTCCCGCAAGGTGTCACGGAATGCCGCGCATCCTGCCAAGGATCCTTCCGGCGGTTCTGATCCTGGCGCATCTGCCCCATGAAGAGAGGCGCGGGCAAGCTTACCCGCGCCTCCAAGGCATTACGGCTGTTTATGGCAGGACGTGGCCATGGGACAGCAGCCGCAGTTCCCGCCGCAGGAACATTTCCCCTGTTTTTTATCCTTGCGCAGCCGGACGACGATCCACGTCACAAGGCCGATCAGCAATATGCTGACGATGATCGTTCCCGCGTTTTCCGCAAGCCAACTGAACATATCCTCATACCCTCCTTGTCAGCCTGGTGGCCTCCTGGTACTTTTTGAAGAACAGCATGTAGATCATTGCGCCCAGCACGCCCAGGGCGGCAATCAGGCCAATGATATTCACATGCCCGGTGAACAGATTGCCGAACTGATAGATCATCAGGCTCACGGCGTAGGCAAAGCCGCACTGATAGGCGATGGC
>JAFXMP010000161.1 GCA_017530275.1 Clostridia bacterium | reverse complement strand
TCGTAGGCTCGCTGGCTTTGCTACACCGCTTCCTCCCCTCCTGCCGTTGCCGGCAGCAGCTTGCGGTTCGCTACACTTGGCGGTAAATACCCGTGGCAGGACTTTCACCCGCAAGAATCGTGCCATGCCCGGCACACAAATAAACCCCCGCTTTTCGCGTATCTGAAAAGCGGGGGTTTTTCGCTGTTATAATGTCACCGTAAATTCGGTGCCTTCTCCCTCGGCGCTGTGAACGGTGATTTTTCCCTTATGAACGCTGACGATGCTCTGGGCGATGGCAAGGCCCAGCCCATTGCCCTCCACCTCCCGGTTGTGGGAGGAATCCACCCGATAGAAGCGGTCGAAAATCCGCTGCTGGGCTTCCGGGGGGATGGCAGGGCCGGTATTATGCACCTTGAGGACGCGTTTATCGCCCTTTGCTTCCAAAGAAATGCGGATCCTTCCCCCATCATCCGAATACTTTTCAGCATTGCTGAGCAGGATCACCGCAAGCTGCTTGATCATTTCCTCGTCGCCGGTGTATTCGATCCCATCCGGAATCTCCATATCCAGGTTTTTTCCTTCCTCGAACAGCGCCGGTTCAAAGGGCAGCGCCACCTCCAGCAGAGCCCGGCTCAAATCGAATTTCGTATGGGCCGCCTGCACTGTGCCCTTTTCCATGCGGGCCAGGGTGAGCAGGTTTTGGATCAAGCGGTCCGTACGCTGAACTTCGGACTGGATATAAGTAAGCGGCTTGCTCTCCCCCACTTCGCCGGCCAGCACGTCGGCGTTGGCGGAAATCACCGCCAGGGGCGTTTTCAGCTCGTGGCTGGCGTCCCAGACGAACTGCTTCTGCTTTTCCATGGCCTCATCCACAGGTTTCACCAGCCGATGGATGAGCCATATCGCGCCAAGGCTCAGCAGCGCGTCCTCCACCACGGCCACCAGCGCCGTCAGGCGCAGCACGCTTTCGGCGTTCTGGATTTCCATGCTCCGGTCCACCGCGATCAGCATGCGCTTTCCGTCCTGCTTGGTCAAATGGTAAAACAGATTGCCCACCCGGCCCGTTTTTTTCCCCGAGGCAACAGCGGACGCGACGAAAGACGCTACGTCCTCGTCAGTAAACAAGTCGGCCCGTTCGCTGTTCCATTCGTCCACGCATCCCTCGTCATCCAGGGTGACTGTGAAATAAGTGGACAGGCTGGCGGCGTTCATCATGCTGCTGCCCCGGCCCCGGAAACTGTTCCGGTCCTGTTCGGTGATCGTTGGCGCGTCGGAGGGCGGCTGACGGTCTTGGTTCAAATCTTCCGGCGGCGTGGCCGTCTCTTTGGTGCGGTTCATGCCCATGGGCCGCTGGCCGCCGTTTTCCGCCAGACGCTCCAGCACCTGAACGGCCTGCGTTTCCAGGCTGTTCCAGTTCATCCAGTTGATAGCCAGCACCAGCCCGGCAGAGGCCAGCAAGAGCCCTGAAAGGACCACCAGGATCATGCGCCGCCGAAGCCTGCGGATCATACGCCTTCCTCCAGAGAATATCCCATGCCCCGGGTCGCCTTGATTTTGACCGTTGAGCCCACAAAAGTCATTTTTTTCCGCAGGAAAGACAAGTAAACCTCTAAGTTGCTGGTATCCGCTTCGGTTTCATAGCCCCACACCCGCACGAAAAGGGTATCCTTGTTCAAGATCTGACGGGGATTGCGCAGCAGCATTTCCATGATCTGGTATTCCTTGGCTCCCAGCTTCACCGATTGGCCGGTGGTCCGGCACAGCAGCTTGGCTTCCTGCTGATTGAGCACGATGTCCCCAAAGGCTAATTCCATCACCGGCATGTCCTCCCGCCGCCGGGTAATGGCCCGCAGGCAGGCGATGAGCTCCGCCATCTGGAAGGGCTTGGGCAGATAATAATCCGCGCCCTTTTCCAACCCCCGCACCCGGTCCTCCAGGCCGGAGCGGGCGGTGAGCATGCACACGGGGGTCTTGATCCCTTCCTTCCGCAAAGAGGACAGCACCTCAAACCCGTCCATGCCCGGCAGCATCACGTCCAAAATGATGGCGTCATAGATGCCCGCCAGAGCATAATCCAGCCCGTCCGTACCGGTATACACGGGGTCCACGGAGAAATTTTCTTTTTTCAGCATTTGGCAGATGGCTGAAGAAATGCCCTTTTCATCCTCTACCAGCAATATCCGCATGGCGTTTTCTCCTTACTTTGATAACAGCTCCGCCTGCGCTCGGCGCACGAAGCCGCCGTTTTTCTCCAGCGCTTCCCGGGCTTTTGCCCGATCCACTCCGCAGGAGCGCATGACGATGGCGGTTTTCACGTCCCGGTCCGCGCTTTCCAGCAGGGCGTCGGCTTCGGCTTTGTCCTCCATGTTCAGGGCTTTCTGCACGATGCGCACTGCCCGGTCCTGCAATTTCTGGTTGGTGGGCCGCATATCCACCATCAGGTTTCCATACACCTTGCCCAACTGCACCATGGTCAGGGTGGTGAGCATATTCAGGGCCATTTTGGTGGCCGTGCCTGCCCGCAGCCTTGTGGAGCCGGACAGGATCTCCGCGCCGGTGGGCATTTCGATGGCGATATCCGCGTGCTGAGATTGGATGGCATTCTGATTGCAGGAGAGGCCGATGGTCAGCGCGCCTAAGGAACGGGCGTAATCCAGCCCGCCCACACAGTAGGGCGCGTAGCCGCTGGCGCTGATGCCCACCAGCACATCCTTACCACTAAAGCCGATTTCCCGGAGCGCTTCCACCGCCAATTCGGGTTTGTCCTCCGCCCGTTCCACGGCATGGCGCAGGGCATAATCGCCCCCGGCGATCAGGCCCACCACCAGTCCCTCGTCCGTGCCGAAGGTGGGCGGGCATTCGGACGCGTCCAACACGCCCAACCGTCCGCTGGTGCCCGCGCCGATATAAATCAGTCTGCCCCCCGCCTTCATGCGGTCCGCAATTTTTTCCACTGCTTCCGCGATTTGAGGCAAGGCTTGCTCCACCGCATCCGCCGCCTGGCGGTCCATGCGGTTCATGAGCTTCGCCGCCTCCAAGGGGGACAGCATATCCAAATTTTTGCTTTGTTCGTTCACCTGTTCCGTAGATAAGCGTTCAAATTCCATCTGCTTTCAGCTCCTGTTTTCCGCTTGTTTTGTGCTTATTATATCAAACCGGACCATCTGCGTCAACGGCGGCAATAGCAGAACACTTGTTTTCATTTTTCTACGGGCTTCTTGCCGATTCTTCCGCTTTTCTGTCGGCGCAGATTGGTCCAAATCGTCTATTTTTCATGTTTTTGTCGATAATAATTCTTATAGTTACTTATTCGTTGATAATTTTCTTCTATCCGTTATAATAATGGACGAATCTTCCAATGGCGGGAAGAATGCTGCTGAATGGGAGCATATTTGCACCCGCCTGAGTTTCTTCCCACCTTTCACTGATCCCGTATTCACGCAGCGGGATACCATCATTCCATTATATCAAGAGGGGGCTGACGATCCATGACCATCATCCGAGCCGCAATCGTGGATGACAATGACGAATTGCGCAACGCCATGAACCAATACCTGCAAACCCAAAAAGACATTTCCATCGTGGGTGAAGCGTCCAACGGCCAGGACGCCCTGAAAATAATCCAGGAAAAGCAGCCGGATGTGGTGCTGCTCGATATGATCATGCCATCGCTGGACGGCTTCGGCGTACTGGCTCAGCTGCAGCGGATGCCGCTGGAAAAGCGGCCCCGGGTAATCGCCGTCACCGCCCTGGGCCGGGACGACTTTATCCGCCGTGCGGTGGAGCTGGGGGTGATGTACTATATGATCAAGCCAGTGGAGCTGCCCGTCCTGGTTGACCGGATCAGGGAAGTAGCGGCTCATCAGCCTTCCGCGCCGCTGGAACCGCTGTACGCCGCGGGGCAGAACCTGGACGACCGGATTTCCAACCTGTTCCTTGCTATGGGCATTCCTGCCCACATCAAGGGGTATCAGTACCTGCGGGAAGCCATCAAGCTGGTGATCGAAAAGCCGGAAATGATCGGCGGCATCACCAAGGAGCTGTATCCCGCCATCGCCCGGCGTTTCAGCACCACCTCCAGCAAGGTGGAACGGGCGATCCGTCACGCCATCGAAGTGGCCTGGAGCCGTGGACGGGTGGACACCCTGAACAAAGCTTTCGGCTGTGACGTAGCAAAGCCGGATGATAAACCCACCAACGGTGAATTTATAGCCCTGATCGCGGACAAGCTGAGCATGGAATATACCGCTTGATCCTGAAAAGAAAATGCGATGAAAAAGGAGCTGCGCTTCCGCGGCTCCTTCCTGTTTGCTTTTGGAGCATTATTTTCCGAACAGGCTCTTGATCTTCGCCAGGATACCGCCCGCATTCTTGGCCACGTCCTGGATGTTCAGCTTGCCCTGCACCGCCTTGATCACGGCCTGGATCAGCTGATCGTCCAATTTGATGCCCAGAATATCAGTGACGATTTTTACAGGGTTCTTCTTGAACTGCTCGATGAGACTGTTGTTGCCCGTCAGCTTGGCTACCACCTGTTCCACGTATTTGGCAATATTCTCGCTCATGTTCTTTTCCTCCCTGTTCATTTTATTCGGCAGCGGCGCTGCTTTTTACCTGTATATATTTTATCATTCTCTATTCGCAAATGCAAATCTTTTTTCGCGGTATCTTCCCAATCTTGTAAAATGGCCGTTTCCTGCTTGTGAGGAAAGGAGAAATATGGTATAATGATGAGGAAATCAGCCGCAGGCTGATTGTCCGTCCAGCCGGGCCGCGAATAGCGAGCACGGCAAAAATGATTGGATTGAGGGATGAACATGATCAGGAAAACCACATTGCTGCTTGCCCTGCTGCTGGCGCTGTGCGCCGCGTTTCCCGCCCTGGCGGAGGACGCCGCGGGCATCCCCGGCTACTCCCGCGCAGCAGGATATACATACGTGACCTTCGGCTCCTATCCCACGGATGCCGACGGCACGGTGCGCCCCATTGTTTGGCGGGTGCTGAAAAACGAGAAAGGGGAAGCGTACCTGCTCAGCGAATATATCCTGTTCGCCGCGCCCGTACACGGGGATCACGAGCATTACAAGGGCTGGGAAACCAGCGATTTGTACAACTACCTGAACGGTACGTTCCTGAACGACGCCTTCACCGCGGAAGAACAGGCCGCTCTGCTTCAGCGCACAGAGGATAACGCCCTGGTGACGCTGATCACCTCCGATGAAATGAAGGACGCTTCTATCGGTTTTTCATCCAATAACATGCGGCTGTGCACAAGTACAGCCTGGGCCAGCGTGGCGGTTGATCCGCCCATCTTTGAGCTGCCTGACTATAACTACTGGAAAGAAACCAAAAATCAGCCTCATCTATACAAATATTCAAAGGGCGGCAATAAATACAGTCCCTGGTGGAGCCGTACCCGGAGCACGGATTATCCCCTTCAGCACCGCCGGGTGATGGACGAGGGCAAAATCGGCCGCATTTCCGTGGGCAACAGCGATTTGGGCGTGCGGCCCGCCGTGTATGTGGACTTGAACCTGCTGCATATCCAAAGCGGCAGCGGCACCCTTTCCTCCCCCTATGCACTGGTTCCCGGCCAGGGGAATGCAGCTGAAGCGTCCGCCTCCGTTTCCCAGCCGGAACCCACCCAAGCCCCCGCCGATGATCTTCCCGTGGTGATCTTAGCTACCGCGAACCCAGCGCCCACCCAGGCCCCCGCTGACGATATCCCCACGGTGATCCTGGCAACCGCTGAACCGAAAGCTGAAACCCAAGCGCCTGCGCCGGAAGCCACAGAAACACCCACGGAAGCGCCCGCCGCAGAAGAGAAGCAGTGCTTTACCGCCGCGGCGGACCCGGCAGGCATCAATGAACTGTTCCCCAACCTCACCGCCCAGGGCTTCCTGCCGGAGGGCGAGGAGGAATTCGTGTATCAGGATGAAACCACCGGCCTGTGGCTGTATGCCTCCCAGACCCTGCGAATCGAAATCAACCGCCGCACGGGCACCAACAGCAAGAAGCAGCCCCTGCGCTGGTTCGAGGCTCAGATTTATACCAGGGACGAAAGCGAACGCTTTGATTTCTTCCCCTACGACGAAGCCCATTACACCTCCTATGGCGACCGCTACAAGGCTTTGGCGGACAAGATCGCCGTGCAGCATAAGGTGGTGTTCGCCATCAATTCCGATTACTTTATTTACCGCATCGAACGGGATCATGAAGAAAGCTACGATTATCCCATCGGCGTGATCATCCGGGATGGCAAAGTGCTGTTTGACCGGCCCAAGAAGGCTACCTCCACGGTTTACCCGCCCCTGGATGTAATGGCTCTGTATCCCGATGGCAGCGTGAGCCTGCACAAAAACGCCACTGTTACCTCCAAGGAACTGCTGGCTGCCGGGGCCACCGACGCTCTGTCCTTCGGCCCCATCCTGGTGGAAAACGGCGAGGTCTCCCCCCGCTCCACGGAATTTGGCTCAACGCCCAACCCCCGCACCGCCTGGGGCATGGTGGAACCCGGCTATTACATCGCCGTGGTAGTGGAAAGCCGCACCTCGGAAAGCAAAGGCGAAAGCTGCATCTGGCTGGGTGAAAAAATGGCCGAACTGGGCTGCACTTCCGCCATTAACTTAGACGGCGGCGCCACTTCCGTCATGATGTTCATGGGACGCCAGATCAATAAATCCGGCAATTACGGCGATATCACCAACCGCAAGCAGAACGAGCTGTTCGGCATCGGTCATTCCAATAATATCTTCTGATCCTCTCCCCGGCGCCCCTCTCCCGCACAGCCCTGTGCGGGAGATTTTTGTATAGCAAAAAGCCCTCCGAAAAGGGCTTTTTGTGTGATGGTTTTCTTGCTCATTCCACGCTTCGATGTTGGCCCCAAGGCAGGATCACAAACTTTACCTTTCCCATGATCGCGGTCCGGGAAATGGGGCCTACGTCACTGGCACGGCTATCGTGGGAAGAGTAACGGTTGTCACCTATTACGAAATACTCATCCGCCCCCAGGGTCCGCAGGGAATAATCCGTAGGCACGCTGGCCATGAATTCGGGGTCTTCCACCAATTCGCCGTTCACATACAGATGCCCGCCGGTGATCTGCACCGTATCGCCGGGCAGGGCCACGAGGCGCTTGACGAACAGCGTGTAAACATCCAACGACAAAGCAGCGCTAATGGTGATCTGATTGGCGCCGCGTTCATTCATCCTGCCGGGATACCGGCAGATCACGATATCGTTGCGCTGAGGCTCTCCCAATAGATAGTCCCATTTGGTAGCCAGCACAATTTCACCGTCCTTGAGGGTGTTGGTCATGCTGGTGCCGTCCACCCGGATCGGCTCCGCCACAAAGGCACGCACGAGCGTGGCAATGATCACCGCCGCCAGAATCGTCCAAACCCAGCTCATGATTTTCTGTGCCAGCGTTTTATTCTTTTCCTTTTCTTTCTGCCTGGCTTTTTTCTCCTTATGCCGTTCCCAGAATGTAGCGGGCTTTTTTTCCATCTGTGCAATCACAGGCCTGTTTTCTGTTTGTAAAACGACAGGCTCGTTTTCTGTCTGTGGAACGACAGGCGTGTTTTCAGTTTGTAAAATGTCGGGGTTCTTCTCCGTTTGCATGGTCAGGTTTTACTCCTCTCTTTCAGCCTCGGGTGCCGCGGTACGCTGGATCACCTTTTTCCGGCGTTTAAAAAACACCTCTCGGTCCAGCATCACGATCCGGCCGCAGCCCTGGCATTTGATTTTGATATCAGCGCCAGTTCGGATGACCACCCAGGTATCGCCGCCGCAGGGGTGAGGCTTCCGGGTCTGGATCACATCGCCCAGAAATACGTCGTTGTCCATGCGGCTTCCCTCCTTGATGATCGATGGGTCTATTATATACGCATTTTCGCATTTATTCAATGACAATTCTTTCAGAAAGCGCAAGTTTACAATATCGTCATAAAAAAAGCCGGAAAGCAATTGTTCCGGCAGCCTATAAAAAATGGTTTAGAAGAGAGTTCAGAGTTGAGTGCTCAGAGTTCAGATGAATACAGTCCTCCAAGCTGTCGGCTTTCCAACGCTTGTAAAACAAAATAAATCTGAACTCTCAACGCTCAACTCTGAACTCTCTCTTACTTAATGTGTTCTTGAACAGTCAGTCTCCCAGGCCGATAAATGCTTTCACTTTTTCGCTGTTGAAAACCTCCTGGGGCGTGCCGTCGGCCACGATCACCCCGTTTTCCATGAACACCACCCGGTCCGCCACCTCCCGGGCAAAATTCATTTCATGGGTGACCACCACCATGGTGCGCTTTTCCTTCGCCAAACTGCGGATCACGCCCAGCACCTCCTGGGTGAGCAGCGGGTCCAGGGCGCTGGTGGGTTCGTCGAAGCAAAGGAGCTCCGGGTCCATGGCCAGCGCCCTGGCGATGGCCACCCGCTGCTGCTGTCCGCCGGAAAGCTGACAGGGGTAGGCCGCTTCCTTATCTTCGAGGCCCACCTTTTTGAGCAGCGCCCGGGCATATTTTTCCGCGTCTTCCTTTTTCCGTTTCAGCACGCAGCGCTGGGCTTCCGTCAGGTTTTTGAGCACGCTCATATGGGGAAACAGATTGAAGTTCTGAAACACGTAGCCCATTTTCAGGCAGATGCTTCTCTGATCCTTCACCGGGGCGTATACACCGTCCTTCACCAGGGCCTGACCGTCTACCAGGATAGTGCCGCCGTCTGCCTTTTCCAAATTGTTCACGCACCGCATCAGAGTGCTTTTGCCCGATCCGCTGCGGCCGATGATGGCTACCACTTCGCCCTTGCGCACCTCCAGGGAGATGCCCTTCAGCACGCCTAAGCTGTCGAATTTCTTTTCCAGGCCCATTACTTTCAGCATGGCTTCTCCCTCCTATTACTGATAATAGTTCAGCCGCTTTTCCAGCCGCCCCAGCAGCACGGTCATGATACCATTGAACACCAAGTAGTATACACCGGTGAAGAACAAAGGCCACACCGCGCCGGAAATACCCTGGCTGCCCTTCAGGAAGCTCTGCCCCGCCCAAATGATTTCCTGCAAAGCGATGATGCGGGACAGGGAGGTATCCTTAACCAAGGTGATGATTTCATTGGACATGGGCGGCACGATGGCCTTGATGACCTGCAGCAGCTTGATTCGGAAGAAAATCTGGGTTTTGGTCATGCCAAGCACCTGCCCAGCTTCCTCCTGGCCCACGGGTATGCCCTGGATGCCGCCCCGGTAGATCTCCGAAAAATAGCAGGCGTAATTGATGATAAAAGCCGCGGCGGCAGCCGAAAACCGGCCCGCCTCTCCCCCGCCCCAAATGGGATTATTCAGCACCAGGCCGGGGAAATAATAGATGATCAGCAATTGGATCATCAGAGGCGATCCGCGAATGATCCAGACGATCACGCGGGTAAAGGCGCTCAGGGGCTTAAAGCGGGACATGGACCCAAACGCGATCACCAGCCCCAGGGGTATCGCGCCCAAAAGCGTGACAAAAAACAGCCGCAGGGTCTGCACAAAGCCCACGTTCAGGGAATTAAGCACGATGGGCAGTTGATTCAGGAAGGTTTCCATGTGTGTTTCTCCTGTCGTTTGATTGTTCAGCCGATTGAAAAGACACTTTAAATTAAAAAGCACGCTGGGTTTTCACCCCAGACCCCACCAGGGAGGCGGCCTCCCTGGACCCACGCTTGCGGAAAAAACAAGATGCGTCAAGACAACTTGGTTCCCGCTGCTGCTTGGAAAGGATGTCAATGCTTGGCGCTGTAATGTTTCTGGCCCGGCCGCTGAAAGCGGCCAACCCGGATGCTGTGCATCCGGGGAAAGCCAGGGAATAATCTCCCAGGGAAAGCAAGCTTTCCCACTGGAGAT
Organism: Clostridia bacterium; assembly: GCA_017530275.1. The sequence goes on along the minus strand of JAFXMP010000161.1, from coordinate 13,969 downwards.
TTTCCCGGCTTTCTTGGGCCAGAAGCCATCTATCTTTCGTAATCCCCAGCGCTGCGGGCGGGGTCCTCAGGGAATTTCGTCCAAGCAGCTTCGCCAGAAGAGGGGTCCAGGGGAATCATTCCCCTGGTAGGGTGCGGGGCAAAGCCCCGTCGGTCCGTTCGTTACTCTCTTAAAGCGTCCTTGAGATTTACTTCGGGTGCCTCATAAAACGACAGACAGCCGGGGCCTGATCCTCAATCCGAGCCCCGGCTGCCTGTGATCATATGATGTTATTGGGGAATGATGGCGGCCTGTACGCCGTAGGTTTCAGCGATGGCCATCATGCTGCCGTCGGCATAAGCGGCGGCCATGAATTCGTTCAGCGCCGCGGCCAAGTCGCTGCCCTTGCGGAAGCCCACGCCGTATTCTTCGCTGTTCAGGGGGAGGGTGTAGGTCAGGTCCGCGTAATCGGTGCCCTCGCCCACCATGGCGGCGGCCATCAGGGCGTCGATCACAGCGGCGTCAGAGGTGCCGGCTTTCACTTCCAGCAGGGCGGACGCCTGGCTCTGCACAGGGGTCTTGTTATAGCCCAGGGCGTCGATTTCCGCCTCGCCGGCGCTGCCCGCTTCCACGGCGAAGCTGAGGCCAGCCAGAGAAGCCACATCGGCGTAATCATTGACCTTGGCGGCGGGAAGCACCACCACCTGAGCGTTGTTAGCGTAGGCGTTGGAGGTTTCCATGGCGGATTTCACTTCGTCCGTCAGGGTCATGCCGTTCCACACACAGTCGATGGACTTGCCGTTCAGTTCCAGGATCTTGTTGTCCCAGTCGATTTCCACCAGCTCGATCTTCACGCCCAAGTATTCCGCGAAGGCCTTGGCCAGGTCGGCGTCAAAACCGATCCAATCGCCGTTTTCATCCTTGTAATCCATGGGCGCGAAATCGGTGATGCCCACCACCAGCACACCCTTGTTTTTCACATATTCCATATCAGTTTCCGCCATGGCGGGGATCACCAGGGCCGTGAGCGCCATCAAAGCGGCCAACAGCAGAGCCAGCGTCTTTTTCATCACAATCTACTCCTTTTTTCCGCGTATCGCGGTCCGCGTTTTATCGCTTTACCGTAATAAAGCAATTACATGGTAACACAACACACAATTTTTGTCAATGCTTATTTTCTTCATATAAATTGATCCGCTTACAGGAAAAACGCCGTCCAGCAAGCAGGACGGCGAAAAAGAAAGGAGAAGGAGAACACGATTTGATCAGTAGGCCATAGCGATGATCAGGCCGCCCATGCCGTTGCCTTCCATGTTGTCAACGGATACGATCACTTCCCGTGCGGCCCGGGAAACGTTCACGGTGGCGTCGCCGCCCGCGTAATCTTCGGTGCGGACGATCTCATACTTGAGCTCGCCGTCCTTGTACACGGCGATATGGGGATGGGCGATCAGGTATTCGATATAATCCTCCATACAGAAGTTCATGATGTGCATCACCGCGGCGTTGGATACGCCCACATAGCGGTAAATGCTCAGCTTGCTGCTCTGGCCTGTTTTGTAGGATTTATCGGTTACGGCAGCGTTGGGATAGCCCTGAACAGGGAAGCGGAAAATGATGCCGTATTCCCAGCTGTGCTCCACCATCCAGTCGGACTGTGGCAGCTCGTGGAATTTCTTGTCCATGATGGGGTCGCCTTTGGCGTAGCGGCCCATCCGGAACGCCAGGCCCGATTCATATTCGCTGGTGCCGGGCACACTGTAGCCTTCACTGATCACCTTGTTGACCAGGTTATCACCGGTATAGCTGTCCTGGTACTTGGCGGCGGCGGTATCATAATACTGCTGCTGCGTTTCCCGGAGGCGGTAGCCTTCTTCCACGTTGTAATGCTCCAGCCCTTCCGCTTTGGCGGCCGACAGCATTTTGCCCAGGGCGGTTATGGCGGGAGAAAGGAGCTTAACGGTGCTGTTGGCGGTGGCAATGGTTTTATCCGTGGCGTGAACGCCCAAAAACTCGCAGGATGCCAGATCGTCGGGCACCGCGTGCCAGCGGTTTACCAGCAGCATACCGCTGGAAATCAGCTCCTGCCGGGAAGCGGTGTAAGTTTTGGTATTGGAAAGCGGGAAGCTGCTCACATCCAGCACATCCCAGCCCTCCTGCTTGGGCGTGGGCCATTCCGGCGCTTCCACCTGTTCCACCGCAGCCTGCTCCTCCGCCTTGGCCTGGAGGTATGCTTCCTGCAGGCGGTTGTTTTCCTGCTGCGCGAGGGCGGCGTTTTCCACTTGCTGGGCTTTGATAGTTTGATCCAGCAGCATATAGCCTGCGCCGCAGATCACCGTAAGCACAAAGAGCACGATCAGAATGCGCACGAGCCTGCCATAAGCATCCGTGCTGCGCTTTTTCGACATTCTTTTCACCTTCCATAAGGCGCCGGAGCGCCTGATTTTCTCACAGCAGAAAGATTTATATTTCCACCCCCTATATATATCAAAATTATTACGAAATGTCAATATTTTTTTAATAAAAACAGCGTTTTCAAGCGTATTGTTACATTCTATCCGTTCTTCTTAGGGAGCAGTTCCATGGCAGCGGCCAGCGTTTTGCCGATCGGCGCGCTGATGCACAGGTCAGCCCGTCGGTCCATGGAGGTGGGAGAACGATTGATGATCACCAAGGGACCGCGGTAGCCCTCCACAAAGCCCGCGGCGGGGTAAACGGACAGGGAGGTGCCGCCGATGATCAGCAGATCGGCGTGTTCGATGGCGTAAAGCGCCTCTTCGATAGCGCCGGAAGGCAATTGTTCCCCGTAAAGCACTACGTCGGGCTTGATCACGCCGCCGCAGGAGCAGCGGGGCACACCCTGAGAATGCAAAATATCTTCCATTGAGAAGGATTGATGGCACTTGGTGCAGAAATTACGCAGCACCGTGCCGTGGAGCTCGATCACGTTTTTACTGCCCGCCAGCTGATGCAGCCCATCGATATTCTGTGTGATCACGGCAGAAAGGATGCCCATCTTTTCCAACTCCGCCAGCGCAAGGTGGGCCGGGTTGGGCTTGGCGTCCGGAAAGAGCATCTTTTTCCGGTAAAAATCATAGAACGCCTCTGTTTTGGTCCAGAAATACCTATGGCTTAAAATGGTTTCCGGCGGATCGCTCCATTGCTGATGATACAAACCGTCGGTGCTGCGGAAATCCGGAATGCCGCTTTCCGTGGATACCCCGGCCCCGCCGAAAAACACGGCCCGGCGGGCATTTTGGAGCATTTGGGCCAGCTGTTCCCTCGCGTTCGCTTCCATCTCTCTGTTCCTCCTTTTTTAGTTATTATTATGGCGCAGAGAAAAGGAAAAGTCAAGGTTTGCGTAGAATCTGGCATAATTCAGGCCAACGGGTACAATTATTGCATGAATTATCAGGAGTTTCAACACTGTGCAAGAGAGGTTCTATACTTTTCTTTTCGAGGCTATTATGGTACAATGAACATGTATTGTAAGCGTGGGAGGTGGTTTTAATCGTAAAATGAGAGAAGCCTTTCCCCCAGCCCCCCTTCCGAGAAAGACATAAAATGGCTTTTGTTGAAAAAACAAATGCTTGTGAGAGGATGTTTAACTATGGCTGACGCGATCATCAACGGCATGCACGGATGCAGCCGGGAGGACGAATACGTGCGCCCCAGCGATCCGCTGGTGCAGCAGAAATTGGAGTGGTTTCAGGATCAGAAGCTGGGCCTGATGATGCATTTTGGCATATACTCAGAGCTGGGCATCTGCGAATCCTGGCCCTTGTCCGACGGCGACGCGGACTGGAGCCGGGGCGGTATCGACTGGGAAACGGACGGAAAAGCTTTCCGCGCCCAGTATGAAGGGCTGAAAAAGAGCTTCAATCCCGTGCGTCTCCAGCCCGAAAAATGGGCGGACGTGGCCGCGCGGAACGGCTTCAAATACCTGATCTTCACCACCAAGCACCACGATGGCTTCTGCATGTACGATACCAAGTACACCGATTACAAAGTCACGGACGCGGACTGCCCCTTCCACACCCACAAATACGCCAATATCGCCAAAGCGGTGTTCGACGCTTTCCGGGCCCGGGGCATCGCCATCGCCCCCTATTTTTCCAAGCCGGACTGGCACTGCCCCTGGTACTGGGCCCAGGGCATGGAAAAGCCCGTGGCCTATAACCGCAATCCCACCTATGATCCCAAAGCCCATCCCGAGGTTTGGGAGCAGTTCGTCCAGTACACCCACAATCAGCTCATGGAGCTGGTGCGGGATTTAGGCCCCATCGAAATCCTGTGGCTGGACGGCGGCCAGGTGGGCCCGCAGAACGGCCAGGACATCCGTTTGTCAGAGTTCATGGCGGAGGCCCGAAAAATACGTCCCGGCCTGCTAAGCGCCGACCGCACCATCGGCGGACCCAACGAAAACTACATTACCCCCGAGCAGAGCGTGCCAACCGTTCCCATCCGCGTGCCCTGGGAAAGCTGCGTCACCGTGGGCACAGCCTTCTCCTACCGCTTCGACGAACAATACAAAACGCCCCGCCAGCTCGTGCATCTGCTGATCGACGTGGTATGCCGGGGCGGCAATCTGGCCCTGAACATCGCGCCCCAGCCGGACGGACGGCTGCCCGAACCCGCCGTGAAAGCGGTGGACGGCCTGGGCGCGTGGCTGAAAGACAACGGCGAAGCCATTTACGGCACCCGTCTGGCCGACCCCAACGAGCAAGGTCCCGTGGCCTTTACCCGCAAGGGCGATACCCATTACGCCCTCCTGCGCCTGCCAGAAGGGGAAAAACTGCCCTCCACCCTGCTGATCCCCTGGCCCCGCGAGGCCCGAAAGCTCACCCTGCTGGGCCTGGAAGCGTCCCTGCCCTTTGAACGCACGGACAGCGGATTGCTTGTCCATCTGCCCGAGATTCTGGTGGGCAGCAATCCCATCGCCCCGGTTTTCCGTATGGAATCATAAAAATATGTTTTGCGGGGGAAACCGCTCTTTCATGCTGAAAGAACGGTTTCCCCCGCACTCCTTTCCGAGAAAGCCACCTTTTCATTTGGTTTTATCAGGGTCAATTCTGTGTATCTGTAGTTTTATTCTCCTCCACCGGGTTCTCGTGAATCATGATGTGCTTCACCTTGGGGAATTGCTTTTCGATATCATCGTGCACCTGTTCAGCGATGGCGTGGGCCTCGTTGAGCGGCAGGCTCCCGTCCACGGAAACCTCCATTTCCACGTACGCCCGATTGCCGAATTGCCGGGTCATGAGCCGATCCACGGCCTGGATCCCCGCGTGCCTCATGGCACATTCCCGCAGGGCCCTTTCCGTTTCCGCGTCGCAGCTCCGGTCCACCATCTTGTCGATGGCGTCCCGGAAAATGTCGTAGGCCGCCTTGCCGATGAACAGGCAGATGCCCACGCTGGCAACGGGGTCTAATACCGGCAGGCCCATCCGGGCCCCGGCGATGCCGATGAGTGCGCCGATGGAGCTTAATGCGTCGGACCGGTGATGCCAGGCATCGGCTTTCAGGGCATTGGAATCAATGGCCTTGGCCGCCTTGACGGTGTAGCGGTACATGCCCTCCTTCACCGCGATGGACACCAGCGCCGCCGCCAGAGCCAATACGCCAGGGGCTTCCAATGTGCCCGCGTCGGCGGAAATGATTTTCATGATCCCTTCATACCCGATCATGAGGCCGGTGATCAAAAGAACCACTGCCAGCACGATAGCCGCCACGCACTCCATGCGCTCATGGCCGAAGGGATGCTCTTTGTCGGAAGCCTTTTCCGCCGCCCGCACCCCGAACATAACAATGATCGTGCTGAATACGTCCGACATGGAATGCACCGCGTCGGACACCATAGCCCCGGAATGGGCCAGCACCCCCGCCAGCAGCTTCACGACGGACAGCGCCGCGTTCCATAATATAGTGACCCTGGAAACGCGCATGGCGACCCGGGCAGTATTTTCCATATTTCCAACTCCTTCCAGTGCGTATCCACGCAAAAAAGCGCGGGAATACAGCAATATATGTCTGTCCCGCGGAATTCATGCTTTTCCCGCTGCCGCCCTTCGCGGCCCGGCTCCCAAGGGCCTGTTCATTGAATTGTCCTTATTATATCGAAACAAAAGCCAAAAGGCAAGACTAACTGTTCGGAGACATTCTATATGCAAAGCAATCAGTTGATTCAGGAAAAAAAGCGGCTTCGTCGGGATGCATGGGAAAAGATCAGCAGGTTTCCGATTAACGTCTTGAATGAAGCCAGCCGGAAAATCACGGCCAGTGTATTATCCTCTCCCCTGTACCGGCAGGCCGCGTCCCTTTTCGTTTACGTGAGTACGGACCGGGAACCGGATACCCGCGTCATCATTGAGGATGCTTGGAAAGCAGGCAAGATGGTTTACGTGCCCAAATGCTACGGTCAGGGCCGCATGGACGCCGTGCGTGTTTTCGGCTGGGATGATCTTATCCCCGGCGCGTATGGTATCCAGGAACCAATCGCCGCCCCAATGAACGCCTCCTTTCCCACTGCTATTGATCTGGCCATTGTCCCCTGTGTGTGCGCCTCCCGGAACGGACAGCGTTTGGGTCATGGCGCGGGGTATTATGACCGGTTCCTGTGCGCCCATCCCTTGCCATGCCTGTGCCTGTGCTTTCACTCCCTGCTGATGGACGATCTGCCCACGGATCATCTGGACGTACGCATGGGCGCGGTGGTGACGGAAGAAGGATGGTTTTCAGGAACAATTCCTTTCTTTTCTGGACAGAACAGCCAGCAGGGTTTATAATGAAAGCATAAAAGAATTGTGAACGGAAAGGCGGCAGATGAAAAATGGACCTGGAAACCGCACGAAAAGAACTGATCACCTTGCAGGAAAAGCTCAGCGCCTACGATCACGCCATGAGCCTGCTCAACTACGACGGCGACACCACCGCTCCCAAGGGGACGGCCCCCAACCGCGCCCATGCAATGGGCATCTTAAGCGAAATCATCTATGAGCTTTCCACCGGGAAAGAAACGGTGGAACTGCTGGAATTCCTGGATGCGAATAAGGAAGATCTGACCCACCGGGAACAGCGGATGGTGTATCTGCTCTTAAAGGACATCCGCTTCATGCAGAAAATTCCCCAGGAAGAATATGTGGAATATGAAAAATTCGTGGTGGAATCTCAGGACGTATGGCATAATGCCAAGACCAACAGCGATTTCGCCTCCTTTGAACCGTACCTGACCAAAATGTTTGATTATGCCATTCGCTTTGCCCATTACGCCGCGCCGGAGAAAGACCCCTACGATTATTGGCTCAACGAATATGAACCGGGCCTGAACAAAGCAATCTGCGATCAGTTTTTTGATACCCTGCGGCAGCGCCTCGTGCCCCTGATCCACGCCGTCAGTGAGAAGCCCCAGGTCAGCGATGCATGCATCAAGGGCGATTTCCCGGAGGACAAGCAGGAAGCGCTTTCCCTGTGGCTCATGGAAACCATGGGCCTGGATATGGATCGGGTGGGCCTTTCCACCACCGAGCATCCCTTCACCACCTCCCTGGGCTCCCACCTGGACGAGCGCATCACCACCCACTATTACCGGGAAGACGTGTCCTATTCCATGTTCAGCGTCATCCACGAAGGCGGACATGCTCTATATGACACTGGATCGGATGAGGATTTGGCATATACCGTACTGGACGGCGGCGTTTCCATGGGCATTCACGAAAGCCAGAGCCGTTTTTATGAAAACATCTTAGGCCGCAGTGAAGCCTTCGCCAAGTTCGTGTTCCCGAAGATGGCAGCGTTGTTTCCCGAACAAATGGAGGGATATACCTGGAAGGATTTCTACCTTGCCATTAACAAAGTGCAGCCCTCCCTGATCCGTACGGAAGCCGACGAAGTGACTTACTGCCTGCACGTCATGATCCGTTATGAGCTGGAAAAGAAGCTTATGGCCGGGGAATTGAAGGTGCACGATCTGCCCGGCGAGTGGAACAGGCTGTATAAGGAATACTTGGGCGTCGAGGTTCCCGACGACAAGCATGGCGTTTTGCAGGACAGCCATTGGTCCTTTGGGGCCATCGGCTATTTCCCCTCCTATGCCTTGGGCAGCGCTTACGGGGCCCAGTTCTTAGCGAAGATGAAGGAAACCGTGGACGTGGACGCCGCGCTGGAAAAGGGCGATTTCTCCCCCATGAACGCCTGGAACAGGGCGCATATCTGGCATTTTGGCAGCCTTCTCACCCCCCAGGAAATCCTGGACAGCGCCTTAGGAACTCCCTTTGATCCCAGTTACTATCTGGATTACCTGGAAGCGAAGTGCAAAAAAATATATGCAACATGATGATCTATATTTTTTCTTCTTGACTTTTCCGGCGCATCGGACGTATAATGAGCACGATTCCAGGAATGACGGAGAACATGTTTCCGCTTCCCCGGCTGAAAGAGAGTATGCGGTTGGTGCGAGCATATGAGCCGCGGCGGAAATACCACCTCCTGACCGGCGACGGTTCGCGCCCGTTACAGCGCGGCGACAAGCGGTCTGCTGAACGCAGGCAACAAGGGTGGAACCGCGGGCGAAGAAAAGCATTTTCACGCTCGTCCCTTCATTTCACATGACGGGACGGGCGTTTTCATATGCCCTCCCAGGAAAAGTGTGGCGTGTGAAATGTGGAGTGTGGAGTTGAATCGTTGTGTTGAACAAAACAGAACTCCACTCTCCACCCTCCAAACTCCACACTCGTTTATGAACAAGTTCCGCAGGAACAAATGACGAAAAGGAGGACACCATCATGAAGATCATCTACAACGACGGCCACGCGGCCGAATGCCCCGAAGAACTGGAGCTGGAAGTGCTGCGCCACAGCGCGGCCCACATCATGGCCCAGGCCGTGAAGCGCCTGTACCCGAACGCTCACTTCGCCTACGGCCCCGCTACCGAAAAAGGCTTCCACTACGACATCGATCTGGGCGACGTGAAGCTCTCCGACGAGGACCTGCCCGCCATCGAAAAGGAAATGCAGAAGATCGTAAAGGAAAACCTGCCCTTCAAGGTCTATCCCCTGCCCCGGGACGAGGCTGTGAAGCTCATGCAAGAGCGCGGTGAAATCTACAAGGTGGAGCATATCGCCGATTTGGATGCGGACGCCCAGATCACCTTCTATCAGCAGGGCGAATACATCGATATGTGCGTTGGCCCGCACCTGACCTATACCAAGGCCCTGAAAGCCTTCAAGCTCATGTCCCTCTCCGGCGCGTACTGGAAGAACGACCAGAAGAACAAGATGCTTACCCGCCTGAACGGCGTGGCCTTCCGCAACCAGGACGAGCTGGCCGCTTACTTAAAGGAAGTGGAAGAAGCCAAGGCCCGGGACCACCGCCGCATCGGCAAGGACATGCAGCTCTTTATGACCGACGATCTGGTGGGCAAGGGCCTGCCCATGTTCCTGACCAAAGGCTATACCCTGTGGCAGCAGCTGGAAAACTACATCCGGGACAAGGAACGGCTGCTGGGCTACCAGCACGTGCTGACCCCCTGCGTGGGCACGGTGGACCTGTACAAGACCAGCGGCCATTGGGACCATTACAAGGACAACATGTTCCCCGCCATGGAGGTGGAGGGCGAGGCCTTCGTCCTGCGGCCCATGAACTGCCCCCATCACATGCGCATTTACGCCAACCGGCCCCATTCCTACCGGGACCTGCCTATCCGCATCGGCGAAATCGCCCACGATTTCCGCTTTGAAGCCAGCGGCACCCTGAAGGGCATCGAACGCGGCCGCCACTTCTGCCAGAACGACGCCCACCTGTTCGTCACGCCCGACCAGATCAAGGACGAAGTCAGCGCGGTGTGCGATCTGATTTTCAGCACCTACAAGGATTTCGGCATCACGGACTACCGCTGCGTCCTGTCCCTGCGCGACCCGGAGGACAAGGTGAAGTACCACCAGGACGACGAAATGTGGGAAAAAGCGGAAAGCGCCCTGCGGGAAGTGCTCACCGAGCTGGGTATCCACTTTACCGAGGAAATCGGCGAAGCCGCCTTCTACGGCCCCAAGCTGGACGTGAACGTGAAGCCCGCCGTTGGCGCGGAATACACCCTGTCCACCTGCCAGCTGGACTTCTGTCTGCCCGCCAAGTTTGACCTCAAATACATCGACAAAGACGGCGTGGAAAAGACCCCCGTGGTGCTGCACCGGGCCATCCTCGGCTCCCTGGACCGCTTCATGGCCTACCTGATCGAAGAAACAAAGGGCATCTTCCCCGTGTGGCTGGCTCCCGTCCAGGTGAAGGTGCTGCCCGTCAGCGACAAGAGCATGGATTACGCCGAAAAGGTGTACGCCTACTACCGCGACCATGGCTTCCGGGCGGAGCTGGACGACCGCAACGAAAAGATCGGCTACAAGATCCGCTACGCCCGCCAGGAGGACAAAGTGCCCTACATGATCATCATCGGCGAAAAGGAAATCGCCGAAAACAACATTTCCGTCCGCGACCGGGAGACCGACCAGACCGCCGTGTACAGCCTGGAAGATTTCGCCGCCAAGCTGGAAAAGGAAATCAAGGAACGGAAATAAGGATTTTTACATATTCGTATGGACGCCTCCGCGGTTTGCGGGGGCGTTTTTTTGACCGAAAACGTCCTGAAATCATGGAAAAACCTGAAAATTTCCGGTTGACAAACGCGGCGGAAACGATATACAATATCTCGTTGGTTTTTCAGCCAACTGGAGGGAGAAACACACATGATTCGGAACGATATCCGTAATATTGCCATTATTGCCCACGTTGACCACGGCAAAACTACCCTGGTGGATCAGATGCTGCGTCAGGGCGGCGTTTTCCGGCAGAACCAGCAGGTGGCGGAGCGAGTGATGGACTCCAACGACCTGGAACGGGAACGCGGAATCACCATTTTAGCCAAGAATACCGCCGTGCATTATGTAAATGCAAAAATCAACATTGTGGACACCCCCGGCCATGCCGATTTCGGCGGCGAGGTGGAGCGCGTGCTGAAAATGGTGGACGGCGTGCTGTTGCTGGTGGACAGCTTTGAAGGCCCTATGCCCCAGACCCGCTTTGTGCTGCAAAAAGCATTAGGTTTAAAGCTGCCCGTGCTGCTGGTGGTGAATAAAGTAGACCGGCCCGACGCCCGCTGTGAAGAAGTGGTAGACGAGCTGGTGGACCTGCTCATCGAACTGGACGCCGACCCGGAAACCCTGGACAGGCCCATTATTTACGCCTCCGCCCGGCAGGGCACGGCCACCCTGGACCTTTCCCAGCCCGGCACAGACCTCAGGCCGCTTTTTGATACTATTATGAAGTATATCCCCGCCCCCGAGGGTGATCCGGACGGCCCTGCCCAGGTGCTGATTTCCACCATCGACTACAACGATTATGTGGGCCGCATCGGCATTGGCCGCATCAACCGGGGCACCTTGAAAGACAATATGATGGTGGTGCGATGCAACGCCCAGAACGATCAGGTGTCCGCCCCCTGGCGATTGACGGGCCTTTCCCTGTACGACGGCTTAAAGCGCGTGGGCGCGGAACAGGTGAGCATGGGGGATATCGTGGCGCTGACCGGCCTTGCGGATATTTCCATCGGCGATACGGTATGCGATCCTGCCACCCCGGAACCCCTTCCCTTTGTCGCTATTACAGAACCTACCGTGACCATGACCTTCTCCGTCAACGATTCGCCCTTCGCGGGCCGGGAAGGCCAGTATGTGACCAGCCGTCATCTGCGCGCCCGGCTGTACCGGGAAATCGAAACCGATGTTTCTCTGCGTGTTAAGGACGGGGAGACCCCGGATCAGTTCGAGGTTTGGGGGCGCGGCGAGCTACACCTGTCCATTCTCATCGAAACCATGCGCCGGGAGGGCTACGAGTTTCAGGTGAGCAAGCCCGAGGTGATTTACCGTTTTGAGGACGGCCGCAAGCAGGAGCCCATCGAGCGCATGGTGGCCGACGTGCCCCAGGCTTACGCTGGTGCGGTGATCGAAAAGATCGGCCGCCGCCGGGGCACCCTGGAAAGCATGGGCGGCAGCGACCGGGTGCGGCTGGAATTCCTGGTTCCGTCCCGCGGCCTGTTCGGCTACCGCAGCGAATTTATGACCGACACCCGGGGCGAGGGCATCATGAGCGCCGTGTTCGATCATTACGAGGATTACAAGGGAGATATCCCCCACCGGAACGTGGGCGCGCTGGTCTGTTATGAAACGGGCGAAACCACCCAATACGCCCTGTTCAACGTGCAGGATCGCGGCACTTTGTTCCTGGGCAGCCAGGTCCCGGTGTATGGCGGCATGATCTGCGGCGAAAGCAGCCGCCCCGGCGATATCGTGGTGAACGTGTGCAAGGCCAAGCACGTGACCAACATGCGCAACGCCTCCGCTTCGGAGGACAGCCTGCGCCTGGTGTCCGTGCATCCCTTGACCCTGGAAGAATGCCTGGAATTCATCGACGACGACGAACTGCTGGAGATCACCCCCAAAAGCCTTCGCATGCGCAAGCGGGAACTGAGCCATGAGCAGCGCGCCAAGGCCGCCGCCAGGGCAAAACAATAAAGGGCTTTTTGACCATATGCCATTTTCTTGGAGAATCGCTTACATAACGCAGACCGGCTGCCCTCCTGACAGGAAAGCAGCCGGTCTGTTCCTTTATTCCGGAAGAATAATCGCTTCTTCTATACGCCAAGGCCCGATGTGACATGTTACCGTGCGGCCTTCCACCCACGCTTTGCCCGTTTGATTGCCCTTCATATCCGAAAGATAGGCCGATCGAACAGCAAAGGGCAGGGTGAGGGAAACGGCATCTTCCTTTCCCCCGGTTTCCACTACACGCACCTGCAGCGCGCCGTCCTTTGTCAGTTCCACTGAGGACAATACCGCGCTTTCAGCCCGGAAGTCCAGCAACCGCATTTCCGTCGGCAATTCACCGGGCTGGGCCTTGGTAGACAGGGCGATCAGAGGCCGGTTCAACGCTCCTACATGGCGGCACAGCGCTGCGGGCGTTTCGCTGCCTACGTGCAGCCAGAGGGTGATCCGATGCAGGCCCCGTTCCGGATAAGGATCGGGAGAACCGGCGGAGTTGATCAGGGTGCAGCTCAAAACGCCGTCAGAAAGCCTATAGCCGTATTTACTGTCCGCCGCCAGGGTCAAAGCACGGCTGCCGTTCTGTGCGGAAGCGAAGGTCAGGCAGGGTATATCCATCCAAGCTGCTTCCCGGCGGATGAAACCGCCTGGCACATGGCACAGGCATTCCCCGGCTTTTTTGATGAGCGGCGCACGGAACACAAGCACCGGCACGGTATCAACCTTTCCCGCCGTTTCCTGCCAGTCGATTTCCCAGGCGTATTGCAATTCCCGTGCGCCTTGATCCAGAGAAACGCGGGCAATGATGGAGGAAGAAAGGGTTTTCTGTTCGATTTCCAGACACGACCGCACGCTGCCCTTCGCCGGACGGAAACGCACCGTGCGCTCCACAGGATGAATGCCCAGATAGCGCCCGATATGCCATGCGTCGCTGGTGGCTTTTTCCGTATCCACCACGCAAAGCTGGGCAGGGGCGGCCAGCTGCTCTTCGCCGGTTTCTTTGTCCACCAGCGACATGAGCGCGCCGGTCACAGTATCAAAGCGGGCCAGCAGGAATTCGTTTTCCAGCACGCAGGGTCCCATTTCATCATCCACCCGCACGTCGTTCAGACGGTACACCGGATAGCGTTCCAGGGGCTTTTCCCGCAGGGCGATCACAGCATATCCAAACGCGGGAACGGATACGCGGACGGATATGCTGGCATACCAATGATCCCAATAGCGCTTGGGCATACCCTCCGCGAGCTGCAGGGGAAGGGTTTGACCCTTGCTGTCCACAGCTTCCAGCCGGTTCAGATCCCCGGTATAATCCCACAGGGTGATTTCAGCCGCTTCCACCCGATCCTCCGCGGCGGTATTGAACACGGTATACACGCGCGTTTTGCCCGCGCCGCGCTCGGGATTGG
>JAFXMP010000160.1 GCA_017530275.1 Clostridia bacterium | reverse complement strand
TCATAGTACTGGCGGCCGGCGGCGTTCAATGCGTCGGTGTAGTCGTAGGGATCGATGGCGCCAGCGTTAATGGCGGCTTCGATACCGGTGTAGCCATTGTAGTCAGAGCCATGATAGTAGTCGGTGATGAAGGTGTTGAAGCCGGGGATGGTGCGGCCGCCGAAGGTGACGGGATTCTGGATGTTGGCCAGGTATTCGGTCCAATCGTTCCAGTAGCCCAGGTCGGGGAACAGGGGAGCCATGGCGGCGTTCACTTCGTCATCCTGCACCATGGGCAGGCTGCCGGGCAGGCGGTAGATCTTGTCGCCCGCTTCATTGGTCAGCACGCCGTACTGGTTGGCGCGCTCCAGCCAGCCTTCCTTGCCCCAGGTGAGGAACTTGGCCACTTCGTAGGCTTCGCGGGGATGCTCGGTGGTGGCGGAGATGGATACCATGTCGATCCAGCCGAACTGGCCCGCGTTGTCGGTGTCTTCGCCCAGAGGAGCGTTGTAGGGTACCATCTGCAGGCCCCGTTCCAGGGCGGCAGGCTGGGTATAGATGTTGTTCATGGTCCAGTAAGCGTCCATCTGGATGGCCACGTGGCCGGATTCGCCGGGCCACATGTCATCGGGCACCACGGCCAGATAAGCATCGCTGCCCTGGATGGCCTGATAGCCCAGACGGGCATATTCGCTCTGCTTTTCCGTCATTTCCACCCAGCCGGTGTCGAAATGGTAGTTTTCGCCGTCCCAGCCGAATTCGCCGATGGCGTTATCGGTGAGCGCCACGGGGCCGAGGGTCAGGGGTCCCATGTAGAAGTTATAGGCCCAGATGCCCTGAGCGGGATCAGTCATCGTTTCGATCAGGTCCAGCATATCTTCCCAGGTCCAATCCTGAGGGGGCAGTTCCTTGTTCAGCTTATCGAACACAGCCTTATCCAGGTAGATCACGGCGGGCAGGAATTCGCCGGGCATGAAGTAGCAGCGCTGGCCGTCCACATAACCCACGCGGCGCAGGGAAGAGTAGAGCTCGGTCTGGGCTTCCTCATCGGCTTCCAGATAGGGAGCGATGTCCAGGCACATGGGATTGGCCATGAGGGGATCCAGGTCCAGCCAGAAGAACACGTCGGGCAGGTTGTTGTCCGCCGCCAGGTTGGTCAGGGTAGCGGTGCAGTCGCCCGTGGTGGTCTGGATGATTTCCACGGTGATGTTGGGATGCAGTTCGTGGAACTTGTCGGCCAGAGCCTGGGTCAGTTCAAAGTCATCCCAGGTAAAGAAGGTGATCGTGATGTCGTCGGTGGTGTTCAGTTCAGGCACGGTGTTTTCCGCGGCGGCAAAGCCGCACAGGGACAGCGCCATGGCCAGAACCAGCAGCAGGGATACCAGTTTTTTCATGTTTGTTTCCTCCTTTTGATTTATCAATAGCCCAACGAGGGGCTTTGATTCAGTTGTTTACTCGCCTGTGATACCCGCCCGATCCACCGATTCCACAAACTGCTTTTGCAGCACGAAGTACAAAATCAGCAGCGGGGCAATAGCCAGCATGGTGCCCGCCATACGGATGGCGTCGTTGATCTTGTTGGTGGAGGTTACAGAGCTTGCCCGGGCGTCGAAAGTGGTGTTGTAGGAATCCTCGAACTTTTGCAATTCGATCATCAGGGTGGTCAGGCCTTTGGCGCGGGTGTGGCCGTAGCCCAGGTACTCTCTCACCAGGGTGGTTTCATTCCAGTACCATACAAAGCTGAACAGGGTGACCACCACGATAGCGGCGGTGCACAGCGGCACGGCGATGCGCCAGTAGGCCTTGAAGTGCCCCGCGCCGTCAATTTCCGCAGCTTCCACCAGGGACTGGGGCGTCTGCCGGTGGAAATTATAGAAGATCAGCACGCACAGCACGCTCTTGAATCCCTGACCCAGAATGGCGGTAATCACGAAGGGCTTCACCGTGCCATCCGCCAGCTTGAGGCGGGAGAAGGTAAGGTAATTGGGCAGGGACGTGACTTGGGTAGGCAAAAGGAATGCCAGAAGCAGCACAGCCATCCAGAAGCCCTTCAGCGGGAATTTATACCGGGCGAAGCCGTAGCCCACCATGGAGCAGATGAACACCTGGCAGATGGTGGGAAGCAGCGCCAGCACCAGGTTCTTCCACAGGCTGTTCCAGTAATCCAGAGTAAGGACGGCGTCTTGGTAGTTTTTCCCGGTAACTTGGGAGGGAAGCCATTTGGCGGAAGCATCCAGCAGGTCGCTGCGGGTCATGAGGGAACGGGAGAACATGTACAGCACGGGATAGAGATAAATGAACGCGATGGTGATGAGCAGCACATAGACCACGACGGTCATGAGCAAGCCCCGCTTATCGGCGCTGCCCAGCATGCGCTTTTTGAATTTTTCTTTCCGGATAGACTTTTTTCTTTCCTTCAATTCCATATCCGTTATGCTCATGCCGCTTTCCCCCTTTCCAGCATTTTCTGCACCTTTTTGCTCTGCATGCCGCGCCTGGCGCTTTCCACATCCCGCCGCCAGATATCGTTGCTCTTCTTTTCCTTCTTTTCTTTGACGACCAGGAAAGTGATCAAAAGCAGGATCGCCACGATGACGGTGTACATCCAGGTCATTGCCGCGGCGTAGGAGTAGCCCTTCGTGACGGCGTAGGTGGCGTTGTAAATCAGGTCAATGATGGGGTTGGTACTGCCAGTGGCCAGGGTGACCACGGTGTAGATGGAGTTAAGCAGGATCATGGAGCGCAGGGTGGGCAGGGTGATCTTCCAGAAGGTTTCCCAGCCGGAAGCGCCGTCGATTTTGGCCGCTTCATACATGGCCGTGGGCACCTTCTGCAAGCCCGCCAGGAAAATCAGGATTTGGATGCCCGAATTCCACAGGATCAGGATCAATTGGGAAAACAGATCGCTGATGGGGGTGGCGATGAATTCCGGCATGCCCGCAAGCACGGAAGTGATCACGTTCTGGCTCACCATGGGCACGCTGGACACGCCCTGGGCGGTCAGCTGATTCATGACAGGGCCAGTGGCGATGATGACCGGCAGGAAAAAGATGGTGCGGAAGATGCCGCGGCCCTTGATCCTCCCGTTGAGCATCAAAGCGATGATCAAAGAGAACGCGATGATGACGGGCAATTGCAAAATCAGGCTGACGGCGAAATTCGCCAGGGTGACGGGATAGTTCAGTTCTTTGTTGAATACGGAAATGTAATTGGCCAGGGGGGTATATACCGTATTTCCCAGCGCGTCCTCCCCGGTCAGGGGGATCAATTGCAGGCCGTTATCCAGCTTCAGGTTATAGAAGGAATACAGCAGGGAATTGGCAACGCCGCTGAGGAAGAAAATGCAGATACCCACCATCCAGGGGAAGATGAAGAAATAGCCCCAAAGGGATTCCCGGACCCCGCGCTGCACGGGCTTTTTCTGCGCCGTGCGCACGATCGCGTAAATAAATGCGGCAACCAGCGCTATGCATACGCCGATCAGCAAGGCGTAAGGAACATATTCCAGCAGAGGCAAAACCTTTTCATACAGCCAGTTTCCCATGCTCAGTTCACCGCCTTCCAGCTCATGGGTTCCAGTACGACGCCGTCCAGCTCGCCTTCGGCTTCACCATAGTTCAAATAGACCTTCACGCCGTTGGACCAGGTGACCCGGGTGATGTCGCCCAGAATATCGTGGGCGATGATGGATGCGCCGCCGATGCTTTCATGCAGTTCCTTCAGCTGAGCATACCACATGGCCAGCGTGACCCGGTACAGATCCCAGCGGGCGGAATAAATATCGGAGGAATTGGTGTTCTGCAGTTCGATGGGGTCTTCCATGGTCAGGAGGAAGCAGGGGCGCGTGCCCTGTTCCGCCAGCCGCAGGAAGAATTTGTGCGCGTTGGCCTGGAAGTTCACATATTCCAGATACGCCGGCATTTTCCCGGACAGGGCGATAGCCAGCAGCGGCACATCCTGGCTGACGTAAGCGTAATCGGAGCCGGTAACGGGCAGATCGTTCAGGGCGCTTGCGCAGGGCCACAGATACGCGTTGGCGGATTTCAGCGTGGTACGGAAATTATTCGCCGCGGAAAAGGCGATTTCCTTGTAGATTTCAGCCAGTTTTCCGGATTCCTGATAATGGTTCTGGTAGTAGTAATCCGCCATCAGCTGGGTGATGCCCGTCAGCTCAACGCCGGGCACCTTGGCGGAACGCATGGCGTTCAGGGCATCCTGAGCCACAGCCTGGGAACGGTCCGGGGCCAGGTAGTACAGGGTATCGTACACCGGGCCGAAGGTGGGACGGCTCCAGGTTTGGCTGGTAATTTTTTTGAATGCGGAATAGGTCAGGGTGGGATGGGTTTCGGTATTCAGCGAAAGGAAATCCGCTTCCAGAGAGAAATCCACGCCCAGGCCGTCGCATTTCCGAATCAGTGCTTCCAAGCCTCCGCTGCCGCCCAGGGAGCCTGCCGGACTGTAGGCCGTGGGCACGCCGCCGGTGAGGCCGTTGGCCTGCCAGCCGCGATAGATCACCGACACCTGGTCCACGCCGTCGGTTTTCATGGATTCCAGGATCTCGCCCGCCTGCTGGAAGGTGGTCATGACCACGTCCGTTTTGCCCAGCACGTCGTTTTCACGCTCAACGCCCAGGAAATCCACTTCCACGTCGAAGGGGCGTTCCGCGTCCGCGTTGGCGAAGAAGCCTTTTTCTTCCATGTACTCCCGCCAGGCGATGGCCAGACCGGCATAGGTGGCTTCTTCCCCGTCGGCCAGCAGGAAATGCTGAACGATATCAAAGACGCGGGGCGCTTCGGTGAGCATATCCACAGCGCCGGAGGAGGGGCCGGTGGGCTGCTTGTACACCATCCGGTAGGTGTATTTGGCGCTGATCCAGTCAAAGCTTAAATTGTTGGCCCCGTTGGGATAGGCGCGGATGCGGGCGGCGCTGTCGCCCTGCTCGATCACGCCCAGGAAGCCGATTTGATCGGCGGTATGCACCATGCCGAATACCGGCATGATCACCGGCTCGGTGCCTACGCTCCAGCGGGAATTGACCGTGTCCTCGATGCCGATGTTGGTGCCGTACACAGGCCGGTCGAAGGGAGAGGAGAAGCGCTTTTCGTTGTCCTTCAATTCGATCAGCGCGCCCTGTCCGTCCGGAATGATCATATAGCCTTCATCCTGCCCCAGCACGCTGTGGCCCAGGAAGGGGTACACGGTAAAGGTGGATACGGTGTAGCGGTGTTCTTCCGTTTCCCCGTTGATGATTTTGTCCTGGGGGATCGTGACCGTAAGGCCCCGTTCATCCAGCGTCACCACGGCGGTATAGCCCACGCCGTATGCGGGGAAGATCACGTCGGCGGAAAAGCCGTTGTCCAGGTAGGTCATCCGGATCTGGGCTTCCATGTTGATGAAATCCGCCTGGGTGTTGGTGCTTTTCACATCCTCGATAAATTCCATCACGATGCCGCTTTGATAAAAGCCCTTCCAGGCGGCCTGATCCTTGAAATCATCGGGATTCTGCACGGTGGAGTAGAGCAGGCTGCCGTTCAGCTTGCTTTCCAGGATGATGGCCAGGGTGTCTTCCCGCACGTACAGGTTGAACCGGGAGGACTGGGCCGCTAACTTGTATTCCGGCGGAACGGCGGATGCGCTTTCTTCCGCCAGGCCCATGCCGCACAGCCCCAGCAGCAGCGCCGCCGCCAGGCACAGCGCCGCGATCAGCTTAAACCTTCCTGACAAAGCGATACACCACCTCTCCATAGATCGAGGAAACGAAATCGATCAGCTGTCCGATCAGCACGTACACCACAAACAGCAGCGCCACGGTGACCAGCACGGTAAACAGAGTAATCACGATGATGGCAAGGGTCTTTTTGAAGGAGTAATCGTTCAGATACATGATGGCCAGCACGATCAGCACGCCGGTAAAGCCGTAGGCCACCACATCCAGCAGGGTCAGGAAGAATTCTTCGTTGAAGGTGACCACGTTGCTCAGGATCAGCCGGATGGGCAGGGCGATCAGCATGGGGGTCAGGGCCGCCGCGCCGCCGATCACGATATCCTTGAACCGGGCTTCGCCGTCCTTGATGGTGCACACCAGGTAGCAGCAGACGGTCAGCAGCAGGAAAGCGCCGAAGGTCAGCGCGCCGTCGCGCAGCAGCTCGTATTCGCCCTCCCGCACGGTTTTGAACAGGAAACCGGAGGCGTATTTATTGGCTACCTGAAGAATAAAGAACAGCACCACGATGATGGCCGCGGCCCACAGGGAGGAGCGCTTTTCCTTTTTGATGCCGTAGCTGCAATCGAAGGGATTGCGCATCATGGTAAAGCACCAGCCTACCTGCCGCAGGATCGGAATGTTCTTGATTTTGTCCGTTGCGGCGCGCACAGGAACCATAAAGTGGAACTTTTGATCCAGCATGCTCAGGATCTTGAGCACCACCGCGGCCGCCACGATGACGATCAGGATGCCGCCCAGGTTCTTATGCAGCCAATCGGAACGCATTTCCCAGAAGGCGTCGGAGTAGCCCTTTCGATTGCCGCCGTTGCGGAAGGCGGCGAGGGCTTCGTCAAAATTGCCTTCCCGGTACAGCGCTTCGCCCAGGCCCGTGGAAGCGTAGGTGAACAGACTGTTCATGCGCAGCACTTCGGTCCAGGGCACCTTGGATTCGGCGTACTTGCCATCCTGGAACAGGGTGAACGCCTGATGCACCAGATCGGTAAATTCCGTGGCCCGCATCACCTGCACGCTGTTCAGTATTTCGTCCAGCACAAAGATGTTGTAGTCGTCGGTCACCACCAGCCCGGTCACGGATTTGAAGGTGCCCACCCGCTGATCGCCGGTGTCGGTAGCCCCGAAGTAGAACAGGGTGCTGCCTTCGGAGGTGTACTCCATGATGTAGCCGTCTTTATTGGCGGTAAAGATGGAACCGAAGCTGTTCACGGCCACGGCCGTGGTGCGTTCCGTGTTGTAGTCGGTGGTCAAAGTATTGCTGCCCGCCACGTTCAGGCGGCGCAGGGCCGCGTTCTCCGCTTCCGATACCGTATACACCATGCCCTTTTCGTCAATGGCCAGGTTTTTGACGGAGGTGGGCACGATATCCGCCTGCATCTTCAGCTGCTCTTCGCTCATGATCTTTTGGCGGATGGCGGTGATCCAGGTCACGCGGCTCTGGTTCGCGCCGTAGTAGCCCAGGAATTCGCCGCCGCCCACGGGGCTCAGCTGCACGATGCCGTTGGTGTTGCCCGTGGAGGCGATATACAGGTTGCCGCGCTTGTCCAGCACGATCTTGTTGGGCTTGAATGCGGCGTTTTCACCGAACAGGGGCGTATCGGTGGGCTTGGTATAGGTGCGGATCTCGTTTCCGTCCTTATCAAACACCACCACGGCCCGGGCTTTTTCGTCGGCCACGAACACGTTCAGATCGCCGTCCACAAATACGCCCTGGGCGGATTTGAGGCTCTTCTTATTGCCGATTTCCTTTACGTATTCGCCGTTCTGGGTAATGACCAGGATGCGGTTATTGCCGTCGTCGGCGATATACAGGTTTCCGTCGGGACCCATCCGCATGTCCGCCGGGTTTTTCAGGGTGGTTTCCCCAAAACGGGTCATGGTGCGGATGGGTTCGTAGGCGGCCTGGGTCTGCACCAGGTTGCCGTCCACGCCCAGGGTGAACGTCCGGTACGGCACCGAGGCCAGGGCGCTTCCGGCCTGCATGATCAGCAGAACTGCCAGCAGGAGAAGCGCAATCCCTTTCTTTCGCATTGCTTCTCCTCCTTACTTGATGCCGGAATACGCCATGGTGTTCATGACGCTGGACTGCATCACTATAAATAAAAGCAGATTGGGAATGAACATGATCAGCGCGGCGGCGGCGGCCATGCCCTGGCCCTGCACGGAGCCCACGGAGGTGAGCGTGTTCATGTAGAAGGGCAGGGTGCGAATACCTTCGGCGGAGGTGAACAAATTGGAGGTTTCCACGTTCGTCCACACACTCTGGAACGCCAGGATGGCGCCGGTGGCGATGGCGGGCTTGGTCAAAGGAATAATGATCTTGCGGTAGATGGTGAAGGAGCCCGCGCCCTCCAGCTGCGCCGCTTCGATCAGGGAATTGGGTACGCCGTCGATGAACTGCTTGATCAAAAACAGGCACACCGGCATGGCGATCAGGGGCAGAATGTGGGCCCAATAGGTGTCCAGGATGCCCAGGGTGTTGATGGTCAGATAGCGCGGAATGGTCACCGCCGTGGCCACGAACATGAGGGCGATGTTGTTCACCTCAAAAATGGGGCCCTTGAGCTTGAAATCCATCTTGGAGAGGGCGAAGCCCGCCATGGTGGAAATCAGGATGGACAGGAACACCACCGCCAGCGTTACGATGAAGGAGTTGAAAATGTAACGGCTGATGGGAATGGAGGAGCCTGCCGTGGTTTGGAAGAGATTGCGGAAATTCACCAGGGAAGGATGGGAAACAAAGAATCGGGGCGGGAACGCGAACAGCTCATCCATGGGCTTGAACGCGTGATTGATGATGTAAATGATGGGCGCGCCCATAAAAATCGCAATGGGCACCAGGTACAGATACAGCGGAATCTGGTTTTTATGAAACTTTTGGGGATTCACCTTCGTGCCGCCGATCGCCATAATTCAACACCTCCTATGCGGAAAAGACGATTTTTCGAGGAAATGGGCCCTTTGGCCTTTGCTTGGTCGATTGCGCCAGCAAATCATTCGTCTTTGGGAGCAAACAGCTTGCGCGCCACGAAGGAAAACGCGTAAATCAATGCCAGCAGCGCCACGGAAACAGCGGCGGCGTAGCCCATTTCATAGCGGGTGAAGCCGTAGTCGTCAATGTGGTTCACCATCAGCTGAGCGGCGTAGCCGGGAGTGGGATTGGAGCCGGTGAGCATCACGCCGATGTTGCCCGCCTGGAACGCGCCCACGATGCTCATGACCGCGCCGAACAGCATCTGCGGCTTCATGGAAGGAATGGTGATATAGAACACTTCCTGAATCCGGTTCTTGATGCCGTCGATGGCTCCGGCTTCATACAGCTCCGCGTTGATGTTCAGCAAGCCCGCCAGCATGGCCAGAAAGCCCACGCCCATGCTGCTCCACAGCGCCACGATGATCACGATGGGCAGGGTATACTGGGTGTTCAGCATCCACACGATGGGCTCGGTGATGACGCCCAATTGGGTGAGCACATAGTTGGCGATGCCGCTCTGATCCCCCAGGAACACCACCCGCCACATGACCGTCATGGCAACGCCCATGGTCATGGAGGGGGAATAGATGATCAGCGCCAGGATGGTGCGGGGCAACCGGGTCAATTGGCTCAGGGACCAGGCCAGGAAGAAGGCCAGCAGATACCCCACCGGGCCCACGATCACGGCAAAGAGGATCGTGTTGGGCAGCACGTATTGCAGGAAAATAGTATCCTGCGTAAGAAGGTTGATGTAGTTGGTCAGGCCGACAAACTGGGGAGCCTGCACGGCGTTATAGTTGGTGAAGGACAGGCCGACGGCCATGACCGTGGGAATGATAATGAAAATCAGGAACAGAACCAGATAAGGCGCCAGGAACAGATACGGCGTGCTTTTTTTCGTTCTCATTTCTGTCCCTCCTCTCCGGCCGGATGGGCCGCGTTCCAGCTGTCGATGTATTTCCGTACAACGTCAACCGTAGGCGTGGGGAAGTCCTTCAGCATTTCCCCATCTTTGTAATAACCGAATTCCTCCAGCTTGCGGTAGGTTTCGCGGTTGATGCGCTTTACCGCCGTATCCAGGGCGCGGCGGGCGTCCATGCCGTCCACCACCACGGAGATGAAGGCGTTGGACAGCTCGCGCTCCAGCATGTACGTGCCAAGCACCCAGGGGGCTTCGGTCATCCATTCCATCTGATCCATGATGACCTTTTTGTGGGCGCTCTTTAAGGGCAGGGTGGCGAACGCGTTGGTGTTCGCGGTGGGCCAGATATATTCGGAGCCGTAGGTGCTTTGCAGGAGCGAGCCGAATTCGGCCTGCACTTCATCGCTGCTCCACCATTTCAGGAACGCCCAGGCCTCGTCCGGCATATCGGTCTGGGACATGATGGCCATGGTTTCCGCGCCGCCGGTGGTCCAGCGGGCCACGGAGCCGTCCTCCTGCTCAAGACCCGGGAACAGGGCGATATCCCACAGGGAATCCAGTTCCGGCGCGGCGTTGAGCAGCAGGTTGTAGGTACCGAGATCGGCAATGCCGATGGGCAGCGTGCCGTCCCGGAACTGCTGATAGAAGCCCGGAGAGGGCACGTCGGTGGGCATGTTGTACACAGTGAACAGTTCGGTCATTTCCCGGAAGCCCTTCAGGGACTCATCGCTGTCCAGGGTGGTATCGCTCACCGTATCGGCGTAAATGGAGCCGCCGGACTGCAGGATCAGGGGCAGCGTTCCGGGGAATACCTTCATGCCGCTCATGCCCGCGGTGGGGAAGTAGAAGTTCATGTTCCGCCGCTGCAATTCGGGCAGGATCAGCTTCACTTCCTCCATGCTGTCCGGCACCTGGATGGACAGAGCGTCCAAAATATCCTTGCGGTAGAACATTACCCAGAAATTCACCGTTTCCGGCATGGCGTACACGCCATCCCCCAGGGTGTAGGGAATAAACAGACCGGAGGAGAACCGCTGGGCCACTTCGCCGAAATCCTCAAACTGGGTCAGGTCATACAGCGCGCCGCGGATATTCAGATAGCTGGGCACCACGTACTGCAAACTCAGCACCACGTCCGGGGCCGTGCCCGCCGCGTTGGCCAGCACTAGCTTATTGGCGTCCGGCATCAGGGAAATATCCACCTGAATGCCGGTTTGAGGCGTGAACTGCATATCGATCAGGTTCTGCACCAACTCCACGTACTGGCGGCTACGGCCCATCCACACCTGCAGATGACCATTTTCGCCGGTACCGGCGGCGTAATCCTGACTGGAGAAGGAGGTAACGAAGCGCTCCACGCTCTTGCCGGCAGATTCCATGAATCCGGCGCGGGAGGGAAGCTGGGCCTCCTCCTGATAGAAAATGATCTGGTCGATGGCTACATCATTATTCGCCATATCCTGCAATTGCTGGGCCAGCATGCGGGAGGCGGAATTGGAGCCGGTGGACAGCTCCGACAGGCGGCGGGGCAGGTCCTCCGGTTTTTCCGCCAGACGGCGCAGCTGATCCGCGCACAGGGTCAGGCTGGAAAAGGCACTGCCCGAGCCGTTGGAGGAAAACTGCTTGATGTAATCCACCGCCGCGGCGCAATCCCGGCTCCAGCCGTTGAGCCGGTCTTCAATATCCGGAATATATTCCCGCACATTGTAGCTGCGGTACTGGTCTGCCTTGCCGCCGGATAGGCGGGTAATTTCCAGGCTCAGGGTGTTGATTTCGCTCAGCACCCGGTCGATCATTTCATACACCGGGGTCAGCGCCGCCGCGTTGATGCGAAGCGACAGGGTGTGATTCCCTTCGGAGAGATAGAACGTCTGGGGCGCGTCCCCCCGCATAATGGTTTTGTCGATGAAAGCGGTGGAATAATCCATATGCACCTGCTTTGCCGCATAGGAAGGCAGGGCACCGTCGATCAGCAGGTCGAGGAACACAGGAAAGTCCGCCTTCACGCTCTGGCGGTAATGGAAGTCCAGGTTGTACCAGCCGGCTTTTTCCGCCTTGAAAGCATAGGTCACGGTGTCCCCGGCCGTATCGAAGGAAGCGCCGTCCAGGTGATTGAGCACCCGGTGATCGATGCTGTACGGCGTCAGCACAGCGTTGAATTCCCCCGCGCCGCGGATGGAGGATTTGCTGCGGCTGTAGATGTCCTCGCCCTCGATCACGATCATGCCGCTGCCCTGGGCTTTTTCCCCGGCATAGGCAGGCACCGCGTCCGGCCCTTTCAGCGTGACGGCGCTGATGTGCGTGCCGCTGTCCTGGCATTCCAGGGCCAGGGTGTGGCTTCCCGCTTTTAATTCAAAGAGGAAGGGCGCATCAATCCGGGCCGTGGAATCGGTGACGCCCACGGACTGTTCCACTTGGGCAGACACCGGCGTAGGGGCGATTTCATTGCCGTAACGGTCCACGGGGATCTCGTCCGAATCTACCACCCAAAGGGAATTGAGCTTTACACGCCGCAGCTCGTAAAAGGGCAATTCCCCGTCCACCCGCAGGATCAATTCCGTGGGCAGCGTGGATTGGGTTGTGTTTTGGTAGGTCAGCCAGATTTCATACTGACCGTCCTCCGGAACGCTGAAATCTACCTGCGCGCTGTCGCCGACGGCCAGGGTCAGGTCGGTTTCAAAGCCGACCGCTTCTTTCCCGTACACAGGCAGGGTATATCCTGCTTGTGCCTGGGAATAAAGCGGTTCCGTCCGGCCCATTTGGACGTTATCCGCCGCCAGGGCCTCCCATGCGATACAGCTTACCAGCAG
The DNA here is from genome assembly GCA_017530275.1 of Clostridia bacterium. The sequence goes on along the minus strand of JAFXMP010000160.1, from coordinate 7,150 downwards.
CACCAGAGCCGCCAGCAAAGCCAATCCTCTGCGCATCAAACGCACCTCCCGTTTTCTTTGCTTTCATATAATAAATATGCTTTTCCGAATTTGATTTGCGATAAACACGAAAGAAGACTTTATGTTAGGAACGAAAGGAGTTGAGAGTTAAGAGTTGAGAGTTGAGAGTTGAAATTTATTTTGTTGACGCATGTTATCTGCCGGATTTACAGTAAGAAAGAGCGTGCGACCATATAACTCTCAACTCTCTTATCGACTGATTTCAGCCCATTATTCCGCAATTCCGTCCGTTCGGATGCCCCAGACGGCTTCTCCTTTTTCGTTCAGCGCCGTGAAGCAGGAGACCCACGCCGTCTGCGCCCCGTCGTAGCAGCGGGCGAACACGCCGGTATAGGCTTCCCCGTTCAGGGACAGGCGTACCTTTCCATCCTCCGTGCTTTCCCAGGTTCCCTTGCAGGCGCCGTCCACCTTACCGTCAGCAAGCAGCGCGGCGGTTTGGGACACGTGCTCCACCGCGTTGATGTCATGCTCATGGAACAGGATCTTATATGCCCCGGGGCAGTTCTCCTTTGGAGGCGCTTCCTTGCCTTCCCCGGTATAGCGCAGGGGCGCGACCACCGGCCAGCCGTCCTCGTTCATGAACATCTGGTGCACCCGCACGGAGAAGCTTTCGCCGCTGTTGGCAAAGCGCGTATGGAAAATCAGGAAATACCGGCCCGTTTCTTCCTCATAATAGGCGCTGTTGTGGCCGGGCGAACGGAACGCCTGCACCATTTTGTTGGTATCGCTGTCCGCGGGGGCGAACTTGTAGCCGCCCATCAGCTTGACCCCGTAGGGCTCATAGTCCACGTCGTGGAAGAAGGTGCCATTGGCCCCGCCGCACTTGATCATTTCCTGGCCCAGGCTGTCTTCATAGGGCCCGTCCGGATTTATGGAGCGGCAAACCCGGATGTTGTACCCGCCGTTGCTGTCCAGCCCGCCAAAGGAAAGGAACAAATAGTAATAATCCGTTTCCGGGCTGTACAGGATATAAGGCCCTTCAATGCGGGCGTGGTTCTTGCCCAGCAGCTTTGTGCCGTAGCCCTGCCCTTCCAGCGGGAAACCCGTTTCCGTATCCATTTCCAGAATGAAGATACCGCCGGAATAACTGCCGTACACCATCCACAGGCGGCCTTCCTTGTCAAAGAAAGCACAGGGATCCACCACATTGGGATAATAAGTGGCGTTATAGCCCGCCATGCCGCTTTTCAGGAACACGCCCTGATCCACGTAAGGCCCTTCCGGCGCGTCCGAAATGGCCAGACCCAGCGCCGACAGGGGGCTGGAGCCCTCGCAGGTGCAGTAATACATGGCGTAGCGTCCATCGGGCAGCTGCTGCACGTCCGGGGCCCAGAAGGTGGTCGTTTTAGCCCAGGAAAGGGCTTCCTTCATCTGCGCCTGCACGTTTTCCACCAGGGTGCAACCCGCCTGGGCGTCCTTGCTGATGAGGGTCCAGTTGATCAGATCCTCCGATTTGGCCGCGGCCATGTGGCTGCCGAAAATATAAAACGTACCGTCCTCTGCCCGGATGACGGAGGGATCGTGCACCGATACGCTCTTGTATTTGGGGGCCTTCATCACTTCCTCCGCCGCCGTGCTTTCCGCTGTTCCGCAGACGCAGGCCGCCCACAGAATGCTCAATCCCATCACCATCGCCAGAAGCCTTCTTTTCATGGGGTTCGTCCTTTCCTGGTGAGTTTGATTTGGATAAAGTCAAAACAAAAAGCATTTTTCCTTATCACAATCATAATGGATCGAATGGAAAATGTCAATACATAATCGACAAAAAAAGTGAAAAAATATGGAAAAAGCGGCCTGAAAGCCGCCTAAACCCATTGATTATTCTTTTTCCTCTTGAAAGATCTGGTTTCGGTAATCGAACACCGGCAGGCCCTCCGAAAAATACAGCTTCATCACAAACGTGTGGCGGTTGGGATCATAGAGCGGATCGCCGGTGATTTCATCATAGGTCCGGGCGTGATAGGCCATATACGCCTGCCCTGCTTCATCCCGGAAAAAGCTGTTGTGTCCCGGCCCGAATAAGCCCTTTTCCGCGTCCGTGGTGCAGACGGGACGGCTGGATTTGTGCCAGGCGGAAATATCCATGGGGTCGCCGTCCCTGTCCATCCACAGCAAGCCCATGCAGTAGGCGGGGCCGGTATCGCTGGCGGAATAGGCCAGAACCAGCTTGCTTTCCGTTTCCAGCGCGGCGGGGCCTTCGTTGACCCAGAAGCCATGCCTTTCCCAGCCGTAGGCGGGCGAGGTGAGCAGCATTTGCGGTGTTTTCAGGGCCAGGGCGTTTTTCATCTCTGCAATATACAGATTTGAAATCTTTTTTCCTGTGCCTACCTTTTCAGCCCATACGCAGTACCGTTTTCCATGGTGCGCAAAGGTGGTCATATCCAAAGAAAAATCGGTGAAGCTGAATTCGTCGCCCTCGGCGCGTTCCAAATTGCCGCATTCCACCCAGGGCCCCTCCATCGGATCTTTCCCCTGACAATGCAGGGCCCAAGGACGGATTTCCCATGGATTCTCTTTTTCGCCCGCGGCAAAATACAGATACCATACACCATCGATCTTGTGCAGCTCCGGCGCCCAGATATGCTTGCTCATCACACCGGAAGCGTGCGCCGACCAGACTGTTTTTTCCACCGCCGTCCGCAGATCTTCCAGACTGTTCGCACATCTCAATACGATCCGGTCATATACGGGCACCGAGGCGGTAAAATACCATCGCCCATCCATCCGTGTAATAAACGGATCAGCCCGCTGGGCAATAAAAGGCGTATTCCAGGGGGTGTGCCGCACATTATTCTGGTTCATGCCTGTCCTTCTCCTTCGTTCCGCTTCCTGTTCCGCTCCAGAAGAGAAAGGGAAACCGCATTCTCCTTCACTTCAAGCCATTCAATCTTCTCATAGTTTTTTTCCACTGTCAAGTCCCTTTCCAGTTTTTGATGCGGCACCCTTGTAGGACTACAATACATCTTGGACAGCGGGTTCCCAAAAAGAAAGTGCAGGAGGATGCGAAATCGGTTATAGTTGAGTTGCAGCAACAACGAAGCCGAAAGGAGCATCTCCTGCATGAAGAGTATAACACAGAACATGAGGTATCTGCAATCCCTAATGAACTACGCACAGCGGTATGGGGTGAAGGCAGCCAGTCGGAAATACAATCGTGCCAGATCGTTTATCTACTTCTGGCGGAAGCGATGGGATGGAAGCGTGGAATCGCTGCAATGTCAATCCAGACGCCCCCACGCCCATCCCAATCAGCACACGGAAGAAGAACTGAAGCTGATCCGGAACATGCGACGAAGAAATCCCGATCTGGGAATTATCGAGCTGTGGTGCAGATTACGGGAAAGAGGATACAGCCGGTGTGTGGAAAGACTGTATCGGGTGATGAAACGGGAAGGGCTGATGCCACAGAAAAAGAAGGTGAAGAAGTATACCCCGAAGCCCTACGAGCAGATGACGCACCCTGGGGAGCGCATCCAGATCGACGTGAAGGTGGTGCCTCGCAAGTGCATTGCCGATTCCGAGCTGCGATTGTATCAGTATGGCCTGTATGGCAACCTGACCCATACAGCACTGATGGCAACTATAGCCGATAACGATGTCGGGCAGCAGGCCATGACGGAAACACAGCCTGATTCAGAGCAGGACCAGCCTGTATCGGGGCAGAACACCATCCAGGTACTCATCAAGTCCTCCGGGGGGAAGGTCAACATCCGCACGGGCAACGGCACCAGCTATAGCCGGCTTACCGCTGTCGCACCGGGCACAACGTTGGATTACGTGGCCAGCTCCCTTAACGGCTGGCATGCCGTAAAGGTAGGTAGTCAGGTTGGATGGGTCGCTGGGGAGTTCAGCGAAATCACAACCGGATAAATGACAAGGGCTTTGCTTTTTTCGGCAAAGCCTCTCTTTTATTTTGGGGAAACGTCTTGTTTTGTCCTCTCCCGTGGCAACGGAGTGGGAGGTGACTTCTTATGGACACGAACAGAATGTACGGATACTATTCCATTTTGTTGTGGAAACAGGCATAAAACCGAATCCAGCGTTTGACGTGCAGAAATCCTGTAGGCCTTACAGGATTTTTTGGTTTTTGGCAATCGAATTATTTAGGGAGGAAATGCTATGGTTCATTAACCCACCCTTGCATACTTCCTCATAAATATCATCCTTCATCCAATCATTTCCGTTCGATTATTTGCTTTTTTCAATCCAATTTCCCGATAAAAAGGTCACGGGCAGAAACTGCCTGATTTCCGGCACAATTGTGAAATACAGATGATAACCCTGATAAACATCAATTCGCTCGAAAAACCGGAACGTCATTTTCTCAGCCTGTTTCCATTCCTTCTCACTCCAGCCGAATGCCCGCTACCATCTCAGCTATTCGATGCATTTTCCACGCCTCCTCCCGTGGAGAGGATTTCCATCATCAGCCTCACGCCGAACCTCACACCTTCCGCGAAAGCCGCCTCCCCCTCATCCATCACCAGTTCCATATAGGCGTCCTGTGAAGCGTCGATCAGGCTCCGCTTCTCTTCGGGTAGGGCTGCGAGTAGGGCTTCCTGTGCCTTATCCAGCCGATCACGGGCTTTACCGTTTTTCGTCGTGATTGTTGAGTAGGGGCTGATTTTTCCCCGGTATAGGTCTTGCATGAGCATCCAAAAACCTCCTCTTTTTCCCCGACATCCGGCTACGCCTTCTTTCGAGGTGTGTGCGCTCACGTCGTGGCTTGGGTGGACGCGAAAAAAGCGCCACCCTCGTAGTAGTGGCATACTACCGTCAGGAGGCGCACATTGCAAGAAGCGGTGAAGCGAATTATCAGAAAGTTAAAGATTGATTATCCCTGTATGTTCTGTACTCCTATGCAAGTGATAGATATGTCTGTCCCTTTTCCGCGCAGATTATCTGTCTTAATTCATTATCAGAATTGAAGAGGATCATTTGATATCCAATAGGCCGAATCAGGGTAACCTCATAGATCAGATTACTGCTCCGCGGTGATTGCGCTGACCGGGCAGCCGTTGATGGCTTCTGTCACAGCTTCACGATTTTCATCATTAGTATCACCATAGGCTTCAGCCTTTCCCGCTTCGTTCATCCGGAACACCTCCGGACAGGTTCCCTCGCACAGGCCGCACCCGATGCACATTTCCTGATCTACATATGTTTTCATTGCCTGCTCATCCTCAAAAGCATCTTTCTTTTCGTTCTTTTTTGCAATGTTCGATGTTTCCGCAATGATAGCACAGTTCGTTGTTACAGATGCCGTCTTTTTCAAAATAGGACTGGATGTTACCTACTGTGGTTTCCGCGATGTTATTCAAGGCTTCCTCCGTCAGAAACGCCTGATGGGAGGTCACGATCACATTTGGCATGGAGATCAGGCGGGAAAGGAGGTCGTCGTTCAGGATGTGCCCTGACCGGTCCTCGAAGAAAATGTCCGCTTCTTCCTCATACACATCCAGGCAGGCAGCTCCGATTTTTCTGGCCTTAATGCCCTCCAGCAGCGCTTCGGCGTCGATCAGGCCGCCGCGGGAGGTGTTGACGATCACTACACCCTTTTTCATTTTGCTGATGGCATCCGTGCCGATCATGTGCCGGGTTTCGTCAGTCAGCGGGCAATGCAGGGAGATGATGTCGCTGCGCTTAAATAGATCGTCAAGCGACACATACTCGATGCCGCTGTCCTTCGCCGGGAATCGGTCGTAGGCAATCACTTTCATGCCGAACCCCCGGCAGATATCGATGAAAATCCTGCCGATCTTGCCGGTGCCGATAACGCCCATGGTCTTGCCGTGGAAATCGAAGCCGGTCAGCCCGTTCAGGGAAAAATTGAATTCCCGTGTGCGGTTGTACGCCTTATGGATGCGGCGCACGGAGGTGAGCAGCAGCGCAATGGCGTGCTCCGCTACGGCGTAGGGAGAATAGGCCGGGACGTGAACGACGTGAATCTTTCCGAAGGCAGAGCGCACATCCACATTGTTGTACCCAGCGGAACGGAGGGCGATGAGCTTCACGCCCAATTCGTACAGCTTATCAATGACCTTGGCATTCACCGTATCGTTGACAAAGACGCATACCACGTCGCAACCACGGGCCAGCTCCACGGTATCCTCGTTCAGCTTCGTTTCCAAAAAACAGAACTGCATTTCCTCCATTGCGCCGTAACGCTCAAAAGAGGGTTTATCGTATTCCTTGGTGTCATAAAAAGCTACCTTGATCATGTGATCGCTTCCCCGTTTTTTAGTTTGCGAAAAATGCTCAATCCAGTATCCGTCCGTCACGGGAGATAGTCACCACTTGCCAGGGGATAAACTTACCGCTGGCCTGCAAGGCGTTCTGCGCCGCACGCTGTAATCCGCCGCAGCAAGGAACCTCCATCCGCACGATGGTAACACTCTTAATATCGTTTGTTTTGATAATCTCCGTCAGCTTCTCCGTATAATCCACGGCGTCCAACTTGGGACAGCCGATGATGGTGACCTTGCCCCTCATGAATTCCTCATGTAGATTGGCGTAGGCGTAAGCTGTGCAGTCCGCCGCGATCAGCAGCTTCGCGCCATCGAAAAACGGAGCCTGCGTCGGTACAAGTTTGATCTGGCAGGGCCATTGGGCAAGGCGGGATACTGGGTTTCCAACCGCAGCCAGGGCGGGCGTTTCTTCGCTATGGGAGAACTGCATCATCCGGGAACCGGGGCAGCCGCCTTCATGGTGAGGATGCGCTTCCTTCGCTGCCTTCACAGCTGCTTCATCGTATGCGGGCGCCTCCCGTTCTTCAAAGGTGATTGCTCCCGTAGGACAACCGGGCAGGCAGTCGCCGAAGCCATCGCAGAAGTTTTCCCTAACGAGTTTTGCTTTCCCGTTGACCATTTCAATGGCTCCCTCATGGCAGGCGCTGGCGCACAGGCCGCAGCCGTTACACTTATCTTCATCAATGTGGATGATCTTCCGGATCATGGTAATCACCATGTCGGTGCGGCACCGGCACAAATAGGGATGAAAACGGGAGCCGCAGAATTTTCCGTTCTCATGTGGTACAATGTGTTTGAGAGAGGCACACTACAAAGCACGGGGAGAGGAGTTGCACGCAACT
>JAFXMP010000159.1 GCA_017530275.1 Clostridia bacterium | reverse complement strand
TGTAATTCGTGCTGTCGGCGGAGCCGCCGGAAGCCGGGGCGGTGGTGGCCGATGGCTGCACGGGGGTGGGCTTGGAGGTGGGCTTATGATTCACCAGGAACCGCCTTTGCACATAGGCCACGCCGAATTCGCCGTACTGGTTCTGCTCCCACAGGATCTGCGCCCATCCGTTATCGTACATCTTGACAACCGTTACCTCCGCGGCATAGGCCAGAGAACCGATGATATTGTCCCCGGTGTTCGGGGCGCTGCGTACGTTCAGGCTTTTGCCGTTATCTGTATAGACCCACTGAGTACCATAGTAATCGGCGAAAGCCAGAGAGGGAATGAGCATTGCCGCCAGTATGGCAACGAGCGCCAGGGAAATCAATCTTTTCGTCATTTTTCTATCCTCCTGTTTTTTCAAAGCCGTAAGGTCATGATGAATTCAATATTTTTTGATGCAACGGATCATCCTTATCCCGGAAAACCGTCCAAAGAGCCGTGTTCTTCGATCCACACGAATTTTACCCAATCCGTTTGATTCAGCAGCGTTCTTGCCACGACGTAGTGGTGGGTGCGTCCCGCTTCGCTGTTCATGGCCTTGGTATAGGCTTCGTTGCCGACGCAGGTTTTGAAAAAACGCAGCGACTCTTTTTTATGGCGAAAGCCCGGCCGGTAGATCCCCAGCGCTTGACCGCCGCTCAAGGATGCCATTTCTTCCGGCTCAAGCTCGATTTGTTTTTTGCTGTTTGTCATTTGCATGCAGTCCTTGTCCTTTCGCAGAATCAATGGGGTTTTCATCAAATATCAAAGGGCAGCTTTTTGATGATGTAATCAATCAGCCCTTTCCCATCTTTTTTCATTTTCTTCGTTTTATCATCATTGAGGAAATCATCCACATAATCGATGAGATCATCCACTTTGGAATCATGGAACAGAGTGATACATTCATAATCGCTGAAACAGGCGGACCCTTGCTGATCGGGGGTATCGTGGTTCCAGGCGGTGTAACAGTCGTAATCCGCAAAGCACCAGCCCCCGGCGGCCAGCTCCATTTCTTCAGGGTCTAATTCCTGGGCTTCGGCGTTGGCTTTCTCCATGTCCGCCACGGTGAAATCATAGCCCAGGGCCCGGGCGGCCGCGGCCATGGCCTCCGTGTCGTTTAACGCGCTCTTTTCCTCGGCGATCTTTTTCAGTTCCTGCGCCAGTCTGGCCTGCATCTCCTTGCTCTCCCGCAGCGCCTTTTCAAATTTCCTCACGTTTTCCGTCATGAGAAAGCGCTCCTTTCGATTAATGTGTGCTTCAGGCGGTTACGACTTGAATGAATCGATCAGATTTTTCAAAGCATCGTAAATATCTTCCACAGGTTTCACAAACGTGCCATACAGGGCGTCGACAGCGAAGCTTTCATGATAGGCGGTCATGCACTCATAATCGCTGAAGCAGGCGGTTCCTTTCTGATCCGGCGTATCGTGGTTCCAGGCGGTGTAGCAGTCGTAATCCGCAAAGCACACGCCGCCGGCGGCCTGCTCCATTTCTTCCACGTCCAGCTCCTGGGCTTCGGCGTTGGCTTTTTCAATGTCCGCCACGGTGAAATCATAGCCCAGGGCCTGGGCGGCCTTGGCCATGGCCTCCGCGTCGCCTTCCGCGCTCTTTTCCTCCGTGATCTTTTTCAGTTCTTCAACCAGCTTTTTCTGCAGTTCCTTACTCCCCCGCAGGTCTTTTTCAAAATTCCTTACGTTTTCCGTCATGGTGATGGCCCCTTTCTCTTCTCGTTGCTGATATCATACAAACGGCTGTCGCCGCAGTATTTTTGAATCGCCGCGTCCGCCACGGCCCGCACTGCTTCCTCGCCGATGTGCCTGTGGAAATAGCAGCACCGCCCGTCCGGCACCAGATAGTCGCCCTCGTCGGTGATGCCCTCCACCATGCAACCGCCGCAGCATTTGGGCAGGTATTCGCAGGTAGCACAGGCCGGGTTTTTCGCCAGCAGATCGCTGACCCTGGTTCCCACCACGTCGTGGTAGAAGCTGTCCAGGGTCAATTCGCCCAGGGGATGCTCCAGGACGCTGGGGAACTTCTCCTTCAGCGCCGTGTTGGAAAAGCCCATACAGGGGGCCAGCCGCCCTTCCGGCCCGATATATACGTGATAGCGCACGCTTTCGCAGTAGGGATGCTTCGTCCAGTCCGCGCCTTCCTTCGCGTTATGCACATAGGCGACTTTATAATCGGTTTTTCCTTTTTCGCAGCGAAAATAGCCGTCCAGCTCCACCCCGATGGGCATGCCGTCCTCAAAGTAACGCGGGATAAAATCTCTGTACGCCGCCCAAACCTCGTCCTCCGTCAGCGCATACTGATCCGCGTACTGCTTCCACAGGCCCAGGCTTTGCGGCGCGTTGACTCGCAGGTTTTGCACGTTCAATCCCGCCAGGTAATTCGCCGTGGCCCGCAGGCTGTCTCGGTTTTCCCGGTGGATGCACATGGCGGCGTTTACGGTATACCCGCGTTCTTTGAGCAAACGGAGCGCATCGTCCGCCTGCTTTTCCGCCCCCGGCACGCCCCGCAGCCAGTCGTGATGCCCCAGGCCGTCAAAGCTGAGCTGGAAGGTGGGATGCTGGCGATGCTTTTCCAGCATATCCAGCGTGTCCTTTGTCAGCAGGGAGGCGTTGGTGAACAGCACGCCGATGTCGATGCCATAGCCGGAAAGCGCCTTTACGATCTCTTCAAAATCCTTTCGGACCAGCGGTTCGCCTCCGGTCACGTCCACTCGCTTGACTCCGCATTTTGCGATTTCCTCCACAATATGAAGGCAATCGGCAAGCGGCAGCTGGGGATGATGGGCGCTTGGCGCGGAAACCAGGCAATGGCGGCAGTTGAAATTGCATTTCCCCGTGATGCTCCAATGCACGGATTTTAAGCGCCTGCTTGGATAGACACGGTAACGCTGAAAGGAAGAAAGAGGCCGCATGGGGCTTTCCGACTGCTCCATGATGCCGTGCTCCGTCATTTCTTCGATGATCTTCCGTCCCGCTTCGCTGAAGGAGGAAACGTCCACGTCTTCCTCGCCGTTGCAGCACAGCAGCTCCAGAAAAGGCGCCTTTTCCATCAGGAACGGTTCCTCATGCTTCTTTTCGCCCGCCATGGCGCAGACGGCAAAGGACAGCTTTTTCCAGCCGCGAAACGCCCAGGGCTCCTTCAATCGGTAGTACATGCTCCCTCCTTTCGCCGCACGAGCAAATTTGTTAATCATATTGTAGCAAGCGCTGTCCAAAGGATGTCCAAAGAAAAACCGCCTTTTTCCAAGTTTCTATGGGAAAAAGCGGTTTTGTGTTCAATTTTTTACATTTATATGTATCTCTGTGCAATCATATGCGGTGATCGGCCTGTTTGCTGTTCATTCCGCATTTTTCTCCATTGGGTTGAAGCACCCGAGGAAGCGCACGCCATCCGTGCTGCTCACAGCGGCGATCTGAGCGTCGTTCACGCCATCCGGGTTCTCGCACTCCATCACAAAGTGATATGTTCCCAGGACGCTCCCCTCAGGGCGGTCATGTAGGGCTACCAGTTCCAGCCCCGCATCATGCGTTGCGACGATGACGTCGTCGATCTCGCTGCCCGCGCAGGTAACGACGAACACTGCCCTTGTCAGCCCTTCCTCACGCAGCGGGGCCCCGGAGAGCACATAGAACCGCGTTTTGTTTGCGTCTGTGATCTGCACATTCTCCGCCAGCACCTCCAGGCCATACAGGGCGGAAGCGCCGGGAGCCGCAACGGCGGCGATGGTTTTGTCCTGCCGCTGCGCGACGTAGCTTGCCGCCGCGGCCGTGCTGGACATTTCCATGGCCGAGGCATTCGGTAAATAGATCTCACGCCACTGCGCGCTTTGGGTAAGCCCCTGAGCGTGGGAACAGACGGTGCGGATATCCTCCAGCGCAGCGCCGGGCACGCCCATCAGCGTTTGACTGATGGGGATCACGACCTCGCCCACCACATAGACGCCCTCTGCGGAGATGAGCGCATCCAGGTAGTTGACGACAGGCCCGCCCACGGTGTTTTCCTGCGGAATGACGGCGTAATCTGCTTCGCCGGACAGCACGTCTGAAACGGCGAGGCTCACCGTCTCCCTTGGGATCAGCATCCCTCCGTCAGAAAAAAAGAACTGCGCGGCTTCCTGCGTGTAGGTGCCCTCCGGTCCCAGATAGCTGACGCGAAACTGTTCTTCGGCATGGACAATGCCGAAAGAGGCGCACAGCGCGAAAACCATGAATAGACAAATGAGCTTTTTTCTCATGCCCTTACCCTCGCTTTTTTGAAGACTTACTTTTCGCTGGTTTTCCAGGAAAGGATGCTCTCCGTCATGCTGGCCCAGGAATAGGCGCTCATATACTCCCCGCGATAGGCATTGATGGCGTCGCTGTCACCGGCGAAGAATTGGTAAGCGTCACAGACGAAGGTTTCCGGCCTGACGCGCAGGGTGCCCTTTTCCATTTCCAGGATCTCCTCTGCGCCGTATTCCCGCAGGGATTCCCGGAGAGAGCGGATATATACGTCCAGCTGCTTCTGCATCCCGCGGTCGTA
>JAFXMP010000158.1 GCA_017530275.1 Clostridia bacterium | reverse complement strand
TATCTCTTCTCTCATATGAACGTGATGGACAACCTGTGCCTGGCCCCGACGCGGCTGCTGGGGATGTCGCGGGCGGAGGCTGAGGAGCGGGCCATGGATTGGCTGTCGAAGGTGGGCCTGACATCCAAGGCGCGCGCCATGCCCTCCGTCCTCTCCGGCGGCCAGCAGCAGCGGATCGCCATCTGCCGGAGCCTCATGATGGAGCCCAAGGTCCTGCTCTTCGACGAGCCCACCAGCGCCCTGGACCCCACCATGGTGGGCGAAGTGCAGGCGGTCATCCGAGACCTTTCCAAAACCGGCAAGACCCTCATGATCGTCACCCATGAAATGAACTTCGCCCGGGCCATTTCCAACCGGGTCTTTTACATGGACGAGGGCGGCATTTACGAGGACGGAAGCCCCGAGCAGATTTTCGATCATCCCCAAAGAGAAAACACCCGGCGCTTCATCCGCAAGCTCAAGGTGCTGGAACTGAACATCGAAAACAAGGATTACGATTTCTTGGGCATGGCGGGCGAAATCGAGCAGTATTGCAATAAGAATCAAATCCCCTACAAAACTGCCCACCGCGTCCGCTTAGCCTTTGAGGAACTGGTGCAGCAAATGCTGATTCCCACCCTTGCGCAGCCGGATATTCAAACCGTGATCGAATATTCGGAAGCCGAGGAAAGCGCGGTTCTGACGGTGCGGTATAGCGGCCCGGCCTTTGACTTGACGAAAAAGGGCGACGAGCTTTCCTTGAGGGTTCTGCAAAGCGCTGTGGCGGATATGGCCTATGCCTGGGATGAAAACGCGGAACGGCCCAATCAGGCGACGCTGCACATTCGGACGGCGTGATAGTTTTTCCGACTTCGGAACTCCGAAATCTTGACTGTCACTACAAGAAGGAAGGAAAAGAAGGATGGTTTTCAGCGTCACCACCGTGAACCTCATCAATATGCTGTTCATTGCTGCGGGCATCGGGATTTGCGACCTGTGCTTTTTGCAGATCTCGTCCTCCGTCCATCTGCGGAAGGAAGTGCGGCGATATTTCCAAATCTTCCTCCTGCTGCTCCTGCTTTACATCTCCACCCACCTGGCCTGACAACTCATGGACGGGCTGGCTGGTGCGTGGGTTCGCGCATCGCTGTATATCGTCACCTTCATGGAAATGCTGGCGGCGGGCTTCATGGCCCACATGATGTCCATGCTGGTGCTGTCTGTCTCCAAGGTCAAAAACAAAAAGCCGCTGCTCATCGCCCTGATACCGCTTGTCATGCCTCTGGAAAAACAGTCCTGACCTATGACGGCCTTGACCGTGTGACGAACCGAAATTTGAAAGTATACGTAATTCTTTGAGCAAGACGAGGAGAGAAGAGATCATGAGGAGATTCAGGAACTTCACAATTGGCGGTATCCAGAGTAAAGTGTTCAACCTGATTCTGTACACAATACTGTTGCTGACAGCCGCTTTTATGGCGTTATCCATTTATCAAAATAATACGCTGACGCAGCTGGCGGCGGAATCCGCCCAGCGGCAGCAGGAATCCATCGGGGATATTACCGGGCGGGTGATGGACGCGGTGGTTGACCAGAACCTGGAGCGCGCCAACCGCACGGACGCGGCCATTGTGGACGCCCTTTTTGCGGATGAAGCGCGGCGGGTGATGTTCCTGGCGGATTATGCGGCCAAGCTGTTCGCGCATCCGGAGGAATATGCGCCCAAGCCCTACCACGGGCCCCGCGCCGAGGATGACGGCACATGGGCGGCAAAGGTGATATACGCGCCGGGCGTGGATCCGGAGGATCCGGCAGTCAAGGAAAAGCTCGGCCTGGTCGCCAATTTATCGGAGATCATGGTTTCTCTTTGTTCTTCCTACGAAGCCGCTTCGCTGTACATTGGCATGCCGGAAGGCATGCATTTGACGGTGGGAAACACCTCCTCCGGCTGGCTTGAAGGGAACGGAACCATCCGCTATGATCCCCGTGAGCGCGGCTGGTACAGGAACGCGGCGGCGGAAGGCAAGCTCAGCTTTTACGGCAATGAGCAGGATATCGACACAGGCGCGTACTGCGTTGAATGCGCCGTGCCGGTCTATGGCCCGGATGGCAGCCTGCAGGCGGTGGTGGGAACCGATCTGTTTCTGGACAACATGCAGGAAGCGCTTCAGAGCCTGGCCGTGGAAGGAGAATACTACCTGCTGATTGACCAGAACGGATGGATCGTGCCGGGGCCCCAGACAGAGGCTTTTCCCATGGATCAGGAAAGCAAGTCCGGCATCGTGGCCGAGAGCGGGGAGACGCTGCTGAAGGAAGCTGTTTCTCAGGCCCTTGCGGGATACAGCGCCGCCGTAACGGAAGGAGAGCTGTCGGGCGGCAGGTACTACCTGACGGCCTCCCCTATCCCGTCCACGGGCTGGGCGCTGGTATCGGCGTATAACCAGGAGATCACAAAGCAGCCCGCCGCCTTGCTTCAAAACAGCATGGAGCAAATCCAATCCGAAGCCACGGCTGTCTATCAGGAAAAGACAGGCTATTCCCGTACCATGGGCACCGTGCTGCTGCTGATCGTCATGCTGCTGACCCTCGCAGGCGCGCTGATACTCAGCGGGCGGATCGTAAAGCCCTTGAACACCATGACCAGGCGCATTTCGGAGCTCAATGAAGGAAACCTGGAATTCAAGATGGAGGACGCCTACAAGACCGGCGATGAGGTTGAGGAGCTGGCCCAGTCCTTCGCGGCGATTTCTCACAAAACCGTGGAATACATGTCCAAGGTGGTGCAGATCACGGCGGAAAAGGAACGAATCGGCACGGAGCTGTCGCTGGCGACGAACATCCAGGCGTCTATGCTGCCCCACATTTTCCCGGCCTTCCCGGATCGGCCTGAGTTTGAGATTTATGCCAGCATGGCCCCGGCCAAGGAGGTGGGCGGCGACTTCTACGACTACTTCCTCATCGACGACGACCACCTGGGCATGGTCATTGCGGACGTATCCGGCAAGGGCGTTCCGGCGGCGCTGTTCATGATGGCAAGCAAGATCATCCTGCAAAGCGTGGCCATGATGGGCATGTCCCCGGCAGGCATCCTGCAAAAAACCAACGAAGCCATTTGCTCCAACAACGAAGCGCAGATGTTCGTAACCGTCTGGCTGGGCATCCTGGAACTTTCCACCGGGAAGCTGACTGCCGCCAATGCGGGTCATGAACGCCCGGTTCTGATACACGAGGGCGGCGATTGCGAATTGATAAACGATCCCCACGGGTTTGTGGTTGGCGGCATGGAAGGGATGAAATACAAGGAGTACGAAATTCAGTTGAACTCCGGCGATAAGCTGTTCCTGTACACCGACGGCGTTCCCGAAGCGACTGACGTCAATGAAAAGTTGTTCGGCAATGAACGGATGCTGAACGCCCTGAACGGGGTCAGAAATGTTTCTCCGAAGGACGTACTCAAGGGTGTGCGCCGGGCATTGGACGCTTTCGTGAAAGAGGCAGAGCAGTTCGACGACCTGACCATGCTGTGTGTGGAATACAAAGGAACTCTGACGAAGGAAAACGGATCGACATGAATGGGACGGTCCTGACCGTGGCGGCAACAATGCTATATAGTGGAACGTGGAAATGGATGATCTGTCATCAACCTGGAGAAAAGGCCCATGAACCGGGCCGAGTATCAGTGTGCTGACGGCAGAAACATCCTGAAAAAAACATTTGAACGTCATGAAACGGAGGGAAAAACAATGACCATCGCCAAAAAACTGAACGGAACGCAATTGACCATCGCCCTGGAGGGTCGTCTGGACACCACCACCGCCCCGGAACTGGAAGCGGAACTTAAAGCGTCCTTGGACAGCACGGATAGCCTGATCTTTGATTTGGACAAACTTGAATACATTTCTTCCGCCGGGCTGCGGGTGCTGCTTTCTGCTCAAAAAATCATGAGCAAGAAGGGCGGCATGAAGGTCACGCACGTTAATGAAATCGTACAGGAAGTGTTTGAAGTGACCGGCTTTGCCGACATTCTGACCATCGAATCGTGAACTGTTGATCGCTGAAACAGGCAAGGCGAAGCGTACAGGCAATGGAAGAATACCAAAGAAAAGGCGGGCTGTCTGATGCGAATCATGTGTGTTGACAACAGTAAAAGGGACTTGCACAGGATCATGAAGTGTTGCCTGAAGGCTCCGCAGGTTGGTTTTACAACAGAAAAGGAAGCCTTGACGTGGCTGCGAGATCATCCATGCGATATAGCCTTTATGGAGACGTTGAAGGCGGGATTCGATGGGTTTCAACTCTTGCTGTCAACGCTAAAGAATTGTGCCCTGAAATAGCTGTTATCTTCGTCACGGATGATGGACAACTCATATGTTTGGACGCGAAAGTGACCTTTGACGACAACGCCCTGTTCCGGCACCCGGACCTGAAAGAGCTGCGGGACACCGACGAGGAAGACCCGCGGGAATACCGGGCCTCCCAATATGATTTGAATTTT
>JAFXMP010000157.1 GCA_017530275.1 Clostridia bacterium | reverse complement strand
GTTTCCCCCAGAAAACTTCTTTTGTTACTTCAGCACCACGCGGCAGTAGTTCTTCTTGCCCTTGCGCAGCAGGATGCCGTCGGTGGGGATCATATCGGCGGTGAGGACCATATCCACGTCGGTCACCTTCGCGTCGTTGATGGCGACGGCGTTCTGCTGCACCTGCTTGCGGGCGTCGCCCTTGCTGGTGCACAGGCCGCAGAGGTTGAGCAGGGTGGTCAGACGGTTATCCTCCGCCAGCTGCGCCTGCGTCCATTCGTAGGTGGGCACTTCCGCCGCCGCGCCGCCGCCGAACAGGGCCGCGGCCGCCAGCTGCGCCTTCTGGGCTTCTTCCTCGCCGTGCACGAGCTTGGTGCACTCGAACGCCAGCACCTTTTTCGCCTCGTTGATGGCGCTTCCCTCCAAAGCGGACAGGCGCTTTACCTCGTCCATGGGCAGGAAGGTCAAAAGGCTCAGGCACTTTTCCACGTCGGAATCGTCCACGTTCCGCCAGTACTGGTAGAAATCGTACGGCGTGCACAGGTTCGCGTCCAGCCAGAGCGCGCCTTTTTCGGTCTTGCCCATCTTCTTGCCCTCATGGTTCATCAGCAGCTTGAAGGTACAGGCGAAAGCGGCCTCGCGCTCCTTGCGGCGGATCAGGTCTGCGCCGGCCAGCATGTTGCTCCACTGGTCGTCGCCGCCCATCTGCAATCGGCAGCCGTAGTTCTTGAACAGCTGCAGGAAATCGTAGCTCTGCATCAGCATGTAGTTGAATTCGAGGAAGGTCAGGCCCTTTTCCAGCCGCTGCCTGTAGCATTCGGCGGTCAGCATCTTATTGACGGAAAAGAGCGCGCCGACGTCCCTGAGGAAATCCATGTATCCCAGCGACCGCAGCCAGTCCGCGTTGTTCACGATATGCGCCTTGCCCTCGCCGAATTCGATGAAGCGTTCCATCTGCTTTTTGATGCAGGACACGTTGTAGTCGATGGTTTCCACGGTCATCATTCTGCGCATGTCGGTTTTGCCGCTCGGGTCGCCGATCATGGCCGTGCCGCCGCCCACCAGGGCGATCGGGATATGCCCGGCGCGCTGCATGTGCGCCATGGCGATGATCGGGATAAAGTGCCCGAAATGCAGGGAGGTCGCGGTCGGGTCAAAGCCCACGTAGAAGGTGGTGGGTTCCTTTTCCAGCTGCTTGTACAGCTCGTCCTCAAACGTGATCTGGGCCAGGAATCCGCGCTCCCGCAAGGTATCCAATACGTTCTGCATATTCGTTAATCTCCTTATGTTACATATTCGCCGTAAACACGTCGTTCAGTTTTTCCATGCCGGTCTTGATCTGCTCCAGCGTGGACATGGAGAAGTTGAGCCGGAAGGTGTTTTCATGCCCGCCGTCCGGGTAGAAATGCGTGCCGGGCACGTAGGCCACGCCCTTGTCCACGCATTTTTTGAGCAGCGCCAGGGCATCCATGCCTTCGTTCAGCTCCGCAAAGATGAACAGCCCGCCCTGGGGCTTCGTATATCGCGCCACCCCGCCGCACTTGGCCAGCAGGCTCAGCATCAGGTTCATCTGCTCGCCGTAGCTTTGGCAGATCTCCCTCACGTGCGGCATGAGCAGCCCGCGGCGCAGGTACGCGTCCACGATGGCCTGGTTGAGGTTCGCGGTGTGCACGTCGCTGGACTGCTTGCCGATCACGCATTTGCGAAGCAGATCGGGCTTCGCCGCCAGGAAGCCCACGCGCAGGCCCGGGGAAATCACCTTGGAAAAGCTGCCCATAAAGGCGACCCAGCCGGCCTGGTCAAAGGATTTGATGGACGGCAGCTCTTTCCCCGCATACCGCAGATCGCGGTACGGATCGTCCTCCGCCACCACCACGCCGTACTGTTCGGCCAGCTCGGCGATCCTTTTCCTGCGTTCCAGGGACAGGGTGCGCCCGGTGGGGTTCTGGAAGGTGGGGATCACATAGAGCATCTTGGGATGCTCCTTTTTGAACACTTCCTCCAGTTCATCCACCTTGATGCCGTCGTCGTCGCTGTCCACGGGCACCAATTGCGCCTGGTACAGCCGGATCGCCTGCATATTGCCAAGGAACGTCGGGTTCTCAACCACCACTTTGTCGCCCGGATCGATCAGCGCCTTGCACAACAGATCCATCGCCTGGGTGGAGCCGGTCACGGGCAGGATCTCTTCCGGCCTGCACTCGAAAGAAAACCGATCCTTCAAATACGGCGCCAGGCTTTCGCGAAGCGGCGCGTATCCTTCCGTCGCCCCGTACTGCAGCAGCGTCTTGCCCTTTTCCAGCAGCAATTCCTTCGCCAGCTCCGCGCACGCTTCATCCGGCAGCGCGCTCGCGGCGGGATTGCCGCCCGCGAAGGAAATCATCCCGGGCACGGCCAACAGCTTAAAAATCTCCCGGATCGCGCTGCCCGAGATCCCGTCAAACCGGTGAGAAAACCGCATCGAATCAATCGTCATATTCTGCCTCCTTAACAAAATAACCGCCCTCCCCCAAGGGAAGGCGGATGATCGCGGTACCACTTCCGTTCGGCGAAAGGCATGTATCCCTTCGCCCTCTTTGCGCTGTATCCGGCGCGCCGGCGGCCGCCTACCCAGAGCATCCGCTCCTTCGGGGCCGGGCTCCGGGAGGTAATTCACGTCTGCCGCCGCCGCTTCCTTCCACCAGCCGGAAGCTCTCTTGAGGCGCGCCCCGCATCGCTACTGCATTCCCTTCATCGCCTTGCGTGCATTATACCGGATTTCAAGGCGGAATGTCAAGGTACTATTTTATAAATCACAAAACTTACCCTATTCGTTCAGCGCTTCCACCAATTCGCTGACAAGCCGCTTTTTTCGTTCATCCAGCTTGCTCCATTGGCTGATCATCTGCCGCTGTTCATCCGTTAAGCCCATTTGATTGTCCACGTCAAAAAACTGGGGAAGGTTCATGCCAAAGCCCTTGCAGATACATTCCAAGGTATAAATGGAAGGGTCATTGTTCCGCTTAAAGATGTTTCGGAGCGTTGACCAGGAAATATTGGCCTCCTTCGCCAGCCGATACATCGTCCAGCCGCGTTCCTCCATCAGCTGCTGGATGCGCTGCTTCACGTCCATACAATCACCTCGCATGTATATATTACATGCTGATTGTAAGATAGAATATCTTTCATAAGGGCTATACAAAGCAGGCAGATTGTGCTATACTATATCTGACATATAGGCGATAAACACATAACGATGGAACGAAAGAAAGGACGATGGGGTATGAAAAAGGTATTGACCGTTGCGCTGGTATTGGTTTTGCTCATCCTTTGCGCAAGCGCATTTTCGGATACTGAAAAGAAAAGCGGATTGTTTACCTATAAGCTCAAAGGAAATGGAACTGCGATTATTACTGGATTTGATTGGAAATCAAATGGAAATCAAGATATATATATTCCAAGGATGATTGATGGATATAATGTGACAGAAATTGGTGCTTACGCATTCTCTGATAAAAATCTTTCAGAAGAATATGACTGGTGGAATGTTGGCGATTCTTTAATGGGTGAAAGCGTTAATGTTATTATTCCAGATACTGTAACGGTAATTGGAGAAAAAGCCTTTTTCCGTACACGGATTAAATCTGTTCCAATTCCAACAAGTGTTAAGTTAATTGAGGCGGGAGCTTTTGCTGGATGTTTTGCTCTTAAGTCCCATCTTGTAGATAAAGGAAACGAAACATATACAACAATCAATGGTATCCTGTATAATAAGAAAACTAAAGAACTTGTTTCTTTTGCACGTGACAGTTGGTATTCTGATAAGAAAATAGAAATACCAAATGGCATTGTTTCAATTGGGGATTATGCGTTCTATGGTTTCGTTCTCGAGTGTGGAATCGTTTTTCCTGATTCTCTTCGTTCAATTGGAAAATCAGCTTTTTCTTATGCAATAGTAGGGGGCAACACAGAAATAGAAGGGGCAAAAAAGAAGCTATTTAGTTTTAATAAAGTTACTGAAATAAGAGATTATGCTTTCGCAAATGTAAAAATGGATGGTTTATTTGATTTCAATAACAGTCAAATTGAAACAATCGGTAATCATGCCTTTGAAGACGTGTGTATAACACACGAAGCGGACTTTGATATATCTTTCTCAAATAAGGAATCATATAAAAGTATATTAGATATCGTATTTCCTTCTTCATTAAAAAAATTAGGCGAAGGAGCGTTTAGTTGTTTTTATAGAGATACGTATAATTGGCGAATGGAAGATGATAGGCGTATCGACATAGATGACGGTAATATTATAATGAACCTTGATTTC
>JAFXMP010000156.1 GCA_017530275.1 Clostridia bacterium | reverse complement strand
TTTTCATGGCGTTCCATGGTTTTCGACCGATTTTTTATAGTTAACGAGGGGCTAACCGCCGTTTTTCGGGCCTTTATAGTTAACAAATGGGCTAAATGAGGGAGAGCAAAAAGTGCGTTTTCCGTGGATTGAAGGGCGTCATGTCTCCTCCCCGAAAAGCGGTTTTATCCCCCTTTCCATGCCTCTATCCAGACTACGATTTGAAATTGGTCCGTTTGGCCGAATCTGACCGAACCAGACATTTCTAATCAGGCTTTATCCTAATCTAAGGTGCTCAGCAGACAGTTCTTCCTGCCGGGCATCTTTTTTTCCAGAAGACAACCTCCATACATAGCCCGGTTACTGTTCTGAACGGTAATCGGGCTTTTTTCATTTCTGCAGGCTCTGCAGAACCATCATGAAAAAGGAGGATTAGTCGATGGAAAAAGAAACTATCATGATCGACGGCGTGCGTTACTATGCTGACCGTCCTCGCAGCTGCAGGGGCTGTTACTTTTGGAAGAACAGGAAAACGGGCTGCGTTCTCAAAAAGGAGAACTGCTACTATCTGGCGGAAGCACCTAAACGGAAGTCTCCCTGCGAAGGCTGCTGCTATGGCCCATGTGTCAGCTTCTGCATGAAAAAGATCCTTGGATATAAGGGTGAGGAGGTGCCTGCCAGTGTGCGATAGAAATGAAACGTTGAACCGGTGCAGGAAGCTGCTGGATAAGGAATGGCTGGGAGATATAAGGACGCCGACCCAGCGGGACGGATTGCGCGCCGCCATAGAAGCGGCCTTGGCGCAGCGTCCGAAAGACATAGACGCGCTGCTCTCCCTTTTGCAATCGGCAGGCTGGGAGGTCAAGCGCGGAAAGCATATCGCTCTGCGTGAGCCGGGGCAATCCCGTTTCAAACGGCTGGATTCTCTGGGCGTCGGCTTTACCCAGGACGATCTGGCGGCAAAGCTGTCCGCAGACAGAGGCCGCGTCAGAAAACCCAATCGGGGAAAAACGCAGCATCAGCCGCAGGCGGTCAATCTGATCGTGGATATTCAATCCCGGATGCGGCAAGGAAAAGGTCCCGGCTATGAACGGTGGGCCAGGAAATATAACCTGAAAGAGATGGCCCGGACGCTGACATTCCTGCGGGAGCACGATCTGTTGAATATGGAAAAGCTGGAAAAACATACGGAGGCAGCCAGCGAAAAGGCCAACGCCGCGTTCAGGCAGATTCAGCAAATCGAGGCCCGGATGAAAGAGATCAGCCAGCTAAAGGCCCACATCATCCAATACTCCAAGACCAGGGAGGTCTATGCGCAATACAAGAAATCCAACTGGTCGCCCAAATTCGCCGCGGCGCATGAGCAGGAAATCGCGCTGCACAAGGCGGCGAAAAAAGCCTTTGACGCCCTGGGCGTGAAGAAGCTGCCGAAGGTTTCCGACCTGAACGCGGAGTACGCCAAATTGCAGCGGGAGAAGGATGCCCTGTACCCGGATTACAAAAAGGCCCGCACCGAAATGCGGGAACTTTTGACGGCGCGGGAAAACGTACGCCGGTATCTGGAAATGGACGGGCAGCCGACAAACCGCGCAGAGCAAAACCGGAAAAAAATCCAATCGTGAAAACTACGGAGGTGCTTATGGAAGTGTTTCGCAGAAACGCGCAGCCGCATATCGCAGATATGCGTAAAGGTGGGGCTTGGGGATGCGTCCCCAACAAGCAGATTTGTGTCTGGGGCCCCAGACGCATTGCTTGCTATAATATGTTTGACCGGTAAATAGAGTGTCTAATGGGGAATAGCCTTTTGCAGGATTTTTCCAAACAGGAGAGAATGTATAATACCGCAAACTGAACGTATTTCTCTGATACGAACGGTGGTAAGAACGATGACGGAAGGGAGGGAAACATGGCTTTGAGTTTAGATTTCAATACATTAACCGTGCTTTTTCCTGTGTTCCTTTTGCTGTTCGGGTTGGGGTTCACCGTTGTGATCGATCCGTATATCCGTCGTGAGCACCGGCGCATCATGTTCATGATCGTTGTGCTGAGCTTCAGCCTCGCTGTACAAAATATATTGGAAAACGAATTTTTCGTCAGCCGGTCCAATCTGGCTTTGAAGAATCTCTTGAGCGCCTACGGCTATTCCGTGCGGCCCGTCATCCTGATCCTGTTTTTGCAGATCATTCATCCGAACGGGAAGAAATGGCTTTATTGGACGCTAGCGGGGATCAACGCCGCGCTTTACTTTAGCTCCCCATTTACCAAGCTCTGTTTTGAGATAAGAGCAAACGATTACGTTTTCCTGCGCGGCCCGCTGTGGTTCGTTTGCCTCATTTTCAGCGCGGCGCTGCTGATCGAATTGCTGACAAGGACGATCCTGCTCTATCGTGAAACCGGAAAACGTGAACGCTTGATCCCCATTGCGATCGTCCTGGCTATCCTGGCGTCCGTTGCTTTTGATATGAACGTGGGAGCGGTTCCGCAGCCGATTTCTTTCCTGACCATCGCCATCGTAGTGAGCAGCGTGTTCTATTATATCTGGCTGCATCTGCAATTTGTTCGGGAGCATGAGCGCGACCTGATGGCCGCCCAGCGCATCCAGATCATGATGACGCAGATCCAGCCGCATTTCCTGTTCAACGCCCTGAACACCATTCGGGCGCTCTATGCGGAAGACCCGCCTCTGGCGGACAGGACGCTGGAGGATTTCAGCGCGTATCTAAGGCAGAACCTGGAATCCCTGAGCCAAACGGACCTGATCCCCATATCCAAGGAATTGGAGCACACCCGGCTGTACGCGGAAATCGAAATGCTCCGTTTCCCCAACGTTCATATGGAATACAAGATCGAAGACACGCAATTTTCGGTTCCGGCGCTGACGGTGCAGCCGCTGGTGGAAAACGCCATCCGTCACGGCGTGCGCGGGCGGAAGGAGGGGTTTGTGGCCGTATCCACTGCCCGGGAAGCGGGAATCCACCGGATCACGGTGGAGGATAACGGCGTCGGCTTTGATCCCAAAGAGCTGGACGCATCGGAAAGAGCGCACATCGGCCTCCAAAACGTACAGAGCCGGATCGAACAGATGTGCGGCGGCAAAATGACGGTGCAAAGCGAAGTCGGGAAAGGCGTTACCGTGACGCTGCTGTTCCCGGACGGCGACGTCCAGGGCAAAAAGGAGAAGCGGATATGAAAATCATCTGTGTGGACGACGAGTCCCGCGCCGTGAAATATACCCTCAGTCAATGCGAGCAGCTGCCGGAAATCAGCGAAGCGCAAGGCTTTACCGACGCCTTGGAAGCGCTAGATTGGCTCCGGGATCATCCGGCAGACCTGGCGATATTGGATATCAACATGCCGCAGATCGACGGCATCGCCATGGCTGCGCAAATTAAGCAGCTGCAACCCCAAACCGCCATCCTGTTTCTGACCGCCTATAAGGAGTACGCATTCGATGCCTACGCCGTGCGTCCCACGGGGTATCTGCTCAAACCCGTTTCACAGGAGAAACTCGCTGCCGAGGTTCGGTATGCCTGCGGTGAAAAGAAAGCCCCGACGCCCGCGCACATTCGTGTCAAAACCTTCGGGTATTTCGACGTCTATGTGGACAATAAGC
>JAFXMP010000155.1 GCA_017530275.1 Clostridia bacterium | reverse complement strand
TGAATTCGCCGTACACGATGATATCGTGGGTGTGGCGCAGGGCGATGAGCTTTTTGTAATAATGAAACACGCTGTCCGGGTCCTTCAGGGCCTTTTCCGCGTTGATTTCCAAGTAGTTATTGTTCACAGGCAGCCAGGGCGTGCCGGTGGTGAAGCCTGCGTTGGGCCCGTCGTTCCACTGCAAGGGGGTGCGGGCGTTGTCCCGGGCGATCTTGGCAAACCATCTGAGCATATCCGTGGCGCTGACCCGGCCTGATTCCACCCACTGCTTCCAGGCGTTATGCACTTCCACATCCTGGTACTCGTCGATGGACTTAAAATAGATATTGGTCATGCCCAATTCTTCGCCCTGGTACACATAGGGCGTGCCGCGCATCATGTGGATGAGGGTGCCTAACATCTTGGCGCTCTTTTCCCGCCACAGGGGGCTGTCGTTACCGAAGCGGCTCACCTGCCGGGGCTGGTCGTGGTTGGACAGGTACACGCTGTTCCAGGCTTTTCCCTGCAGGGCAAGCTGCCAGCGGTTCATCACCTCGCGCACTTCATTTAAGGGGCCGCCGTGATCGCTCCACTTGCCCATTTCGGTGTGGTCGCAGATGCCGTCGGTATGCTCGAAGCAAAAGGACATATTCAGTTCGCTGCCGTCGTCGTTGGCGTAGCGGATGGCGTCCGCCGGGGTGCCGCCGCATTCGCCCACGGTGAGCAAATCGTACTTGTCCAGCACCCTTTCCCGCATTTCTTTCAGATACCGGTGGGTGGTTTCCGTATGCTGGCAGGAGGGCACGAAATCACCGTACAGCGCGCCGGGGTACACCAGGCCGTCGTTATAGTTTTCCTTGCCGATCATGCCGATCACGTCCATGCGGAAGCCGTCGATTCCCTTTTTGCACCACCATTCCATCATGTCGAAGATTTCGTCCCGCACCTTGGGGTTGGCCCAGTTCAGGTCGGGCTGCTGTTTGGTGAACAGGTGCAGGTAGTATTGCCCGGTGGCTTCGTCCAATTGCCAGGCGGACCCGGAAAAGCAGCTGCCCCAGTTGTTGGGAGGACCATCGTCCACACCGTCCCGCCAGATATAGTAATCCCGATAGGGATTGTCCCGGCTCTTGCGGCTTTCAACGAACCAGACGTGTTCTTCGGAGGAATGGTTCACCACCAGGTCCATTACCAGCTTCATGCCCCGGGCGTGGATGCCGGAAAGCATCCGGTCAAAATCATCCATGGTGCCGAATTCCCGCATGATCGCGCGGTAATCGGAAATATCATAGCCGTTGTCATAGTTGGGGGAGGCAAAGAAGGGACTGCACCAGATCACGTCCACCCCCAGCTCCTTCAAATAATCCAGGTGGGCGGTCACACCGTTCAGATCGCCGATGCCGTCGCCGTTGGAGTCCGCGAAGGAACGGGGATAAATCTGGTATACTACCGCTTCCTTCCACCAAGCCCGCTTGTCCGCTTTCATGGGAAACCTCCTTATCCGTGATTCCGGTTCAAAAATGTGTGATGTACTTCATACTTCTTATTTTACCGTATAAATCGGAAGAAAACAAGCGCGAAATCACATGAAATTTGGAGCGGTGAAATATTTGTGTGTATGATGAAAAACACTTTATACTTTTCGAAGCCTTCCGGCCTTTTCAGGGTTGCAGTCCGGTTTTCACTGAAATCATCCACTGGAAGATTTATCGGGCGTTGCGGCCCCAAAGAAGTTTGCGCCCATTTAAGAAAGCCAAAAGAAAAACGCTGCAGTTTTTTACAGCGTAAGATTTTCAGAATATGATTTGATGCTTTTCCTGGAAGGGGGCTGGGGAACCGCTCCTTGACCATCAAAGAGCGGTTCCCTCCACAGTTTTTTACATTGAGCTTCAATAGGGATCAGGACTTTACGGCACGCTGTTCAGCAAGGTTCAGCTGTCCCGCTTTCTTCTGCTTGGCGCTGCGCCATGCGTACATGATCAGCGCAACGGCAATAACGCCGTAGGAAAGGAAAGCCCGGAAGTATTCGCCAACGGCGGAATTGCCGAACAAGGCGGAGGCTGCGCTTTGGGCGGTGATGAACAGGGAATGGAACAGGAAAGTGCCGACCAGCGCCTGCAAATTGGTGGCTCGGTCGATGGAAGCGCCGCCAACCAGGATGGCCGCGCCGGCGTAGAGGCCCACCTGCTCATGGGCGGCGTAGGTCTGGAAGGTGCCGATGCCCTCGCTCTGCATGAACACGATCTGGCCCCATCCGGCCAGCACGGTGGAAATCATGATGGCGATCACGCGGGTGCGGTCCACGTTGATGCCGGAAGCGTTGGCCACGGTCTGGCTCTGGCCCACGGCGCGGAATTTCTGGCCCAGGCGGGTGCGCATGATGGTGGAGTTGAACAGGCAAAGGGCAAGGATCAGCAGCCAGGTGACCAGGGGCAGCTTCAGCTCCCGTCCGTGGGAACCGTTCACGACGTTGGCGATGGCGGGAATGCTGAATATCCCAGCAAGGGCCGCCGCCAGCACCAGGGACGCGATCATGCGCTTCGCGGTAATCTTTTTGCGGATGAACTGGATAATGGCCGCAGCGGCGAAAACACCGCAGAAAACGTAGAGGGCCAGCAGGAAGGGCACGTGGGCAATGCTGTCGATGGCGGTGTACAGTCCTACGGAACCGGTGAGGTTCAGGGTGTTCTGTACGCCGCTTGCGCCTACGATGGTCACATTGCTGTTCAGGGGAATGATGGAACCGAAGATGAACAGGAACAGCAGCTGATACGCGCCGTTTGCAAAATAGCCCAGGATCAGGGAGCCGATGGTTTCCTGGCCCTTCATTTTGTTCAGCAGCTTGCCGATGAGGAAACCGAAGAACGCGCCCAGGGGCAGGGTGATGGCGGCGGCCAGCAGGATGCCGGGCACGCCGGAAATGCCCCAGTTGATGGTCAGCAGCAATCCGATCTGGGCTGCCATAGCGCCGATGGTGATGGCAAAGTTGATGCCCATGCCGGCAATGATGGGGATGATCAAAGCCAGCACGATGAATGCGTTCCGATTCAGGCGCAGCAGCAGCTGACTGGCCACGTAGTTCATATCCAGCCCGGACACCACGATGAACAGCACGCTCAGGGCGATGAACAGGTAAGTTATCACATATTTCTCAAAGTGGGAACGGAATTTGTTTTGCTCAGTCACGCCGTCCACCTCCAGTCTGGGTCAGAGCGTACAGGATGATGCCGTTGGAAATCATGATGCGCATGACCTCGCTCAGGCCTCCGCCCGCCACCACAGAGTTGGCGATCTGCTGCCCGAACACCAGCACGCCCTCAAACAGGAATACGCCGATGAGTACGTGGCTCACCTTGGCTTTGCTCACCGTAGCGCCGCCGATCAGGATGGCGCTGGCGGCGATAAAGCCCAACTGCCGCGGTGCGGTATACAGCTGCGCGTAGCCGAAGGCCTGGGAATAGATCACGATACCCACGGCTGCGATGATGGTGGACAGCACCGTGCCAACAGTACGCATATGGTTTACGTTGATGCCGCTGGCTTCCGCGAATCGGGGATTGGAGCCCGCCGCCGTCATGGCGATACCCAGGCGCGAACGGGAGAAGAGCCAGATCAGCATGCAGCACAGGGCCAGGAAGAGGAGGCCGCCCGTGGGCACCTTGACGCCAAAGATATTGAAAGCTAAGAATTTATCCAGCAGATGGGCGAAGCTCCCCAGCAGACTGTGGGTGACGCGCAGGCCCTTGCCGCTCAAAAGCCAGATGATTTTGGGGTTGTTGAAGGGGAGCATCATCCAGCCGATACACATGAGGGATACGAAGGAGAAGCCCACGTAGGTGGAGATGGTCATTTCATTGCCCTTCATGCGGTTGAGCAGCTTGGAATAGCCCCAGCCCAGGGGCAGGGAGATCACCGCGCCGCAGACGCAGGAGAACAGCAGGGCGGCAAAGCCCACCATATTGAATTGCAATGCAAGCACGATACCGAGCAAACCGGAAATGCAGCCGATGGTCATGCCCATGTTCAGGCCGATGCCGCATTGGATGCCGGGCATCATGGCCAGCACCAGCACGCCGTACATGGTCATGCGCTCCAGTACGTTGCCCAGCATCATCTTTACGCTGATGTTGTACAGCTCTGCCAGCAGGCACAGGTACACAAAGAACAGGGCGATGATGGTGCGCGGCACGCCGAACCGGGTGGTGAGTCCTTTCCAGAAGAACAGCACCAGCCCCAGCAGCAGCAAGGCGATTCCGGCGAGCAGGAGAGGCTTTGCAAAAGAAGCCAGGTTCAGCTTCCAGGACCCTTCCGCTTCGCCGCCCGTCTGGTGGGCTGCGTAGGCGTTATACCGGGTAGAAAAGCCGGTATCACCCAGCCACAGAACCTTTTCCAGGCTTTCCCGCAGCGTGTTCTGCAATTTGGAACTCAAGCCGCCTAAATCGGGGATAATGGCAATCAGCTGGGCTTTCAGCGCTTCATAGGCTTCGTTTTTCTCGTTTTCTTCCTTTGTCAGCGCTTCTGTGGGCACAAAATAGCTGTAATCCGCCTGGGTTTCGCTCACGGTATCCGCGCCCTGCTCCGCTTCGGCGGGCGCTGTAATAGTTTCGCCCTTTTCGGCGGCAGCCACATACTCTTTGGCAGCGGTCAGAAGCGCATCCTGGAAACGCTGATTATCGGCGAGGGCCGGTACGTCCTCACAGAGATTTTCCCACAGCGCGTTTTGATCCAACCCGCTGTACGCCGTCCAGTCGGCTACCGTTCCCACCATCAGGGAAAGCAACTGATTTTGCAGTTCAGCGTCTTCCTTGGCCTGCTGCTTGGCGGCCATGTCTTGGGCCAACCGCACGAAGGAGGACTGCAAATGGCTGTTGGAGGCGTCGTTCAGGGCGGGGGCTACAGCGGCCAGGGAGGAAAGGATCTCGCTGTCCTGCGAGCCATCCCCGGCGATTTCCGTCCAGTTGGAAATATTGTCCACCAACTGCACGTACAGATCGGAAAATGTGCTTTTTTCCTGGGCGGACAGGATACTGGCTTCGGCCAGCGCCGCTTCAAAGGTTTCGATGGCGCTTTCCAGCGCCGCCTGATCCTGTACCACGGGATTGGCGTACAGGGCTTCCGCTTCCGCCCGCGCTTCGTTCATGGCGGCGTCGCAGATGGCGTTCACTTCGTCCAGGCCCCGTTTGCGGAAATCCTTATCGGACCGCAGTTCTTTCAGCTTATCCGCCCTGGCCTGCTGAGCGATGCTGTTGATCAGCCCCTCGGAGGCGGTATGCAGCACGGCATTGGTGCGCATGTTATCCAGGGTTTTTTGCGTGTCGCCCGCGTTTTGCAGTACATAGCCGCTCACGGCTGCCGCGATCAGCGCCGCCGCCAGGATGAACAGCACGACGGGCACGATCCGGGAACGGATGGTGGGCTGTTCCTTGGCTTTCCCACTCATGCTTCTTCACCCTCCTTTGATTTCACCCCGGACATGGCCAAACCGAAGGCCGTGTCCGAAGCATTGGCTTTCAGGATGTCCACCACCTTGCCTTCCGCCACGATGGCGATGCGGTCACAGATGGAACGCAGTTCCTGCAATTCAGAAGAAACCATCACTACGGTCATACCCATGTCCCGGTTCAGCCGAACCAGCGTCTCCAGCACCAACTGCTTCGCGCCGATGTCGATGCCGCGAGTGGGTTCGGAAACGAAAAGAAACTTGGGCTTTAGGGCCAGCGCCCGCGCTACGCATACCTTTTGCTGATTGCCGCCGGACAGGGTGCCCACCGGCTGGGCGGGGGAGGTGCAGCGGATATCCAGTTCTTTGATCATTTCCTCCGCGTAGCGCCGGATGGCGCGAGTGTCCTTCTGATGCAGGAAACCTTTCTGGAAATCTCCGTTCACCTGCATGGCCGTAAAGGCGATATTATCTTCGATGGACTGATCCAGAAGCAGACCTACGCCCCGGCGGTCTTCACTGACCATGGCAAGGCCCGCCTTCAAAGCGGCTTTCGCGTCGCCCAGGGGCAGCTTCTGACCGAATAATTCCACATCGCCTATGGCCTCGTACAGGCCCAT
This sequence comes from Clostridia bacterium, assembly GCA_017530275.1. The sequence continues at coordinate 51,328 of JAFXMP010000155.1, read as the reverse complement.
GACGCCGTTGGGAACGCCGATCTTTCCCTGGCCCGCCAAGCCGCCGATGCCTAAGATTTCGCCTTCCCGCACCTCTAAATTGACGCCCTTATCCACTTCGCCGGGCATGTTCACCCAAAGATCCCGGATGGACATAGCCACGCCGCCCCGGATTTCTTCCGTGCGCTTGCTGACCTGGATCACGCTTTCATCGCCCCGGCCGATCATCAGCGCGGCCAGTTTTTCGGGCGTGGTTTCCGCTTTGGGGAAGGAGGACACCAGCGTACCGTCCCTGAGGATCGTCACAGTATCAGCGGCGTCCATCACCTCGTCCAGACGGTGCGTGATGAAAATGATGGCGATGCCCTTGGACGCGATATCCTTCATCACGCTCAGCAGCTGCTGGGCCTCGCTTTCCGTCAGCACAGCGGTGGGTTCATCAAACACCAGTAGTTTCATGCCGGATTTGTCGATTTCACGGGCGATTTCGATAAACTGCATATGCCCCACGGGCAGTCCGCTCACCAAGACGTATTCCTCGATGCTCATGCCCACGCCGTCCAGGGCCTTGCGGGCGTCCCGTGACATGGACTTGGTATCCAGGAATTCCAGATCCTTGCCCAGTACCTTGCTGACCAGCCAGGACTTGGTGATTTCCCGGTTCAGCTTGATATTGTCCGTTACGCTGAAGCCGGGAATCAGCATAAATTCCTGGTGCACCATGCCGATGCCCTTTTCCATGGCGTCCATGGGGGAGGCGATGCTAACCTTCTCGCCGTTAAAAATCACTTCGCCCTCAAAGCCGCCGGTGGAATGGATCACCGGCATACCGAAAAGCACATTCATCAGCGTGGATTTTCCTGCGCCGTTCTCTCCAAGCAGCGCATGGATTTCCCCGGGGCGTACCTTCAGGGAAACGTCCTTGAGCACCGCGTTGGAGCCATATTGTTTGGTGATATGGTTCATTTCCAGGATATAATCATTGGCCAAAAACCGCAACTCCTTTCCGCATCCGGCGCATACCCGTCGCCGGCGTTCTCAGCGGGCTTTCCATGGCGCGCGGCAGAAAACCGTGTCCCATGGAAAACCCGCATTACAAAAAAGGGAGAGCTGCCCGGGGCCCGGATAAACCGGATGCCCCGAACAGCCCTGAAACCGAATGGATTAGTTCAGATAGTCCGCGAAGTTGATGGGCTCGAGGGCGATGAGCAGGTAGTTGGGATATTCAACGCCAGAAGCGTCCACATAAGCGCCCAGTTCGATTTCGCTGCCAGCGGCGTTTGCAATGCACTGGGTCAGCGCGGCCACATCCACCTTGCCATCAGTCTTGCCTTCTGCGTACATGCAGGCGTATTCATAACCGGCATTGATCATGGTCATGTTGACGGGCAGGCTCCAGGTGGAGAAACGGTCCACGGCGTTATGATCGTTCAGGTAGGTGGCCAGGTTCTTGATAGCGCCTTCCACATCGCCGTAGGTGGCGGTGAGGCCGAAAGCTTCCTGGAAGCCGTGATAGGGGCTGGGGCAGCAGGGCAGCGCGTAGTAGGCGTTGGGCTCGTTCACGATCGCCTGCTGCAGGGCAACCTGCAGGCCGCAGTTGGTGCAGTAGAAGCATACTTTCTTGCCGGCATATTCCTGCATGACCTTCGGAATATCTTCCAGCACAGCAGCCTGAGCGCCGCTCATGCCAGCATCGCCGGTGGGGTCGGGGCAGTCGCGTTCCACAAACTCAATGCCCATGGATTCAGCGGTGGCCTTCATCGCGTCGCGCTTGGCAACGATGGTTTCATAGGACAGGTGACGGGCGAAGGAATAGTGCACCAGCACGTCGCATTCCCACATGCTGGCCAGGTCGGCTACCTGATAACCGCAGCCGATTTCGTCGTTGGCGAGCACGATGTCCGTGGCGGCGGAAATGTCGGCGGGGTCTTCGGCAGGAACGCCAGCGATGAGCAGGATGTCGTCACGGCCCATTTCCTTGGTGATCTGAGTGAAAGCGGCGGTAGCGCCCTGAACGGCCTGCACAAAGATGATGGCCTTCACGTCGGGATCGCTGGCAAAAGCAATCAGCTTGGAAATGGTGGTTTCCACTTCGGAAGAGAAGTTGTCGGGATAGGTGTCATGGATGACTTTGCCGGGATACTTTTCAGCCAGCGCGGAAGCGGCATACACTTCTTCCTCACCCTGGGAGTTGGTGCCGGTCATGATAGCGATCTTATAGGCGGGAGCATCGTCGGCCAGGGCGATGTTCGCGAGGCTGAGCGCCATCAGAACGGCCATAAACAGTGCAAACAGTTTCTTCATGGGGTAATCCTCCTTCATTTTTCCCGATGGTATATGATGAAGCATTATAATGTATACATGGATGCGTGTCAATAAAAAAACAGAAGAAAGACAGTTTACTTGTGATAGCGCTCTCCCGCGTTGATCTTGCAGGCGCGGTATAGCTGTTCCAGCAGCAGCACCCGGGCCAGTTGATGGGGGAAGGTCATTTTGGACAGGGAAAGCTTTTCGCTGGCCCTTTGTATCACGGCGTGAGACAGGCCCAGGGAACCGCCGATGACGAACACGATACGGTTTCCCCGCATTTCCAGATCGCTTACCCGGGCCGCGAAAGCTTCGCTGGTCATTTGGGGACCGTCGATACATAGAGCAATCACGTGATCAGCAGGCTTGAGCCTGGAAAGAATGCTTTGTCCTTCCTTTTCCATAACCTGCATCCGGTCCGCGTCGGAGGCGTTGGCGGGTTCCGGCAGATCGGACAGTTCGATGATCTCAGTTTTCCCATAGCGGGACAGGCGCTTCAAATACTCCTCCGCGGCGGCGGCGTAGCCCTTTTCCCGAAGCCGCCCCACGCAAACAATGGCGGCGGTCATGCGTCAAGCAGCGGGATCACCGCCGTAAGGTCAGGCAGCACGTAATCGCAGAAGGGTTTCAAATCATCGGTATAGGGGATCATATCGGGGACCATGGCCACCGTCATGCCCGCGGCTCGGCCCGCCTGTACGCCGTGAATGGAATCCTCCAGCACCAGGCAGCGTTCCGGCGGCGCGTTCAGCTCTTCCGCCGTTTTCAGAAACACGTCCGGCGCTGGCTTGGAGGGCAGGCCGCTGCCGGTCATGATTTGATCAAAATAGGAAATGATGCCAACAGATTCCAAATAGATGCGGATGGTGCCAAGGCCGCTGGAGGAAGCCACGGCCATGGGAATATGCCGCGCTTTCACCGCTTCCAGCAGTTCCCGCGCCCCTTTTTTCAAGGGAATGCCGCCCTGCCGCGCTAAATCGCACATGGCGTTTTTGAAGTCCAGAAACAGCCTGTCTGTGTCCAGATCGGGAAAAAATTGATGGTAAAAATCACTGGAGGACTGCTTATTGCTCCCGATGGTTTCCCGCACCATGTCCACAGGGATATCATATCCCTGCAGCAGCCCGCATTCGTGCATCACGGTGAGGCCCACGCACTCGCTGTCCATCAGCAGCCCGTCCATATCGAAAATGACCGCCTGAAAGCTCATTCCTCGTCCACCACCACAAAGCTGTCCAGCAGGAAGCTCCATAGGGCCTCCCGGTTTTTGATAAAATCCATCTGTTTTGTGGCCATACCCGCGTAAGGGAATTCCTCATAAGTACCGTCGATGGGCATGCGGATATGCTCCACGGGCACGCCCCGCATCTGCATGGCCAGGTCCAGAGCGTCCATCAAATCGTCAGTGGTCATGTTGGTGTACACGGTGTTGGCGAGGATCACGTCCAGCAGCTTCAGCGCGTCCTGATAGGAAATATCCTTCAAGCTTTCCGCGATGGAGGCCAGCACCACCCGATCCCGGTAAGTGCGGCCAAAATCCTGATTATCGCTGTGGAAGGTGCCGTCGGCGTGCAGGTATTCTGCCGTTTCCCGCTTACGGATGCGCATATAGATCACCGCGGCGTGACCGGAGAAATGGTAGGTACCGCCGCTGCCCATGGCGGGGGTGGTAGAGGTGCTGGAAATGGAATAGTTTTTCAGATAGGATGCTTCCCGGTTGGTCACAGTGATGTCCACACCGCCGACCGCATCGATGATGTTTTCCACCTGCTTGAAGTCTACCACGATAAAATGTTCGATTTGCAGGTCAAAATGGGTGTTGATGGTGTCCACCAGCATCTGGATGCCCTGTTTTCCGTCGATGCCGTTTTTGATTTTGGGGCTCATCAGGTCCATGATGTTGTTGATGCGGCCGAATTTGCCGTCGGGCCGCTGGATCAGCATATCCCGGATAAAGCTGGTGAGCATCACCCGATGTGCGTATTCGTCCACCGTGACCAGCATGAGGCCGTCGGTGTGCTGGCCGGTCTTGCTCAGGTCCGCCGCCCAGGAATCCACGCAGATCAGCATATAGTGGTGCAGTCCTAAGGGAGTGGGGGAAAGGTCCTCCTTTGCAATCACGGGAATGGGATCGGGATCGTCCGCCGTTAAGGCTTCCGGCAGGATGGAAAGCAGCAGGATAGCTGCTAAAACAAGGGTGAGCAAACGTTTCATGACTATCGCCTCCGTCTATAAAAGTGGAAATCTATATAGCTGATCATTTTGCCGGATAACAGAACGCTGCTGCTATCCAAATCTTCATTTTCCACTTTTCACTTTTCACTTTTTTCGTCACCGTCGTATTTTTCCAGGATCACACCCGTTTCCCCGAAAATCTCCAGCGTAAAGGGATCGGGATAGCCCTGATCGTACACCACCCGGCGGATGCCGGCGTTCACGATCATTTTCGCGCAGATGGAGCAGGGCTGGTGGGTGCAGTACAGGGTTGCCCCGTCGATGCTGATGCCCAATTTCGCGGCCTGCAGGATGGCGTTCTGCTCCGCGTGGGCAGCATAGCAGACTTCCGCCCGGGTGCCGCTTTCGATGCCCAGCTTCCGGCGCAGGCATTCGCCCTTCTCCCGGCAGGTTTTCATCCCGGCAGGCGCGCCGTTGTAGCCGGTGGTCATGATGCGCTTGTCCTTCACGATGATCGCGCCTACCGCCCGATTGGGGGCAAAGCAGCTAGTCCAGGAGGATACCAGGCGAGCCATTTCCATGAATCGATGATCCCATTTGTCCATGTCAAACACCTCTTACTTTATAAAAAAGTGAAAAGTGGAGATTGATTTGCTGGCGGAAATCACTGAACCGAATCATTCCTGCTTTGCCAGAGCCTAATGAACTTCCTTAAAAGCTTTTCCTCCTGTTCGCAGGCGTACAACGCCTTTTCCATGTATTCCCGCCCGTCTCCGTCCCGGGTATCGGAAATGGCGCGTACGGCGGCATAGGGCACGCCCGTTTCATAGCAGCACTGGGCGATGGCCCCGCCCTCCATATCGCAGGCGGCGGCCCCGAAGGTATCTGAAAGCCAGGCCTTTTTTTCCGTGCCCACGATGAATTGATCCCCGGTGGCGACGGTACCGCTTTCCCAGCGCAGGCCCGCTTCCTCCGCCGCCTGTTTCAGCAGGGAAGAAAGGACGGGATCGCATGGAAAATGCACGATATTAGGGCCGGAAACCATGCCGATGGGGTCGCCGATGGGGGAAGTGTCCACGTCGTGCTGAACAGCGCTGTCCGCCACCACCGTGTCGCCGATGCCTAAGCCGGGCCGCAGAGCTCCCGCCACGCCGATATTCAGGATGGCGGAAACATCAAAAGATGTGATCATGCTTTGGGCGCACAGGGCGGCGTGCACCTTGCCGATGCCGCACTGGGCCAGGCATACTCTTTCGCCCCACAGTGTGCCCATGGTAAAACGGCTAAATCCGGCCCGCTTTTCCTCCGTGTCTGTCATCTGCTGCCGCAGAGCATCCACTTCCTTGTCCATAGCCCCGATAATGCCGAGCATTTTTTCCCTCCTGTATAGTTTCAGTTGTGAATATATGTCAGGCTGATAGTGTCGATAGAGTTGAGAGTTCAGAGTTGGGAGTTGAGATTTATTTAGACAATATTAGATCTCAATTCTCAGCTCTCCGCTCTCAACTCTTACGGATATCACCTTCTCGGGTCTATCCGGTCATAATAAGCCATCAGGTTATTTCCCGCCATGGCTTCGATCTGGCTTTCAGTCACGCCCCGGCAGCGCAGAGCGTTGAACAGGGCGGGAAAATCCTGGGGACCGGATAAGCCCTCGGGCTTGCACTCGATGCCGTCAAAATCGGAACCGAAGCCGATGTGGTTTTCTCCGCCCAGTTCCATCATGTGCAGGGCGTGATCGCATACGCTGTTCAGATCAGCATTTCCGTCATCCGATAAGAAATAAGGATAGAAATTGATGCCCACATAGCCGCCCGCCTGAAAAAGTGCGCGTAGCTGATCGTCGGTGAGGTTCCGGCAATGGCCGCACAGGGCGCGGCAACAGGAATGGGAGGCCAGGGGCACGACGCCCATTTCCAGCAGCTCATAAAAGCCCCGTTCGTTCAGGTGGGAGGTGTCCGGTGCGATGCCCAGACGAACCATTTCGCGCACGGCCTCCCGGCCAAAGGGCTTTAAGGGGGAATCGGCATTCAATTTGGCGGGAGTGCCTACGCAGTTTTCATAATTCCAGGTCAGCGCCGCCATACGTACGCCCTTTTTGCGCCAGTCCTCCAATTGGGAAAGGCCGTTTGCAAGCAGGTCGCACCCTTCGATGGAGTATATATACGCCCGGTCGCCTTCCTTCGCCTCCCGGTAATCGTTCAAATGGCGCAGGCCCTCCTTAGGCAATTCCGCGCCGAGCGCCCACATGCGGTCCATGGCGGAGGCAATATCCTCTAAATCGGAACTGCCGCCCACAAACAGCGCCATGGTCTGCACGGTCACGCCGCCCTGGGAAAGCCTGTCTGCCGTCACGTCCAGCGCTTCCTCCGGATGGCAGGCGCGCTTGTACAGGGTATCTGCATGGGTGTCAAACAGGATCATGGGTCCATCTCCCTTACAACTGCATTTGCCATAACGCTCGGCGTTTTTCCAATTCGGAAGCGCCGAGACGCGCAACCGCCCCTGCGGGCCGGTTCGATAGACAATTATACCATGAAAAACTTCAATCCGCAACCCGGCCAGGACGATGGCGATGGTGTTATCGCGTGTTATCGCGTGCAGCGCTATATGATAACATCTTGAAAAAAGCGGCGAACAGCACCGCTTGATCGCAGTACCAGTTCGCCGCAGATTGACATTTCCTGACAAGAATTGGTTATCCGATTAATACATTAGGTATTCGCATTCCAGCCGCCCGTTATAGAGACGGCGTTTTTGATTTGCGCGTTTTCCAAAGCAGCGCTCAAAACCGGTATGGGCGGTGATCACACCCAAGCGGCAGTCCGGGTGGCGGTCATAAAGCGCCCGTATATCCCGATACAGCTTTTCGCACTGCTTCCGGTCCGAAAGCCTTTCACCATAGGGCGGATTCATCAGGAACAGAGGCGAAGGACCGCTTAAGGTCAAATCCCGCAGATCCTTTTGGGTCACGGTGATCTTGCCGCCAAGGCCCGCCTGCTTGATGTGCCGCTTGCAAAGCTCCAGGGCCTGGGGATCGATGTCGCTGCCGCCGATAGAGCCGACCAGGGATGGATCGAAGCGGCTTTCCGCTTCCTGACGAATACGCTCCATTTCCATTTTAGGGAACAGGGGCCAGCTTTCGCATGCGAAAGAGCGGGTCAATCCCGGCGCCCGGTGGGCACGCAGATAGGCCGCCTCGATCAGCAGGGTGCCCGTGCCGCAGCAGGGATCGTACAAAGGCATATCATCTTTCCAGGGAGCCAGCATCGCCAGGGCGGCGGCCAGGGTTTCCCGCAGGGGCGCTTCCCCGTTCCAGGTGCGGTAGCCTCTTTTGTTCAGGGCTGTGCCGCTGGTGTCCAGGGTCAGGCGGGCCAGGTCGCTGTGAATGGATACGTCTATGGCAAATTCAGGCCCTGTTTCATCGAACCACTGGGTCTTGTAATGCCGTTTCAGCCTTTCTACAATGGCTTTTTTGGTGATGGCCTGGCAGTCCCGCACGCTCATCAACTGGCTGCGGACGCATTTGCCGCTGACGGGAAACCGGGCGTTTTTCGGCAGATAATCTTCCCAGGGAAAGGACAGTACCAACTGAAACAGGTCCTCAAAGGACAGCGCCTTGCCCTCGCCCACGATCAAAAGCACCCGGTCCGCCGTGCGCAGCCACAGATTAGCTTTGAACGCCTGGGCGGGCGTGGCGGAAAAGCTGGCCCCGCCCGTTTCACCCCTGGCTTCCAGCCCCAGTTGGTTTAGTTCCCGTTTCGCCAGCCCCTCCAGACCGAAGGCGGCGGTGGCAAGAAAATCCATATACAGCACTCCTTATAAAAGGCATCCCATTTCCAGGCGGATCTCGTGTTTTTCTATGTCTTGATTGGAGTATTCGCAGGTGTTGAAGCCCATGAGCGACAAGCCCTGGGACAGATAAAAGCCGATGGCCCCGGTGTTGCAGCTTTGGGTTTCAAGGATCAGGGCGCGGCGGTGCTGGGCGCGGGCAATTTCCCGGGCACGGGTCATGAGCAGCGTACCCATTCCCCGGCGGCGGTACCCTTCCTGCACGCACAGGTTGGTGATGCGCAGGCGGTTATTCCAGTTTTCCGGGGTCACCTCCAAAATGGCGCGCATTTCTTTTCCATCCCACAGGGCATAGGCGTGGGGATCGTCCCAGTGGGGGGCGAAGAGGTGGTCCACAAATTCCTTTTGCGTGGGTTCGCAGGGCGTGCGCACGAATTCCAGGGAGAACACGTTTTCCGTGCACCGCATTTTCAAATCATAATAGCCCTTGCTTACATAGGAAAAAACGACCTCATACCCCTCGAAACGTTCCCGGGGCAGTTCGCTGATGTGCATGCCTTCCGCTCCCCTTTTCATTCTTTTTTCAAGTATACCACAGGAAAAGGCGAATTGAAAAGAAAAAAATCGTTTTCTTCGACATTCCGCGCGCTTTGGTTCGACGGCAGTGCTTCTATTCTGCCGCTATGATGCGTGTATTCAAGCGTGAAGGAAGGATCAGCGGTGGAACAGGTGCAAACCGAGACGCGCGTGCAAAAGAAAAAAAGAAACAGAGGGACAGGCTTGCTCTCTTTTGATGTGAAAAAATGGGGACGGGCGCTGCTCGAACGGCTGCCCATGGCGGGGGCGTTTTTCCTGCTCAGCTTGGCCCGGTGTTTTTCTATGCCCGCCCCTTTTTCCATCTGCTGCCTCATCGCCCTGACGGCGGCTGGAGAAAAAGAGTGGGGCGCTTTCTTGGGAGTGGGCGTGGGTCTCATGTACCGCATCCTGTGGGGACTTGACTGGGACACGGGGCAGTTTGTGATATGCTTACTGTGTTTGGGGTTAAAGCCGATTCGGGAATGGAAGCAAAGCTGGATCCTGGCCCTGACGGGAACCATGCTGCTGGCGCGTGCCCTGCCGGATATGTTCCGCGCCCAGGACGCGCAGTCCATGATCCTGCTGGCCGCAGGCGTGCTGCTGGGTGTGGCGCTGATGCCCGCGCTGCTGCGGGCGGCGAAAATCGCGGCGGACAGGCAGCGGCCGGTCACTCAGGATGATCTGCTTTGCCTGCTGCTGCCTGCGCTGCTGCTGCTGGCAGGCGCGGGGCGGCTTTCCGTAGCAAAGGTAAATTTGGGGTATCTCGCCGCGGTATGGATGACCCTCACGGTATCCTGGCTGCTGGGCAGCGCAGCGGGCGCGTGCCTGGGCCTGGCGTGCGGTCTTTGCCTGCTTATCAGCGGGCAAAGCGCCCTGCTGTTGGTAAACTTGGCTTTCGGAGCGCTGCTTTCGGGGATGATGCAGGGAAAGCGGCGGGTATTTGCCGCCGGGCTGTATCTGCTGTCCTCGGTGACGGCGGCCTATCTGATCGCGTATCAGTTCATCCCGGCCTTTTTTGGGGCGGAAGCGCTGGCGGCGCTGCTTTTCTGTCTGCTGCCATCCGGGATAGTAGAGAAGATGGGCCAAATGACACGGCGCCTCAAGTGGAGCGAACCGCGGGAAAACACCTATATGCGGCTGAAAACCCAGCGCTGGGTGCAAGCTATCGAGCGCATGGCCGACGCCCTGCCCTGCCCCCGCATCGAGCCGGTCAGCGCACGGGAGGAAAGCGAAACGATCGCCGACGCGCTCTGCGCGGACTGCGACCGGTTGCCCATCTGCTGGCATGAAATGGAGGAGCAGACCCAAAAGGGAATACACGCCCTTTCAGAAAGGGGCGGAGATACGGATGAATATCTGGAAATCATCAATTCTTATTTTTCACAGTGTCCCCGCATCGGCCGCATCCCCGAACTGCTTTCAAGGCTCGACAGGGAACGGCAAAGGCGCATGCAGCGAACGCTGTGCGCCGAATACGAAAGGGATATGCTGCAAACGCATCTGACAGCCCTTTCCCAGGCTGCCCAGCGCATCAGCTTGGAGGGACAGAGCAAAGACAGCGAAGAAGCGCTGTGGACCTATCAGACCGAGGAAGCCTTGCAGGCAATTCGTTTTCCGGGTCGGACAGCATTTGTCAAGCGGGTGGACGGAAGAATGACAGTCTGCCTCAAGTATGATTCGCTGGCCTTGCGTCCGGCTGCGATGGATTCGCTGGCTAACCGTGTGGGATTGGAATTGGGCGTGCCCTTAACCGTGACAGAACGGCAGGGGGACCGGGTGATCCTGGAGGAAACGCCGCCTCTTACGGCGGAAACGGGCATGGCGACCGCCTGCGCCGTATCGCCTGAGAAGAAGCGGCGCATGGGCAAAAAACCGGATAACGGGGACGCTGTGCTCACCCGCCTGCTGCCCGGCGGCAGGCAGTTGCTGACCTTGAGCGACGGTATGGGCCATGGCACGGACGCGCAGGAGGAAAGCAGGAAAACCCTGGAGCTGCTGTCCCTGTGTTTGGAAGCAGGCTATAGCCGCTCCCAGGCCATGACTGCCGTGAACGGGGCCATGCTCAGCGCTACCGGCGGGGAGAAATTCGCCACCGTTGACTTGTGCGTGATCGATTTGTGGACAGGGGAGACCGCTATGAACAAATTAGGGGCTTGCGCTTCCTACGTGATTCAGGGCCAGAAAATCCATACGGTGGAAGGATCGGCCTTGCCCTTGGGTATCATTGAGCATGTGGTTCCCATGGAGCATCACTTCACTATGGGGGAGGGGGATACGATGCTGCTAATGAGCGATGGAGTGACCGATGCTTTCCAGCAGGAACAGGATTTACTTTCTGTACTCCGCCGCTGCCGGGAATACGCGCCGCAGCGCTTGGCGGACACGCTGCTGAGGGAAGCGCTCATGCAGCGGGACGGCCTGCCGCCGGATGATATGACCGTGCTGTGCGCCCGCATCCGGGAACGGGGAAGAGAAAAAGCGTAAATCAATAAGCGCCGCGCGAATTGCCGTCGTGCTGACTGCATTCATTGCGCAGCCATTCATCCGCAGAATCAATCGCGTCCGCGGTTTTGCAGGATATAATGCCTTATTTCATATGCACGTCCATCTGCGGATAAGGAATGGAAATGCCCGCTTTATCCAGCGCACGCTTGCCATGATCTATCAAACGGTATTTAACAGGCAAGTAATCCGCCGCATGAATCCACGCCTTGACGGAAAAATCCAGGCTGCTGTCACCGCATTTTTCCAGATTGACCTCTGCTTCCGGTTCTGGAAGAATAGCTTTTTCTTCCGCGATCACACGATTCAGCACTTCATAAACCTGATCTATATCGCTCTCGTAGGCCACGGAGAAAGTAAGATCCAGCCGCCGGGTACCTTCTCTGCTGAAATTGACGATTGCTGTGTTCGTAAGTGAGCCGTTGGGAAGATTGACATGCCGGTTATCAATGGTGGTCATTTCCGTATAGAAAGCCCCGATGGATTTCACGGTACCTTCAAAATCGCTGATTTTCACATATTCGCCCACTTTAATGGGCTTGAATAAAAGCAGGATGAAGCCGCCGATCAGATTGGTAAGCATACCCTGCATGGCCAAGCTGACCGCGACGCCGGCGGATGCAAGCAATGTAAGGATGGAGGTCAGGGGAATGCCCATGGTGCTCACAGCCGTCAGAATAACCAGCACGTACAGAAGAATGCGAATCAGATTCTTGACGAATCCTCTCAGCGTAGGTTCAATTTTTACTTTGCTTTCATTGCGATCCAGTATTTTCGTTACCCAATGAACGAGAAACGAGCCGATCGCCAGCACCGCAATGCCGCTCAACAGATTTATACCTGCGGTGCTTAAGAATTTACTGATGCCTTCCCAGTTCATTTTCATACCTCTTCATAGGTCTTTCATTCAGGAAAAATCAATGCTCCTTTGTCAAATACGGCGCATGAATAATCTGTCGAAAAAATTATACTTCATGAAAAGCTGTCGGTCAATGGCTTTTTGGTTAATCGGTTTTACAGCGATGATGGGTACAGAAAAAGCCGTCAGCCTTGAAAACCTTCCTGACGGCTTGCCGGGGGTTTTGCTTATATGTTCTTCTTTATACGAAGGTGATTTCCTGGAAGATCACTTCTTCCGCATCCGATCCTATTTGCCGATGGGACGGAAGGTATTGTGGGGTTCAGGTAACCGCTTTCTTCGCAAAGAGCGGTTTCCCTCCAGAAAATATAAACCTCATCCCAGCCCGGCCCGCTGCATCAGTTCTCCGGCAACGGCGATTTGTTCGCAGATCAAATCCAGGGTTTCTTCAGGGTCAGGAGCGGCTTCGCCCTTTTCCCGCAGCACGCGGCTGTGGGCGGTGAGCACGTTGTTTACGGCGGCTTCCACACAGCCGGCTTCCCGATTTAGGTGCAGGGAAAAACGCAGCAGCTTGGCCAGCGCCAGAGCGGCGGCAAAGGGCTGCGGCGTTTCTTCATCCGGCAGGGTATAGGGGGCGTAAACGCCGATGTCCGCGTCAAAGGCCATATCGTGCATCACAGCGGGATAACTGCACAGGGCGGTGCCTGCCGCATTCAGCATGCTACCCGCGTAGGGCGGGCACAGCACAAGGCCCATGCGTTCCGGGTTGGTGATCATGCCGGAGATGGCTTCGGGCCCGGACATGGAAACGGACGGCACCTGGGGAAACAGCGCTTCCTGAGCCCGGATGTTGGTTTCCCAATCCGGACGGGATGCTCCGGTGGGATAAACGGAGCACAGGCGGCAATCCTGTTCCTGGGCGAACTGGAAAGCGTCGCGGCAGGCGGGATCCAGCGTTTCCCCATCCAGCGAAAGCACATTGGCGATATATAGGGTGGCGGGTGATTCGTGCCGGGCGCAAAGGGATTCCGGTACGCAGAAGGAACGGATCAGCAGCGGCATGCCCAAAGCGTCCAGCAGGTCCTGCAAAGCGGGGTCCTCGCTGCTGCCCGCGAAAACGGCCTGGCAGTCCTGGCAGGCGTCAAAGGCCCCTTCCTCCATGTTTCCCTCCATCAGGGAAAATGTATGATCGAAAGCGCTGGAAACGTCCATCAGCAGGCGGCTGGCATATCCACAGTTGGTTTCTTCCTGTTTCCCGCTGGAGAGCAGCATGATTTTGGCGCGCAAGCAGCATCATCCTTTGTTCATAAATTGAAAAGTGAAAAGTGGAAAGAATAATAGCTGACAGCGCTGCTCAATGCTATATACAGCGTTGTCTATTCAACTTTCCACTTTTTTACATAGTCCAAATTTCAACGGCGGTATAGCCGTCGATCTCCGGTACTCTCACCGCGATCAACTCGCTGTGTGAGGTGGGCACGTTTTTGCCCACGAAATCCGCCCGGATGGGCAATTCCCGGTGACCGCGATCCACCAGGATGGCTAACTGAATTTGGGCTGGGCGGCCCATTTGAAAAAGGGCGTCGATGGCGGCCCGGGCGGTACGGCCGGTAAACAGCACGTCGTCCACCAACACCACCCGCTGGCCTGTGACGGAAAAGGGGAACTGGGTTTCGTTGAGCCTTGGCATATCGTCCTCTACCGCCATGGAAAGATCGTCCCGATACAAGGTGATATCCAGCACGCCCACTGGCACGGTCTTATTCTCAATGGCGGCGATCCTGTCTTGGATGCGCCGTGCAAGGGGCTCGCCCCGGCGGCGGATGCCCACCAGGCACAGGCTTTCACAGCCGCTGTTGCGCTCTAAGATTTCGTGGGCAATGCGGGTCAGGGCCCGGTTCATGGCGGTTTCGTCCATCAGGCGGGCTTTCAGCTCGGCCAAAGGAATCACTCCCATTCCAGCGGATAATTGGAGATCGCGTATTCCAGGTTTTTGGTGTTTTCGCGCTTCGTCAGCGTGTCGATCACCGTTTTGATGTTGCTGGTTTCAGTGTAAGGCGTAATGGCAAAATCGTTGTAATCCTTGCGGGAGGATATGCGGCAGGGGATGATGCGGAAGGGATTGTCGATGATCTCTCCGTTCTTGATCCGGAAGCGGCACTGGAAAATGAAGGTGCACATATCGCTGGGCTTGTTGTTGCCCGCAAAGGAGCAGTTGGCCAGAGAATACACGATGTAGCGTCCCTTATAGCATTCGATGGGATTGATGCGATGGCTGTGATGGCCCAGCACCAGATCGGCTCCCGCGTCGATGGCAGCGCGGCCTAAGGTGATCTGGGAATAGGGCGATTCATTCCGAGGCGTGTAATCCAGTTCCTTGCCCCAGTGAAAGGATACCGTAACGATATCACAGGTTTCTTTTGCGGCGGCGATATCTTCGGCCACTTTCTTTTGCAGTTCGCCAGCCTGCAGTTCGTCGCTGCGCAGGGGCGGCACGATCTGGTAAGCCAGCATGCCGATGCGGATGCCGTTGGTTTCGTAAACACCTATGTGGTCTTTATTGCTCCACACCACGCCCACGCTTTCCATAGCGGCGATGGTGGAGGCGATGCCGTCGTCTCCGAAATCGTTGATGTGGTTGTTTTCCATGGTCACGGCTTCCACGCTGTTGCTGCTCAGCGCTTCGGCGTAGGAGGGGGAGCCTAAGAACAAATAATCGTTGTTCTTTTTGCTGGAAGGAATGGAATAGCTGTCGGCCAGCACGCCCTCAAAATTGGCGATGGTCAGGTCGTCCTCCTCAAAAATAGCTTTCACGTTGCGGAAAATGAAGTTAATGTCGCCGTTCTGCTTTTTCAGTTCTTTATCAAAAATGGACGCTCCGCTGTGCTGCACGTTGCGGCCGATGGTCACATCGCCCACCGCCGTCAGCGTGATTACCACGCTCCCATCCGCCTGCAGAATGGGTTCAGGCGTGGAGGAGGGCTCCGGGGTGGGAGCGAGGGTATCATCGGGGCCGGGCGTCGGAACGTCGGGATTCAGCAGGAAATCGAGGGAGATATCTTCATCGTCCCAATCCTCCGCCTGCACCGCTATGAAAAACAGCGATGCAGTCAGCACGGCGATCACAAGGATAGACCAAAGCTTGCGCATAGGTTTCCTCCTGGCTTACAAGGTTTGAATAAACTTTTCCATCCGGGCGAAGGCTTCCAGCATCCTTTGCAGGTCTGTGGCGTAGCAGCAGCGAATGTGGCCGGCGCCGCTTTGGCCGAAAGCGTCACCCGGCACGCACACCACCTTATGTTCTTTCAGCAGGCGGGTGCAGAATTCCTCGCAGGTCAGTCCCGTGCTTTGGATGCTGGGGAAGCAGTAAAAGGCGCCCCGGGGCTCAAAGCAGGCAAGGCCCATTTTGTGGAATGCGTCCAGCATCACCCGGCGGCGGCGGTCATAGCTGCGCCGCATGGTTTCCACGTCCTCATACCCGTTTTCCCGGTTCTTTTTCAGGGCCTGAAAACCCGCCACCTGGGCCTGACGGGGGGCGCACATGATGGCGTACTGGTGGATCTTGTTCATTTCATACAGGATATCCTTCGGGCCGCAGGCATAGCCCAAGCGCCAGCCTGTCATGGCGAAAGCTTTGGAAAAGCCGTTGATCAGCACCGTGCGGTCCATCATGCCGGGCAGGGCGGAAAAGGCGATTTTTTCCTCATCGGAATAGGTCAGTTCCGCGTAAATCTCGTCGCTGATCACCAGCAGATCATGCTTTTCCGCTACTTTGGCGATTTCCTGCATCTGCTGTTTGTTCATCACCGCGCCGGTGGGATTGTTGGGATAGGGGAAGATCAGGGCGCGGGTCCTGTCCGTTACCGCGGCTTCGATCTCCTCCGCCGTAATGCGGAATTCGTCCTCCGCTTTGGTAGGCACCGGCACCGGCATGCCGCCCGCAAAGGTGACACAGGGGGCGTAGCTCACATAGCCTGGATCAGGCAGGATCACTTCATCCCCCGGCCGAAGGCTCACCCGCAGGGCCAGGTCGATGGCCTCGCTGGCCCCCACCGTGACCATGATTTCCTTTTCGGGATCATAGGATACCTGAAAGCGGTCCGTCAGATACTGCGCGATTTCTTTTCGCAGGGACAAAAGGCCCCGATTGGGGGTATACTGGGTTTCGCCGTCCAGGATACTGTCGATGGCGGCGGAACGGATGTGGTAGGGGGTCACGAAATCCGGTTCGCCCACGCCCAGGGAAATGGCGTCCTTCATGGTGCCCGCGATATCGAAAAAACGGCGGATGCCGCTGGGGGGCACCTGGGCCACAGCAGGGTTGATAAATCGATTGCTCACGGAGAAACCACCATCCGTTTGTCGGTCGTTTCACCCACAAAAATCACGCCGTCCTGCTTGTACCGCTTGAGAACGAAGCTGGTGCTGGTGCCGGTCACGGATTCCAGGGGGCTCAGCTTTTCAGATACGAACAGAGCCAGTTCCTTTAATGTGCGGGCTTCCACCAGTACCAGCAGATCATAGCTGCCGCTCATAAGGTACACGCTTTTTACCTCGTCGAAGCGGTAAATGCGGCCCGCGATGGCGTCAAAACCCATATCCCGCTGAGGAGTGACCTTCACTTCGATCATGGCTTCCACCCGCTCGCGGTCGGTGCGGTCCCAGTTGATGATAGGGGAATACTGCAAAATGACTCGATCCCGCTCCAGTTCTTCCACGGCTTCCGCTACCTGCTTTAGATCGCTTCCTGTCATCACCGCGATGCGCTCCAAAGGCGTGCGGCAATCCTCGGATAAGATTTCCAAAATCTGTGCTTTTAAGCTTTGCATACTGTTCTCCTTATTGCTTGCTTCCGGTTTGAATAAAATGGATCAGTTTTTCCAGGCTGTCAAAATCATCATAGTCTCCCATGATGCCTTCCCGGTGGTATACAATCCCCGCCTGCTCATTGCGTTCCAGGCAGTCCAGCAGCGCTTCCATGCCATAGCGGCGCGCGTACTCCGCGAAAGCCCGCGCCTTGATTTTTTCTGCGTACAAGCCCTTCCGGCAGTTCGCCGGGCTGCATTCGTAGCAGCCGTTCAGCTTTTTTTCGAGCACGCATTTGCGGTTTTCGCACCAATTGGCGTCCTTGCACCAGGAAAGATCTAAAAAGCCGTCCTGTTTGCAGCCTTTGCAGGTGACGTTTTCAGAACAAAGGCAGCACGCCAGCCCGCATCGCGCGATCCCCAGTTCTCGTTTCATTCGCTGCTCCTTATTCCATGAGTTCATCCGCCAGGGAGATGAATTCATCGATTTCTTTTACATAGACGTTCAGGCTTTCCCGCCAGAAATCCACGCTGCGTACGTCGATGCCGACGCTCTTTGCCACGTCCGCTACCATACCGGAGCCGCAGGAGCGCAGCAGCTGATTGTATTTCGGCACGAAGGAAGCGCCTTCCTGCTTATACTGCGCATATACGCCCGCGCCGAACAGCTGACCGAAGGCGTAGGGGAAATTGTAAAAGGCCAGGCCGGGGTAGTAGTAATGGCATTTGCAGGCCCACATGTAGGGATGGCGGCAATCGGGGTCCAGGCCGTCGCCGTAGCTCTTATCCTGAGCGTCCAGCATGATTTCCTTGAGTTCATTGGGGGATAAGGTATGATCCTTTCGCCGCTCGATCACTTCAGATTCAAACAGATACCGGCTCAGGATATCCACGATCACCTGGGTGGTTTCCATCAGGTTTCCTTCCAGGAGGGAGAAGCGCTCCTCCTTCCCGGCGTTTTCCATGACGGCGTTGGCGAGCAGGGTTTCGTTGAAAATGGAAGCCGTTTCCGCCAGGGGCATGGGCGCGTCGGTCATGCAGAAGGGAAGGCCCGCCATGCAGCGGTTGTGCCAGGCGTGGCCCAGTTCGTGAGCCAGTGTGCTCACGTCGGAGAAGGAACCGGTAAAATTGGTCAGCACCCGGCTCTGGTCCAGGGCGTGCAGCCCGGCGCAGAACGCGCCGCCGCCCTTGCCGTCCCGGGGGAACACGTCGATCCAGCGGTTTTCAAAGGCGTGATCCATGAACGCCGCCATGTCCGGGGTGAACTTGCCCATTTCGTCGATGAGCTTCTGCCGGGCTTCCTCGATGGTGTAGGTCTTAGGCGAAAATCCTTTGGGGACAATGGGGGCGAAGAGATCATAGAAGGGCAGGCCGTTTTTGTGGCCCAAGACCTCGCCCTTTTTGCGCAGATATTTGCGGAAGGCGGGCAGCGCTTCCCGGATGGCGGAAAGCATGGCGTCCAGGGTGGCCCGGTCCATGTTGGAATTGAACAGGGTCTGATCCAGCACGGAATCAAAATGCTCCGCCTCGATCATGGTCAGCGCTTCGCCTTTGACCCCGTTCAGGCAGGCCGCCATAGGGATTTCCATTTTGGCGTAGGAGGCGATTTCCGCCTCGTAGGCGTCCTTGCGTACCTGGGGATCGGGATCGTAGGCTTTGCCCCGTATGGCGGAAAGGGGCAGGGTTTCACCCCGGTATTCCACCGTGTGGGTGGCGTCCAGCTTGTCCCGCAGGTTGGAAAAGGCGCTGCCGCCGCTCAGGGACATTTTCAGCAGCCATTCTTCGATGGCGGGATCGGGCAAATGGGCGGCGCTTTCCTTGCTGCGGCGCAGGAAGAAAGCGATCTTTTGCAGTTTTTCGCTGCTTTGGATCAGCGCTTCCAAATTTTCGACGCCGCCGATGTACCGCGTCAGAGCGGAGGACAAAAGCGAAAGCTGCACCGAAAAGATTTCCAGCCGGTCCATCAGGTTCTGCGCTTTTTCGTTGGTGGCGTCCGTGGCCAGGGTGAGGTAGGCAAATTCGCCCAGGGAGGAGTTCAGACGGGACAGATCCTCTTGCGTATCGGCGCAGGCTTCCAGCTTGGCGCGTGCGTCCAGGTCTTCCCGCTGTAAGGTTTCCTGCGCTTTTTCACACAGCGCTTTCAGGCGGGAAAAATCTTCTTCGATCTGTGGATCGTCAAAATCTTTGTACAGTACGGTCAAATCCCACGTCCAGTCCATGCAGGCTACCTCCTGAAAACTACTTTATTCGTTGATTTCGATCAGCTTTTTGGCGCGTACGGCGGCCAAACAAGTTTCCCTGCTTTCCTCAAAATGATGGTGGAACAGGGTTTTCAATCCTTCCAGATCGCGTTTTTCCAGCAGGTCCACCATATCGTGGTGCTCCTGGTGGGCGTTGGTGCGCCGCACTACGGAGGCGATGGTGGTGGCCTGGAAGCGTTTGATGTATTCTTCCTGGCTGTCGATCACCCGCAGGATGCGGATCTTATCGGAAATATGCTCCATAGTTCCGTGGAAAAGGCGATTGGAGATGGCCAGGGCGTCGGCGTCGGCCCGCTCGTATTCCACGTCCATCTGCTTTAATATATCCCGCAGCTCCAGAATTTTTTCTTCTGTCACGTTTTTCACGATAGAAGGCAGGATCAGCATCATCATAGCGTTGCGGATGGTAAAGATTTCGTCGATATCCTCGATGGTAAAAGCGCGCACCACCACGCCGCGGTACAGCACATATTCCACCAGACCGTCACGCTCCAGGCGGCGCAGGGCTTCCCTGAGAGGGGTGCGGCTGATGTGCAGTTGTTCGGCATACACGGTTTCCACGATGCGGGACCCCGCGCTGATTTGACCGGTAATAATCGCGTGTTTCAGCTGCTCGTAAGCAATATCTCGGATGGGACGGCTTTCCAGGCTGGAATCAAAGGACTGAAAAGACACAATAATGCCTCCTTCGGAATTGTATACAACAAATATAATACAATTTTAGAACAGTTATGTCAAGCTGGTTCTTCCAGTTTATGGGAGATATGGGAAAATTCATTTATTTTGTAGAATGCGGGAAAAGAAAGGCGCTTCTATGGCAAAAAGAAGGACCCGGCCTGACATCCCCAAAAAGAAGGGAAAGGATGCCATCCAGGTCTGCAGAGGAATGCACGTTGTTGCGGCCTGCCAT
The DNA here is from genome assembly GCA_017530275.1 of Clostridia bacterium. The sequence continues at coordinate 31,162 of JAFXMP010000155.1, read as the reverse complement.
GCGCGCTGCCGTTGCTTCGCTTAGATCATACCATGGATCAGCCTGAAAAAACAGAAGATTCAGTCAAAAAATCCCAAAATTCGGCACAGATGGTGGCCAAAGGAGAAAAATCCGGGCGCGGGTTAGGAAGAATCCACACGTGCTCAAGCGTCGTCTTCCCGTGATATCGCCTTTCCATATAGATTGTTTTCTGCCTGCGAGCTGGCTGCCTTTTTCCCGCTTGCATTTCCCGGCTTTCTGCGGTATCATTGCTTTGGACCAGATTGCCTGGGCACTTTTGTTTTCCTTGCGATGATCGTTTCATAGAAAGGATTGGGATAAATGAAAATCGGATTCTGCGCCAAATTGGACCGGATCGATGAAGTAGCCGCGGCGGGGTTTGATTACATCGAGCCGCAGGTGTCCGCCGCTGCCGCCTGGAGCGAGGAAGAGTTTGAAAAGTTTCTGGAGATCGTGAAAAACGCCCCCATCCCCGTCCCCTCCTTCAACGTGCTGTTCCCCGGAGAAATCGCCCTGTTTGCCCCGGACGCGGAAGAGAGGATCACCCAATACCTGCATGGCGCGTTTGCCCGGGTTCAGAAGTTAGGCGGCCATACGGTGGTGTTTGGCAGCGGAAGAAGCCGCAAACGTCCCGATGATTTGCCTTATGCGGTTGCTTTCCGCCGTCTGGTCGAAATAACCCGCTTGATCGGCGATATCGCCGGGCAGTACGGCATTACCATCGTGATCGAACCGCTGAACCGGGGCGAAACCAACATGATCAATTCCGTGGCGGAAGGAGCGTGTTTAGCGGCGGCGGCGAATCATCCCCAGGTGAAGCTGCTGGCGGATTATTACCATATCGCCGTGGAACATCAGCCGCCGGAGGATGTGGTCCGAGTGGGCGGTATCGCCCATTGCCATATCGCTTCGTCGGAGGGACGCCGTGCGCCCCAGGAAGCGGAGGAAGGCTTTAAAACCCTGTTCGCCGCTATGAAGCAAACGGGGTATGAAGGATTGATCAGCGTGGAAGGAAAGGCCGACGATCTGGGCAGGGAAGGCCCGGTCTGCGTCCGTTTGCTGAAAAAAATGTGGGAGGAAGCGTGATCAGCTTTGCTCTAGATAGCTGATCTGATCTCCCCAGGATAGGATTTCATCGAAAAAGCCATCGATCTGCATCAGACCGTAGGACCACAGGAACGCCCGATCCTTTTCGGATAATTCATCCAACCGCAGCCAGCACACATCCTTGATGGGCTGGCTGTTTTTTGCTGCCTCGGGATCATATCCCACCATGGGCGATTGATCGGGGGAGACCTTCACCTCAAAAACATGCTCCGTGCTTCCGCTCGAAGTATAGATTTCCGTCAGTTTCCTTTTGATCGCACCCGAAAGCCCGCATTCTTCTTTCAATTCCCGCAGGGCCGCTTCTTCCGGGGTTTCACCCGGCTCGATGCCGCCGCCAGGAATGGAATAAAAGAAGCGATTGAAATAGAACAGCTTTTCCATGAGGATTTTATGATCTCTGACCACGAATGCCATGCTTCGATCCCGCACGATGGAATCTCCTCCCGTTTTGACCGCTAAACGAATTATAGGGCAAATGGAACCGAAAAGGCAAGAAAAAAGGAACCGCCCCTTTGCGGAAGCGGTTCTCTTTTTTATATGATATCAGTTCTTGGGGCTCTCCTGGTCTTCGCCGTGGCCGATCAAAATTCGGCGGGCCCCGGCGGGTTCGGCGGGCTGGGTCTTGGGCATGGACACGTACAGGATGCCGTTTTTATAATCGGCGGTGATATGCTCCTGATCGATGCCCTCCAGGCTGAAGGAACGGGATACGTGGCCCACGCGGCGTTCGCTGTAATAGGCTTTCTCGTCCTTGCGCTCGCTCTGCATATCGGCGGAAATGGTCAGGGTATCGTTCTCCACGGTCAGATTGATCTGGTCTTCTTTCACGCCGGGCAGTTCGGCTTCCAGGGTGTAATGGTCGCTGTCGTCGTGAATATCCACGCGGAAGCCAACATTGCCCATCCAGTCGTTCATATCGAAGAAGGAACGGAAGAAACGGTCGTCAAACAGAGAAGGAGTACGCTTTTCCTGGGGCAGATTATGGTGAGAACGGTAAGGCATCATAGAATACAACATGGTAAAACCTCCTTTGATTTTTCGGGCGGCAGCCCGGTCATAGTTTGTTTTGCTGCCAGCGGTCACGGTTATTCTCTCCCGCTGACGAGCATAGTATACTATAAAGATCAAAGAAGGTCAAATAAGTTATAGGTCAAAGAAAGTCAATAAATAGAGAAAGAACGAAAAAATCTGCTTTTTTTTCATTCTTTTTCATTATTTTAGACAATTACATGCTTTTTCGAGGTTTTTTGGTTTTCTATCCGATACATTCAACAAATCCCTTACAATTGTTGCCGCCATGGCCAGCCCCATAGCTGCTGGCACGAACATCATGCTGCCCGGCGTATCCCGGCGGGTGGCATCAGAAGCGGAGCTTTCCGCTTGCAGGGCGGCGGCTTCCTCGGGAAAGGGGGAAAGGGCCGGTTCCGTCGAGTAGGCCACCTGCAGGGAGGGAATGCCCCGCTTACGCAGTTCTTTCCGTATGATACGAGCCAGAGGACAATTCTGCGTTTCAAAAATGTCGCCAACTTTAACTTGCGTTGGGTCCAGCCGGTTCCCCGCGCCCATGGCGCTGATGATGGGCGCGCCCAAATGATAGCAGCGCTCAATCAGGTCCAGCTTGGCGGTCACGGTATCGATGGCGTCGGCGATATAATCAAAAGCAGATAAATCTACTTGTTCCGCGTTTTCCGGCAGGTAAAAGAGGGGATAAGCCGCCAACTTGATCGTTGGGTTGATGTCCCGAAGCCGCCGGGCCATCACCTCAGCCTTGGAATCGCCCAGGGTACTGTGCAGGGCGATGATCTGCCGGTTCAGGTTGGTCAGAGCCACTGTATCAGGGTCGTATAAATCAATATTCCCCACGCCGCTGCGGGCCAGGGCTTCGGCTAAGTAGCCGCCTACGCCGCCCACGCCGAACAGCGCCACCCGTGCGCGGCTCAGCTTTTCAATGCCTTCCCGCCCGATCAGCAGGGCGGAACGGGAAAACTGATCCATAAGTACCCCTCCCTGAAAAGGAATACCTGCATTATACGCTGACGCATTCCAGCCGTCAAACGTTTTCCTTGCTGATTGCTAAAGCGGCAGACAGAAAATCGTCTACCTCCCGTTCCGTATTGAAGGGCCCAAGGCTCGCCCGCACGGCCCCAGCCGTGCCCAGCCAGGCGTGAATGGCAGGGGCGCAGTGCAGGCCGCCCCGGACGGCTATTTTTCGCTGGTTCAGGGCATCGGCTGCCTGACCGCTGTCCATGCCCCGGAGGTTAAAGCTGACCACCCCCGTGTGGGGAGCGTCCAAGGGTCCTTCGTACACGATGACGCCGGAAATGTTGCCCAGCCCTTCCCGCAGCCTGGCACGGAGGTATTGCTCATATTCCGCGATAGCGCCCCGGTGGCGCAGCATGAATTTGATACCCTGGGTCAGTCCCGCGATACCGGGCAGGTTGGCGGTGCCGCTTTCCAGCCGGTCCGGCAGCATGGATGGCTGGCGCAGGCTTTCGGATACCGAACCGGTGCCGCCTTCCCGCAAAGGACGCGGCAGTATGCCGTCGCTTAAGCATAAAAGGCCCGTTCCCATGGGCCCCAGCAGCCCCTTGTGGCCCGGCATGGCGATCATATCGGCGTGAACCGAAGCGATGTCCTCCGTGCCCGCGGTCTGGGCCGCGTCCAAAAGTAGCGGTACGCCCTGATCGTGGCAGGCCCAAGCGATTTCCCGGGCGGGCTGGATGAGTCCCGTCACATTGCTGGCGTGACAAAGCACCATGAGGGCGGTTTTCGGTCCGATGGACCTGCGCACCGTGTCAGGGGAGAGCAACCCTTGAGGATCGGGCTCCAGCATGCGCACGGTAATCTTTCCGGCGTCGTGATAGCCCATGAGAGGACGCAGTACCGCGTTGTGCTCAGCGTGAGATACCAGCACCTCATCCCCCGCATGGAGCATGCCCCGGATGGCGGTGTTCAGCGCGTCCGTACAGTTCAGGCAGAAAATCACCTTTTCCGGGCCTGAAACCCCGGCGTATTCCGCGGCCAGCTCCCGGCATTTTTCGATGATCCGGCCCCCCGCCAGCGCTCCAGCGTGTCCGCCCCTGCCAGGATTGCCCCCGATTTTTTCCATCACGCCGCTGACCGCCCGGATCACCTCCGGCGGCTTGGGATAGCTGGTGGCCGCGTTATCCAGATAAATCATGCTTTCGCCCTCCTGTGGTCGCACCGCGACCCAACCTTTCTCATAGACTATATGAGGAAGGAGGGAAAACCATGACCCAGCAGCAAGCGTTCGGCATCGCGGCGTTTTCTTCCCGCCAGCAGGTGATGCGCTTTGACAGCGCCCTGCGCAGGAGAGGACTGCATGCTAACATCATATCAACTCCCCGGGACGTTGCCACGGGCTGCGGCCTGTCCGTACAGTTCGATTTGAGCGATACTCCCGTTGTGATGGAAACCTACCGACAATCCCGGCCCGGCAATCTGATCGGCTTTTATCGGGTAGACCGGGGACGGGACGGAAGAACGCGGGTAACGGCGCTGTAAGCCGTAATGGTTCTTTTTCAGGTACCTTATGGAAACAAGAGAGTTCAGAGCGCAGAGTTCAGAGTACAGATTAATATAGTCTGTCCATTCGGATTTCATATCGTATAGACTATCTCATCTGAACTCTGTACTCTGAACTCTGTACGCTCTCTTGCTCAGAGGGAGGGATTTTAGATGCGGGACTTGGCGGAACTGCCGCTGGACCAGTCGGGCCGGGTACTGAGCCTGCGGGCGGGGGAGGGGATCGGCAGGCGGCTGATGGACTTGGGATTTACCCCGGGGGCAGAGGCTGCGTGCGTGCTTTCCGCGCCGGGCAACGGTATGCGGGCGTACCGCGTCCGAGGCGCGGTCATCGCCCTGCGGAGAAAGGAAGCCCGGCAGATCATTCTGAAGGAGGAAAGCTATGAATGAACCGCGGGTGATCGCCCTGGCGGGCAACCCCAACGTGGGGAAATCTACCCTGTTCAACGGCCTGACCGGACTTCATCAGCATACCGGCAATTGGCCCGGAAAAACCGTATCCGCCGCCAGGGGCCTTTGCCGGATGGACGGGGAAACCGTTGCTTTGGTGGATATTCCGGGGGCTTATTCCCTGTGGGCCCAGTCGGCGGAGGAAGAAGCGGCCCTGGAAGCAATTTGTTTCGGCGGGACCGACGCGGTGCTGGTGGTGTGCGCTGCCGCCAGCCTGGAAAGGAACCTGAACCTTGTTTATCAGATCATGGAGGTCACGGATCGGGTGGCCGTGTGCGTGAATCTGCTGGATGAAGCGGAAAAACAGGGGATTTCTCTGGACTTGGATGCATTGTCCAGGCAGCTCGGCGTGCCGGTCACCGGGGCCTGCGCAAGAGACGGAAAAGGCTTAAAGCAGGCGCTGTCCGCCGCAATACACACCATGGACCAGCCTCACCATCCCCGCCGGGCTGTGTATCCGGCGCAGGTTGAAAAGGCGGCGGCGCGGCTGGCTGATTTGCTGCCAGAAGAAATCGGGAAATGGGTGAAGCCTCGCTTCGCCGCCCTGCGCCTGCTGGAGGGCGACGAAGGCTTTCTGCGATTGCTGCGGCAGCGGATGCCGGTAGATGATCAACTGCTGAAAACGGCGGAAAATTTGCGGGCAGAATTAACCCTTTCCCGATCAGACTTGTCCTGTATGCTGGTGAAAGGGATTTATCTGGCAGCGGAGAAAGCCTGCCAAACAACGGTAAAAAAACCATCCCATCCATCGGACATGATGCTCAAGGCGGACCGGCTGCTGACCGGTTTTCGGGGTATGCCGATCATGCTTGCGCTGCTAGCGCTGATTTTCTATCTGACAATCCAGGGAGCCAACGTGCCCTCCGAATGGCTGTCCAGGACTTTTGATGCGCTGGGGGCGGCGGCGGATGGGCTGCTGATACGCCTGGGAGCGTCCCCCTTCTTTCGGGGACTGCTGGTTGAGGGTATGATAGGCACTTTGGGCAAAGTGATTTCCGTGATGCTGCCGCCTATGGCGATCTTTTTTCCGCTGTTCACGCTGCTGGAGGATTCCGGCTATCTGCCCCGTATCGCTTTTACGCTGGACGGCTTGTTCGAGCGCTGCAGCGCATGCGGGAAGCAAGCCCTGACCATGTGCATGGGGCTGGGCTGCAACGCGGTAGGTGTTGCCGGATGCCGCATCATCGACAGCCCTCGGGAGCGGCTCATTGCTATCCTGACTAACAGCCTGATGCCCTGCAATGGGCGTTTTCCCCTGCTGATCACCGTGGCGGCGGTGTTTTTCGGGAGCGGCGGCGCGTTATCATCCGCCCTGCTGCTGGCGGGGCTGATCGGGCTGTCCGCCGGCATGACGCTGCTTTTATCCCGCCTGCTTTCTGTCACGGTACTGCGGGGCCTGCCTTCCGCCTACACCCTTGAGATGCCGCCTTACCGCGTGCCTCGGGTAGGCCAGGTGATCGTCCGTTCGGTGTTGGACCGGACTTTGTTCGTGCTGGGTCGGGCGGCGGCGGTGGCCGCACCGGCGGGACTGGTCATTTTTCTTTTGAGCCGCGTGACCTTATCCGGACACACGCTGCTTTCCAGCCTGACAGGCTTTTTAGATCCCCTGGGCCGCTTCATGGGCATGGACGGGGTGATCCTGACCGGCTTTCTCCTGGGCTTTCCTGCCAATGAAATCGTGCTGCCCCTGATCCTGCTGGCCTACGGGGCGGAGGGCGGTTGGAATGTGTCTGCAAATTTGCATACATTGGGAGATATTCTACGAGCGCATGGCTGGACGGGGCTGACAGCTCTGAACGTGATGCTGTTTTCCCTGTTTCATTTTCCCTGCTCCACCACCCTGCTTACTGTGTGCCGGGAAACGAAAAGCGGAAAATGGACGCTGCTTGCCCTGTTGCTGCCTCTTATGCTGGGAGTGTTCCTCTGCGCACTGATCCATTGGATTGCAATTTTTTTCTGAAATGGTCAAAAGTTGGGAGGAATTTTCCATTTCACGTCGAATATAAACAGCAGATGCAAAGAGATAAAGAAAAACCGGCGGGCGCCGGTCATATAACGAGAGAGGAGTTGTTCTCATGAAAACCAACATCACTGCCAAGAATATGGTCGTTACCCCGGGCATCAGCAACCGGATCTTCAAGAAAACCGCCACCATGGAGCGGTATTTGAAGCCTGATACGGAAATGTTTGTGCGGCTGCGCAGGGAGAGGGACGAGCGCATTTGCGAAATCACCGTTCCCATGAAGGACGTGACCCTGCGCGCGGAATCCTCCAGTAAGGATAACCTGTTTATGTCCATCGACAGCGCCCTGGCCAAGCTGGAACGCCAGATCCTGCGCCACCGCACTAAGCTGGAAAAACGCCTGAGAGAGGGCGCGTACCAGGAGGAAACGCCCGAATTCATCGAGGACATCACTGCCTATGGCCCCTCCGACAGGAAAGTCGTGCGCACCAAGGAATTCCCTGTGCGCCCCATGGCTGTGGAGGACGCCATCCTGCAGATGGAACTGTTGGGCCACAGCTTCTTCGTCTTTGTGAACATCGAAACCGAGCGCACCAATGTGCTGTATCTGCGCAAGGATGGCAACCTGGGCCTGATGGTACCGGAAGCCTAAAATCTGTTTTTTCATCCGGGGACTGTCTCGCTAAAAGAGGCAGTCCCTTTTAAGGTGTGCCGGGCATGGCACATTATGAAAGAGAATCGGTCTGGATTGGTCGATCTATAATCAATCTGCAAAGAAACACACGAAGGCTGCTTCTTGCGCATGCCTGTGAACTGTGGTAGAATGCTCTTGACGATCATGCATGGGGGACAAAGACATGGCATTTCAAAGTATCGAAATCCTGCCGGGCGTGTGGCATATTCAGGATGTTATGGGCGTGTGCATGACGCTGCTGTGCGGCGATGATCGGACGCTGCTGATCGATACTGGTTATGGCCTGGAGGATGTGGCCGCCTATGTGCGGACACTTACGGACAAACCTCTTTCTGTGATGCTGACCCACGGCCACCACGATCATGCCTTGGGGGCGCGGTGGTTTGACCGGGTATGGCTGACAAAGGCCGATTTCCCGGTATATGAAACATATACCAATGAGCGCTGGCGGCGGCATGTACTGAACGGCGCATGGGATAAGGGCCTTTCTGCTGATGAAGCGGATTTCATGTCCGTGAAAATGCCTGCGCCTGAGGCGCTAAACGAAACAGAAGTCGATTTGGGTGGATTGACAGCCCGGATCATTCCTTGTCCGGGACACACGCCGGGCTCGGCAGTGGTCTGCGTGCCGGAAAGGAAGCTTCTGATCACTGGGGACGATTGGAACCCCTGCACCTGGCTGTTTTTCCCGGAAGCGCTTTGCGCCCAGGACTACCGGCGGAACATGCGGCAATTACTGACCTTGCCATTTGAAAACGTTCTGTGTTCCCATCAGTTTATGCTGTTCCACCGGTCACAGTTGGACCAGTTTATGGAATCTTTGACGGATGACTGCCTGAAAAACGCCCGGCCTGTGAGTGAGGGCGAGCGAGTAGGCGTGCGGACTGCGGAAGCCCAATTGCCCATGCATCAGATTTTCGTGTTCGACCGGGACAAGTTTGAACAGAACGCGGGGAAAGGAACTTTGGATGCCGGGTAAATATTTGTTCAAACAGGCGCTTTTTTCCAATGAGAAAACCTTTGCCCACCGTTTTCGCGCCAACAGGATGCGCTATTTTGAGCAATCTTTTTTCCGCGCCGCGTTCCGGAATGTTCTTGAGGCAGCGCCGCCCCGAACGATCCGCATCCTGGATATCGGCGGCACCTATGATTTTTGGAATGCCCTGACTTTTCAGTATCTGGACCGCTGCGAGATCACGCTGCTGAATCCGGAAAAGCGCGGCAATCCAGAAAACAGCCCAAACGTGCATTACATGGAAGGCGATACCACGGACTTAAGCGCCTTTCAGGAAAGGGATTTCGATCTTGTTTTCAGCAATTCCTGCATTGAGCACGTGGGCCGGTTCCCGGAATGGCTGCGAATGGCGGAGGGTATGCGCCGCGTGGGAACCTATTATTTCCTGCAAACGCCTAACCGGTACTTTCCCATGGAGCCTCATTTCATGCTTCCCTTTTTTCAATTTTTGCCCCTGAAAATCAAAGCCTGGCTGTTTCAGCATTTTGATTTGGGATATTTCCAGAAAAGCGGCGACTGGACAAAATGCATCCAGGAAGTGGACAGCATTCATCTGCTGTCCCTGCACGATTTGAAGCGGCTGTTTCCCGACGGTCAGGTAAAAAAGGAAAAGCTGCTGGGCCTGACCAAATCCTTCATGATCCACAGCCCTCTGCCGGAGCAAGATACGAAAGCCTAAGGAGATAGAATATTATGTACCGTCTTGAACTGCATTGCCACAACAGCGAAGTGAGCGCCTGCTCTTCGTGCCCGGCGGAAACGCTGATCCGCCGGTACAAGGACGCTGGTTACAGCGGCGTCGTCAGCTCCAACCACATCAACCGGGGTACCTACAGCCGCGTGGAGGAATGGTCCTGGGCGGAAAAAGCGGCCCATTTCATTCGGGGCTGGGAAGCGCTGAAAGCCGCCGCCGGGGATGATTTCGACGTGTTGCTGGCCTGCGAAATCAACCTGACCCCCGTGGGCTGGCCCGCCTACATCCCCAACGATTACCTGATCTACGGGGTCACGGAGGATTGGCTTTTGAAAACTGGGGACATGCGGGACATGACCATGGAGCAGTTGAGCCTGAGCGCCCGGGAAGCGGGCTTCCTGGTGGTGCACGCCCACCCCTTCCGCTGCAATACCGTGATGATGCACCCCGACCTGTTCGACGGATACGAGGTATACAACGGCAATCCCCGCCACAATTCCCACAATGCCCTGGCCGAGGACTGGGCCCGGATGAACGGGAAAATCATGACTGCCGGATCAGATTTCCATCAGCCGGACGATCCCTGCTGCGGCGGCATCGAAACCGAAGCCCGCATCCGGGATAACGAAACCCTGCTGCGGGTGCTGCGCAGCGGGCAGTACAAGCTGATCCGTGACGGCGAATAGTCGTCCCAGAGCCGAAAACCGGCTCTCTTTTTTTGCCCAAAACGAAAACACCGCCGGAGAACCGGCGGTGCAGGGACAGGACATCAATTATTCCTGTGCAGGAGCGCCAACGGGGCAGGTTTCAGCGCAGACGCCGCATTCGATGCACTTATCCGCGTCGATTTCGTACTTGCCGTCGCCTTCAGCGATCGCTTCCTGGGGACATTCGGCGGCGCAGGCGCCGCAGCTGATGCACGCATCGGAAATTTTGTAAGCCATTATGACACCTCCAAATATAGATCGTGTAATCTCTCACGTCACGATTATCATACCATTCCCTTGCCAAAAAGGCAAGTATTTCACAAAATTTTTCTATGCAGCGAGGTAGAGGCCTTTATTTATTGGCCTCCGCGTTCATGGCGTCGATCTGAGATTTGCGCATGATGGAAGCGCATTTGGGGCAGGGCGTCAGCTTGGCGAAAGCGCCTGTATCCAGTTCCCCATAGGTGAAAGCCGTCAGGGGCAGGAAGCGGGATTTCACGCTGGCGCAGTATTGATCCTCATGATAATACTGGCCGCCGTTGGGGTTGTAGTATAGTTCGTAGTCATCCGCCGCGGGATAGGGACGGAAGCGGCCTGTATCATCCCAGATGAGCACCTTGGTGTTCACTTTGATATTGTCCCACAGCCATTTGATGTTCTGGCCCTGTTCGTTGGCGGCTTTCTGCACCCGGATGCAGCCGTGGCTGGCTTTCTGGCCCAGCATTTTTACCGTGGAGGAATAATCCCGATTGGCGGCGGGGGTGTCCGCGTTGCCGATGTAAGGCACCTCATGAATGGCGCAGCCGCCGTTGACGCGCATGCCGTAGTCGCACCACAGGTTGCCGGCGGGGAAACCGCCCATTCTGCTGATCATCACAAATTCGCCGGAGGGCGTTTCGTTCCAGGACTGTTTGGCATTGTTCAATCCCGTGGACACCAGCAGGCTGCCGATGCACTTGCCGTTGGAGAAAATATACATGCGCTGCTCCACTTTATCGATCAGCAGGCCGTAGTCCGTGCGGGGGGTGATGGTTTTCAGCAGCGAGGTTTTTACATATCCCTGGATCAGGTCGTCCGTCACCCCGTAGCCCCGGCGGCTGGCGCAGTCGGGGCCATAAGAGGAATTATAAGCTTCTACCAGGGTCCAGCCGTTGTCCAGGGTTTCCAGGATGTGCACGCCCTGGGATTCGTAGGTGATTTCCCCCACCACGTTGTCCTTGCTGATGGTGCTGTCCGGCGTGGCGCGCAGGCGGTAAACTTCCTTCTGGTCTTTGCCCTTTTCGGAAATCACCGTCATGGGCTGGATCATCACTTCCCAGATCGCCGCCTCATCGAATTCGCCAATGGGCAAGGTCCAATAGTTGCTTTCCCCGTCCATGGGAGCATGTGCGCTGGGGATCATGGTTTCCTGCATCGGTTCAGGCACAGGCGCGGCCGCCTCCTCGATCACGGCAGCGGGCGTCACAGTCAGGGAAATCCGCTGGGCTGTGCCTGTAAAGCCGGTAGCATCCGTCAGGGAAAACTGGACCGCGTATTCGCCGGGGGCGGCGGGACCGCCGTCGATCTTCCCATCCCAGCTTCCGGCGCTTACCCCCGCTGGCACTTCCCGAGAAAGAACGGTGGCCCACGCGTCGTTGTCCGCAGCCTTTAAGCTGATCGTCAGGGTACCCGGTTCATTGACCTGGATGGTCAGAGACCATTCTTCGCCAGAAACCAGGGTTTGCGGGACGGAAAGGGACAGGATACGGGGACTGGGTTCTCCCACCGTTAAAGGCTGTGAAACGGTTTGTCCGCCTAAAGTGATGCTCAGCAGATAATCCCCAGCGGGAATATCTTCCCCTGACACATCCTTTCCATCCCAGGTCATGTGGTTTACGCCGGCGGAAACGGCAATATTCTCCCGGATCACAGCAAAGCCTTTCCCGCTTGGCAGCAGCAGCTCCAGCCTGGCTTCGCCATCGTCAGACGAGGAAAAACTGATCCTTTCGATTTTTCCAGGCCGGATCACATCCGGATATACCGTAAAGTCCAGACCCTCCGCCAGCGCGGCGCAGGGAATGAGCAGGATCAGCAGGAAAGTCACGAGCCATTTCCACATGGTACCCCAAAGCTCCTTCACAAAAATCGACATAGAATTGCCTCATCATATATTATCATTTTTTCGCCGCCCTCACAAGAGAGAATTGTAACAAAAATGTAAATTCAGCGGCAAATTTCCATCGAAACACCCGATGCGCGATTGGGCAAATTTGTTCTGCGTCTATTGAAAAAACGCCGTCTTCGTGTATAATTGATGGTGCAGGGAGGCCGTTCATGGACAGGCCGTCGCAGCACCGTTCAACAGACAGAATAAACACAGGGGAGAAGAAGCATATGTTCAAATTCGTTACCTTCAATCTGCGGTGTGACCGCAATCAGGACGGCGAAAACTGCTTTGTATACCGCCATCCTTTGATCCTTAAGGTCATCGGAGAAGAGCAGCCCGAACTGCTGTGCTTTCAGGAAGTGCTGCCCCATATGGCGGTATGGCTCAAACAAAACCTGAAGGATTATTATGCGATCGGCTGCGGCCGGGGCGAAAAACTGGACGGAGAGCAAATAACCGTCGCATTCCGCAAAGATACCTACTGCCTGATGGAAATGCGCACCTTCTGGCTGTCTGAAACGCCTTATAAGCCCGGAAGCCGTTATCCCGATCAAAGCTCCTGCCCCCGCACCTGCATAGATGCGCTGCTGATGGAAAATGCGACTGGGCATATGCTGCGGGTCGTGAATACGCATTTGGATCATGTGGGCGTGGAGGCCCGCCGGCAGGGGCTTGCCCAAATCCTGCGGCATCTTGAAAGCGTTGAACTGTTTCCCAATGCGCCGGTGATCCTGGCGGGGGATTTCAACGCGGCCCCCGACAGCCCGGAAATGTCCGTAATTCGCGATCGAACGGACTTTTGCAATGTGACGGAGGGTATCGGCATTACCTATCACGGTTATATGCGCACCGATCACCCCGAGAGCATCGACTATATATTTACTCGCGGTCCCCTGAACTGTATCAAAGTCCAAAAATGGGAGCATACGGAAAACGGTGTTTTCCTGTCCGATCATTTTCCCGTCTGCGCAGAGCTCAAATGGGCGGAAGAAGAATAGGAGAAACGATTTGAAGGAGGAACCCATGAAATGAAGTACATGCATTCGGAATGGACGGCCAGGATCGCCCACTGGATCGATGCCCTGAAAGAGGACTTGTACCTGCCGCTTGGGCACATCGATCTGGACGCCTTTTTCACCATGGAGCATCTATCGCCGGAAGAAGCGGCGCGGGGCGATTTTAAGCCCATGGCCCCCGGCACGAAATGGGGAAAAACCTGGGAATACTGCTGGATGCGCGGAAAAGTCGCATTGCCCCAGGAAGCGGCGGGCAAGCGGATCGTGATGGACCTGCAGACCGGGGGGGAATCCACCGTTTTCGTCAACGGCCTTTCTTTCGGCACCCGCCGGGCGGAATGGGTGTCGGTGCCGCATCATTATATTGTGGATAACGTGCTTAGCGTTTGCGGCGTGCCGGGTGAAAGCTATGACCTGCTGATCGAAGCCTACGGCGGCCACGATTACCCGGAGCACCCGGGTTACGCCTGCGCCACCGGCCCGGTGCTGCCCGGCAGCTACGAGGGCCTCAACGGTCCCGGCCCCCGGAACACGCTGGGAAACGTCACCTTCGGCATTTGGAATGAGGACGCCTACCAGCTTTATATGGATATGGAAACGCTGCGCCTGCTGATGGATCAGGTTGACCCCGAAAGCCTGCGGGCGGACAGCGTCGCAAGCGCTTTGGAGCAGGCTACGCTGCTGGCGGATTTTGAGCAGCCTTTGGAAAATAGAATCGAAAGCTATAAGGCGGCCCGGGAAGCCCTGCGGCCCGCCCTCCAGGCCGTGAACGGCACCACCGCCCCGGTGTTCTACGCCGTCGGCAACGCTCACCTGGATCTGGCATGGCTGTGGCCTATGGCGGAAACGCATAGGAAAACCTGCCGCACCTTCGCCCAGCAGCTGCGCCTTCTGGAGCAGTACCCGGAATACAAATACCTGCAAAGCCAGCCTGCCGCCTATGAAATGTGCCGGGAATACTATCCCGAGCTGTATGAGCGCATCAAAAAAGCGGCCAAGGAAGGCCGGTGGATCGCCGAAGGCGCCATGTGGGTGGAGCCGGACACCAATATGACCTCCGGCGAATCGCTGATCCGCCAGGTGATGCACGGCAAGCGGTATTATAAGGAAGTATTTGATGTGGATTCCGTGGTGCTGTGGCTGCCGGACACCTTCGGCTATTCCGCCGCTTTGCCTCAGATTCTGAAGGGGACGGGCGTAAAGTACCTGGTCACTCAGAAAATATTCTGGAGCTACAATGAAGGCGACCAGTTCCCCTATCACTATTTCACCTGGCAGGGCGCGGATGGCACCAAGATCGACACCTTCCTGCCCACCAGCTACACTTACCGTACCGATCCCAAGGAAATCTGCCAGACCTGGAAGGGCCGGGTGCAGAAGCGCGGCCTGGACGCTTTCCTGTTCCCCTACGGCTACGGCGACGGGGGCGGCGGCCCCGCCCGGGATTATATCGAATTCCTGCTGCGGGAAAAAGACCTGGAGGGCATGCCCCGGGTGATAATGGAAGGCCCCGTGCAGTTCTTTGAGGACATGGAAGCGAAAGGCGGCCCCAAGAACACCTACGTGGGCGAACTGTACTTCTCCGCTCACCGGGGCGTTTACACCTCCCAGGCCGCCATCAAAAAGGGCAACCGCAAATCGGAGCTGGCTCTGCGGGAAGCCGAAATGTGGGGCGCGATCGCGTCGGCCCGTGGCTTTGCCTATCCGCTGTCCCGCATGGACGCGGCCTGGAAAAAGCTGCTGCTGAACCAGTTCCACGATATCCTGCCCGGCTCCTCCATCGCCCAGGTGTACGAGGACGCCCGCCGGGATCACCAGTGGATCATCAGCGAAGCGGAAGCCGTAAAAAACGACGCTATGAAAGCCTTGGCTTCGGGCGAAGGGTTTTCCGTGTTCAATTCCCTGTCTTTTGGCCGTCAGGGTCTGGTCAAATTGCCGGAACGCTTCGCAGATGGCGCGGCCACATCGGACGGCTTCGCCGTTCCCGTACGCCGCACGGCGGAGGGCTTGATGGGGCTGGTCAGCATGCCTCCCTGCGGCGCAGTGTCTTTGATCCCCAGCCGCGTCAATCCGGAAATCAAAGAAACCGCCCGGGCGCGGCTCACGGAAACCGGCGCGGTGATCGAAAACGATCACGTGCGGGCCGTGCTGAACAGCAAGGGCGAAGTTGTTTCCTTTACGTGGTCCGGCAGCGGTCTGGAATATGCCGCCGGGCCCATGAATCATCTGCTGGCCTACAAAGACGTTCCCCGGGTCTTCGACGCCTGGGACATCGATTCCAACTATATCGACCAGCCGGTGCCGCTGGACGAACCGGCTGTGCTGACCATCAAAGAAGAATCCGGCTTCCGGGCCGTGGTGCACGTGTCCCGCAGGATCATGAATTCATCCTGGGAGCAGGACATCGTTTTAACGGCGTTCAACTGCCGCCTGGACTTCGTCACTACCGTGGACTGGCACGAGCTGCACAGGCTTTTGAAGGTGGAATTCCCCATGAACGTCAATGCCGCCGAGGGTATCAACGAGATCCAGTTCGGCTATATGGCCCGGCCCAACCACCGCTCCCGCCTGTACGACAAGGACCGGTTCGAGGTCTGCAACCAGCGGTACAGCGCCCTGTGCGACCAGAGCCACGGCGCGGCCGTGCTGAACGACTGCAAGTACGGCGTCAGCATGAACGGAAACGCTCTGCAATTGTCCCTGCTGCGGGCCGCAGCTTCCCCGGAGATGCGGGCGGATAACGGAAAGCACACCTTCACCTATGCCTTTACCTGCTGGGCGTGCTCTTTCTATGACAGCAATGTGGTCGCTCAGGCTTATGATCTGAACGTGCCGCTGCAAACCATGGAAGGCGGCGGCGCGGCCTTCCACGCATTCGGCGTGTATAAGTCCGCCAGCGTGTACATCGACACCGTAAAGCCCGCGGAGGACGGCAGCGGCGACGTGATCCTGCGCCTGTACGAATCCAAGCGCGGGGACACCGCCTGCAATCTCAGCGTGGACCTGCCCGTTAAGGCCGTCTGGCTTTGCGATATGCTGGAAAACAAGCTGGAAGCCCTCCCGATCAGCGACGGCGAAATCGCGCTGCGCTTCCATCCCTTTGAGGTAAAAACCATCCGGCTCACCCCCGCCGCGCGAGGATAAACGGCCGAGCCGCAAAAAAACAGACCGATCCTCCGGCAGCGTCCATCAAAACCAGAGTGCCGCTGGGACGGTCTGTTCCTTTTTCTATTATGGCTCATTATCCCGAATTTTCACTTGGAAGCATCTGCCCAGACTGTGATTTCTTTTCCCATGCTGCGCCAACAGATCAGCGCCGTTTGGGTAGCCTTGTCATATTGCCAGGTGGCGCTGATCGGAATACCGCCTGCGTCCGAAGCCCGGAAAGAGGCCGGAACAAAGGGAAGGCGCATGCGGATATACACCAGCACTTGGTCCGCCGCATGGGCCCGGAAGCACACAGAAGCATCCTGGACTTCTGCGCTGACGATCCGGGCGGCGGAGGCGATCACGGCAAAGCGGCCTTTTTCCAGTCTGTCCAAGTCATACAGCAGGGCGCTTTCCCCAGGCCGCACCGTTTTCCGGGTGATGATCGGATAACCGTCCGCCATCAGATCCACGAAACAGCCCTCAAACTCCTTCGGCGTTTGGTATACGCTTTCCTCCATTACCTGGGATATGACGTAGGGCCCCCTATGAAGCGTGAGATGGTTGCTGTAGACCCAGTCTATACCGCCCTCACGGAGCGTGTTTTTCATAATATCGCGCCACCGATCTGCTTCTGCTTTTCTCAGGCAAATGCTCGCGGGCATCCGATTCCAGACGGTTGCAGAGCCCTTCCCCACGGGGAAAACGCCGTCCGCCGGTTCCCGAGGCAGACCCAGCGTGTCAAATAAATGCTGCATGGGATGGACGTATCCCGCCTCCCGCCACCAGGAGCGAACGGCGTGGAAGGGGTCGCTGCCGTCGCCCACGCAGATCAGACGCCCGCCCTCGCGCACCCAGGACGCCAGGATATGATGAATGCTTGGATCCAGCGGTTTCATGAATTCATAGCTGAGAATGGCAAAGCGGAATTCCCGCAGATAATCCGGAAACAAACGTACATTGTCCAGCTGAACCGGGTGAATGGGCAGGCCGTATTTCAGCAGAGGCAGGGCCAAACCGTAAAAATGCGGGAAGGCGGAACTGGCGATCAGGGCGTTCATGCCCGCTTCGTCGTCATCCAGGCGTTCCATCCAGGCGCGGGAACGGGCCGCCTTTTCCTCCGTTTCCTCCTTGGAAGCGATTTCTGAGTTTTTGACGATCAGGCCGTACAGCGCTTCTTCCTGTCCGGAAACGGGAACGCCGTCCGGGAAAGTGCGTTGGAACAGGCAGGTATCGGACAGAAACAGGCCCACCGGTTCCTGGATGCCTTCATAGGACCAGTCATGCTGCTCCATATCCCCGAATAACTGGAACATGCCGGACAGGAAAGTGCGGTAGGCGTCCGGGATGGATTTCGCATCCGCTGACGCGAAGCTGTCCGCGCCTTTTTCGCTGATCCTGGGATACCGGCCTTCAAACACCCTGTGGGGCCAGGGACAGATTTCATAATGCCAAACCTGGGGATGCAGCAGGGAAGCAATGGCGGTCTTTTGGTAATTGTACCGGTAATTCTCCCAGGTATAGGTGGGATTATCCTCAATGGGATCGTTCAGGAACCACATCCTGCGGCCCGTGCCCCGGATAAGTTCCTGCATGACGCCATATTCCAAGAAAGCCGTTTCAAAGGTGCGTTCCTTATAAACGCCCTCGTATACATTGGCTACCCGGCTGGTGCCCGTCCAGACCTGGGCGATGTAGCCATCCACGGTATGGATGCCGATCAAACTGGCCTCCGGGCTCATGATCTTCCATTGGGTATAGTTCAGCAAGCTATGGGTAGGCACATAGAAACGCAGCTCCCGGCCATATTTCTCTTTGGCGTAGGCTTTCAGCGCAGCGCTGATTTGGGCCAGGGTACGGGCGTACAATTCCGCTTTCAGCCGGGCACAGCGCCAATGGGCGTCAAAGCTTTTGTGCTGGGGAACAAACGGTTCCTGATACCTTTCTTCATACGCCCGCTGAAACGCCGGGGAATACCCGCTCCGATCCCAGAATTCCGGTTCCTCCAGATGAATGGCCAGTACGCCGCAGTCCACGGCGATTTTCAGCCGTTCGGTGAGATAAGCCGCGAAGGTAGCTGTAGGCACCATATAGGGCACGCGGGGATTATGGAACACCTGATCGCCGCTGCGTTCGGTCTGCGCTTCATCCCAGTGGGTTTGACCGTCCCATTTTCCATCCAGATAATCCTGATAATCACCCCAGGAAATGCCCGTCATCAGATGCACCGCATATCCTGCGCCGGCAAACTGCCTGATCCTTTCCGGCATGGTTTCATCCGTTCCATACACCATCACAAAATCGCACCGCAGGTCAATGGCTGGAGAAAAGGGAGTCCTTTCCTGGTAGCCTGTTAATTCTTCGCTTATTTTTCGGATATACGCCATCGACTGGTATCCTCCGTTTCCGGGCAGCGTTTGCCGCCGCTCATAGTCCCAAAGTGACAAAAACGCCCGGCTGCTGGCCAGACGGGCGTTTCTGTTCATTCTCATTCAGGAAAAGAAGGTCTTCTTTCCGGTCTTTTCATACCGGTAGTTGCGAATCCACAGCAGGATATCTACTGAGACCATAACGGTATTCACGATATAAAAGATGAAAGCAAGATTGTAACTGTGCGCCGTAATCTTGGCGCATATACCGCAGATATATCCCACAAGAATAAAGCAGCTGAAGAAAATGCTCTTGCCCCCGGTAGACCAGCTTTTGTACATGCGCGCGATGGACAGAGGCCAGGAAATGCCAAAGCAAAGGATCATAGCGGTTTCCAATAATGTGGCTGTATTCATCGATTTCACCTCGTCGTTCAGTCCGCGCGGCATTTTTCCAGCAAACCGCGGTCAGACAGGATTTTGACCAGCGCGTCGCCGATCCGGTCCGGCGTGAGGGCCACTTCCGCACCGGCGGCGCACAGCGCTTCGATCTTGCCCGCGGCGGTGCCTTTGCCGCCGGAGACAATGGCCCCGGCATGACCCATACGTTTGCCCGCCGGAGCGGACTGCCCGCCGATAAAGGCTGCCACAGGCTTTGTCATTTTCGTTCTAATGTATTCAGCGGCTTCCTCCTCGCCGCTGCCGCCGATCTCGCCGTTCATGACTACCGCATAGGTATCCGCGTCCGCTTCAAAGGCCCGCAGCGCGTCCACAAAACCGGTCCCCCGGATGGGATCGCCGCCGATGCCGATCACGGTGGACTGGCCGATTCCCCGGTCAGAGAGCTGCTTAACGGCTTCATAGGTCAGGGTGCCGGAGCGGGAAATAACGCCTACATGCCCCTTTCGGTGGATATAGCCTGGCATGATGCCGATCTTGCATTGGCCCGGCGTGATGATGCCCGGACAGTTGGGCCCGATGAGCCGGGTATCCGTTCCAGCCAGATAGTGCTTGACGCGGGTCATATCCAGAATGGGAATGCCCTCCGTGATGCACACCACCAGGCTGATCCCGGCGTCAGCCGCCTCTAAGATGGCGTCCGCGGCAAAGCGGGGCGGCACATAGATCACAGAGGCGTTCGCATTGGCAGCGGCTTTGGCTTCCGCCACCGTTTGAAACACGGGCACGCCCAGCAGCGTTTGGCCGCCCTTGCCGGGGGTGACGCCGCCGACGATTTTTGTGCCGTAAGCAAGCATCTGCTCCGTGTGGAACGCGCCTTGTTTGCCGGTGATTCCCTGTACGATCACCCTTGTATCTGCGTTGACCCAGATGCTCACGCCCCGTCACCCCCTGTTCGCGCGGCTTCCACTGCCTTGCGCGCGCCGTCCGCCATGTTCTCTGCGGCGATGATTTGAAGGCCGGAAGACGCTAAAATCTGCTTGCCCAGTTCCACGTTCGTGCCCTCCAGCCGCACAATCAGGGGAATGGTGATGCCCATTTCCTTCGCCGCCGCTGCCACGCCCTCCGCAATGATGTCGCACTTCATGATGCCGCCGAAGATATTGACAAAGATCGCGCGAACGTGTGCATCCGAAAGCAGCAGTTCAAAGGCTGCCTGGACCTTTTCTTTGGAAGCGCTGCCGCCCACATCCAGGAAATTGGCCGGTTCGCCGCCGAAATGCTTGATGATGTCCATGGTGGCCATGGCAAGCCCTGCACCGTTGACGAGGCAGCCGATGTTGCCGCTGAGACTCACATAGCTCAAATCATACTGGGAAGCCCGGTATTCCCGCGGGTCTTCCTCCTCGATATCCCGCAGTTCTTTCAGTTCGGGATGTCTGAATAACGCGTTGTCGTCAAAGGTCACTTTCGCGTCCAGACACAGCAAATGTCCATTTTCGGTCAGCACCAGGGGGTTGATCTCCACCAGGGAACAATCCTTTTCCTGATAGAGCCGCGTCATGGATTCCAGCAGCGAAATGAGCTCCTTTTCGTTTTCGCCGGTCAGCCCGAAAACACCTGCCACCTGTAAGCCCTCATAGCGCTTGAAGCCCTCCACAGCGGATACAGGGACGCGGGCGATCCTCTCGGGGTGGGTCCGGGCGGTTTCTTCGATTTCGGTACCGCCGTCCGCTGACGCAATGATCACCAGAGCGGCGTTTTCATGGTCGCCGGTCACGCTCAGGTAAAACTCTTTTTTAATTTCCACTGCTGGGGTGACCAGCAGCTTGCGCACCAGCTTGCCTTCGGGCCCCGTCTGATTGGTTACCAGACGCATACCCAGCATTTTTCCGGCGATGGCCCGCGCCTCGTCAGCGTTTTTCGCCAGCTTGACGCCGCCCGCTTTGCCGCGGCCGCCGGAATGAACCTGTGCTTTCAGCACGCAGCGGCCGTACTTTTCCGCCAGCGCGGCGGCCTGCTCCACTGTTTCGGCCACTTCGCCGGTTGGCACGGGAGCCCCGTATGCGCGCAGCAGTTCTTTAGCCTGATATTCATGGATTTTCATTGCTTCGCACCCTTTTCTTTTCGGGACGGACTGCCGGGGCTTTCTCCTCCCCGGGAACGGACGATGCCAGCCTGACGCCTTCGGAAAGCGCCCGCAGATTGATTTCCTCCGTGCCCCGTGGCACATGGAGCAAGGCGGCTTTCTTTAGCGTCTCCTCGTCTGTAATGCCCAGCAGCGCGTTGATGCACCCGACAGCCAGCACATTGGCGGTCTGGGCGCGGCCCACCTTCTCTTTGGCCGTCCGCAGAATGGGTAGGGACAATACCCGGTGGCCGCTCAGATTCTCCGGGACTGTGAGGCTTTCGTCCACCAGCACCAGACAGTTTTCGGGAAGCGAAACCGTGTATTTATCCAGCGCCTTCTGGGTCAGCGCCATCAGGAAGCTGGGCTGCTGAACTTTGGTAAAGCCGATGGGCTCGTCAGAGATGAGCGTTTCCGCTTTACAGGCTCCGCCCCGCGCTTCCGGGCCGTAGGACTGGCTCTGCGCGGTGTGTTTGCCGGACTGGACAGCCGCCTCCGCCAGAATGACCGAAGCGAGGATCACGCCCTGGCCGCCGCTGCCCGCCAGACGAAGTTCCATTCTACTCATTTGCTTCACGCTCCCTTGCCAGCCGCTGGATCAGCATATCGTATTTGTAAGTGAATTCCGGGTATTGGGCGTGATGCAAAAGACCGATGACCAGCTTGTCCTTGAGCTGTTCCGGGTCCATCTTGGCCGCCTGTTCCACCGTGACCGCGTGATCCTTCTGCCACTGCATCATGGCCACAGCATCGCCTTTTTTGTTCTTGCGCCCGTAGTAGGTGGGACAAATGCTTGCTACGTCGATGATGGAAAAGCCTTTGTTGCGGATACCGTCCTGGATCAGAGCGATGGTCTGCTGTACGTGGTACGCGCTGCCTCGGGCGGCATAGGAAGCGCCCGCTCCGTAGGCCAGCCCCGCGATGTCGAAGGAGCGGTCCAGATTGCCGTAGGGCGCGGTGGTGCCGTAAGCGTTGGTGGGCGTGGTGGGGCTGTACTGCCCGCCCGTCATGCCATAGGTGCTGTTGTTCATCACCACCACAGTAAGCCCAATATTCCTCCGGGCCGCGTGGATCAGGTGATTGCCCCCAATGGCAGAGATATCGCCGTCTCCCGCAATCACGATCACTTCCAGCTCGGGATTGGCCAGCTTGATGCCTGTAGCGAAAGCGATGGCCCGGCCATGGGTGGTGTGGATGGTATTGAAGTCCATGTATCCTGCCGCCCGGGAGGAGCAGCCGATGCCAGACACGATCACGGTTTGGTTGCGGCTCAGGCCCAAGTTCTCGATGGCCTGCGCCACGTCCCGCATGATGATGCCGTTGCCGCAGCCTGGGCACCAGATCTGCGGCAGATGCTCGGGGCGCATGTACTTATAGATCAGGTTGGACATTTGTTTTGTCCGGGAAGCCGCGTTTACATCGCCGGTATTGACATTCATTTACGCTTCCTCCACTTTCTGCAAAATCTCCTGCGGTGTGATCACGGTGCCGTTCCACTTTCCCACAAAAGCCACGGGGCACGCGCCGCGGGTCAGCCTCTCCACCTCCAGGACAATCTGACCATAGTTATGCTCTGCCACCACGATTTTTTTAAGCCCTTTCAGCGCAGCGGTGAGCTCCCGCTCCGGGAAAGGCCAGATGGTGACGGGACGGAGAATACCGCAGCGGACGCCTTTTTCCCGCGCCATCTCCATGGCGGTCTGGGCCGCACGCATGGTGCCGCCGTAACAAACGATGGCCACTTCAGCATCGTCCATGTTTACCTGTTCGCAGCGGACGATATCCTTGTAGTTGTCGGAAATCTTATGCATCAGCCGGTACATCAGCTTCTCCGCTTCTTCGGGGGAATTGGTGGGGAAGCCCGATTCGTCATGGATCAACCCCGTGATATTGTAGCGCTGGCCGCAGCCAAAGGGGGCCATCTGGGGCACCATCTGCCCCTTCTTTTCATTCATATGGTACGGCTTGCGCTTCGGATCAGGGAATTGTACCGTGGGCCGGTTGACGATGGTGATATCCTCCGCTTCCTTCATCTGCATGCCCTCGCGCAGATGCCCGATGATTTCATCCATCAGGAAAATCACCGGCGTTCTGTACCTTTCGGACAGGTTAAAGGCGCGGATGGTCTGGTAATAAGCTTCCGTCACCGAGGAAGGGCTGATCACGATGATCGGATGATCCCCATGGGTCCCCCAGCGGGACATCATCACGTCGCCCTGAGAGGGGGACGTGGGCATGCCCGTGGAAGGCCCCATACGCTGCACGTCCACCACCACGATGGGAATTTCCGCCAAGCAGGCATAGCCAAGATTTTCCTGCTTCAAGGAAAAACCGGGGCCGCTGGTGGCGGTCATGGATTTAACGCCAGCCACGGACCCGCCGATGGCGCAGGCGATGGAGGCGATCTCATCCTCCATCTGGATAAACTTCCCGCCCACCTGGGGCAGGCGGTAAGCCGAAAGCTCGGCGATCTCGGTGGAAGGGGTGATGGGGTAACCCGCGAACAGCCGCATCCCGGCGGCAATCGCGCCTTCCACACAGGCTTCGTTTCCCTGCATCAATACGACTTGATCCACTGGTTTCCATCTCCCTCCGACTCATCTTCATTGATATAAATCGCATAGTCTGGACAGCGGAGCTCGCATTGGCCGCACAGAATGCACTCCGCGCCTTCAACGCGCCGCACCTTATCATTCACGATTTCCAGCGCCCCTTTTGGACAGAAAGCCGCACAGATTCCGCACCCCTTGCACCAGTCCGGGTTCAGGATCAGTTCTTTTTTGACCGACATAATCTGCCTCCTTTATCGAGTATTTCTTCTATATTGATTTTTCCTGTTATAGTTATTATACTTCATCCCTGCCACAATTTACAACAGTTTTTGTATCGTGATGTTCACAAGACTTTTTTTGTGATATAATATTTACAAATAACGAACCCAAGCAGGAGGAACCAACATGAATTTTCAGAACATGGAATACTTCATGATGGCAGCGGAAACAGGAAATATCACCCGGGCGGCTGAACGATTGCATATCAGCCAGCAGGCACTGAGCGACTGCATTTCACGCCTTGAATCGGAGCTTGGCTGCCGGCTGTTTGAACGCCGGCAGGGATTGGAGCTCACCTACAGCGGACGCCAGTATCGCGCGGCGGTGGAACGAATGCTGGACCTGCACAAGCAAACGGCCGTTATGCTGAATGACATCAATGACAATAACCGCGGCGAGCTGCGCATCGGCATATCCTACACCCGCGGCCAGGCGATCCTGCCCCTGGTGCTGCCGGAATTCATACGCCAGTATCCCCTGGTGGAGCTTTCTGTACAGGAAGACAGTACCCAGATGCTGGAAAGCCTGCTGGAACGAGGGGAAATCGATGTGATGATCGGTTATGCTCCGTTCCGGATCGATCGGGCTGAATCGTTCCCACTCATGAGTGACCGCCTTCATCTTGTGATCCCGAAACGTCTGCTGCAGGATCACTGGCAATCTGCAGAGCAGATAGAGGCCCGCCTGTCTGTTTTCCGCGCGGACCACGATATCGCTGTATTCCGAGATTTTCCCTTTGTCATGCTCAAGGAGGGAGACCGCATCCGTACCATCACGGATCATCTCTTCAAAAAAGCGCACATCAAACCGAATATCAAATTTGAAACGAACAATACGCAAACCGCAATGGCCCTTGCCGCCGAAGGAATCGGAATTGCCGTGTGCCCGGAGCTTTATCTCAACAGTAATTATGTGGCTTCGGGTACAGATGGGTCCTATATCCGCAAATTGGTTGAGGTGTGCCCCCTGTTTGACGATTCTCTCTCTGACACTATCGCCATCGGATATAACAAGGACCGCTATTGCAGCAAGATTGCCGAAAACTTCATCCGCTTATGCCTGAAAAGGATGCAGGGATAAAACCCCTCGGCATGCGGGTTTGGAGCCATATCTTTATTTTATCGGGATCGGGACGACAAGGAAATCGTCGTTATCTTGGAGGGCACCGGTGCGGTTTTCTGCATGGCGGACAAGTTCAGTGCATTTGACAGCAATAATCTGAGGATGACTTAATAAAAATATCAAAGGAGGCGGCAGTTTTATGCCTATGCTCGGGGTTTGGATGTGGCCGGAAAGCGTGGAAAAGCGGGGCGCGGGGGAAACGGTCAGCCGATGCGTCAAAGCCGGAGTCACCGATATCTTTTTTCTTGCCAAGGGGTTATCCGGTCTGGTCTCCTTTCACAGCGGCATCGCGCCGCGCGGCCAGGAACGGGACCTGCTGCGGGAGGTGCTGTCCGCCGCGCACGAACGGGGCGTTCGCGTACACGCCTGGTTTACTTCGGCAAATGACGAATACTATAAAGCCGCCCATCCGGAAAGCGGGCGCTGCCATTATGTGCGGGGCAGGGATAAGGGATTGATCTCCCTGCGGGACGAAGGATACCTGTCCTATATGCAAGGCATTCTGCGTGAAGCGGTGCGGAATTACGACATCGACGGCCTGCACCTGGATTATATCCGGTATAACCATCTGACATACGGCTGGGACGAAAAGGACAAGCAGCGCTACGCAGCAGCCGGAGCGGACTTAACACATGTGTGCGACTTGATGGACCGCACCTTCTTCCGGGGCGAAAAAAACGAGGAAAACTGTATTTTTGACGCGCTGCGCGCCGGCGATGAAAGCGTTCGGGCCGTGGCCCGGGTCCGGCGGGAGGACGTTAAACGCTTTGCCCGCGAACTGATCCTGCCGGTCCGCTGTGAACGGAAACAAATCACCGTTACCGCTGCCCTGATGCCCGAAGGCGCGTATGACGATACCGCCTTTGCCGAACTGCATTACGGTCAAAGCTACGAAGACGCCGCTGTCCTGTACGATTACGTCCTTCCCATGGCTTATTCCCGGGCTTACGAACAGGATAGCGCCTGGGTGCGCCAGGTGGCGGAAGGCGCGCATGCCAAGCATGTCCGAACGGTCATGGGCCTTCACGCCTTCGAAGGCGGAACCGGCGCATCTCTCCTTGATGATATCCGTGCGCTGCAAGGCGCGCCGACAGAAGGAATCTGCCTGTTCAGGGAAGGCGCGTTTGTGATGGCACGCGCCGATGGCGGCTGTTTGTGGCTGTATAACCCGCTGCCTGCGCCCGTTACCGCTGTGACGGCCGACGAAAGGCGCCTCCCGCTGGACACGCCCCTGCTGGAAGGGGAGGAAAGAAACGTTCCAATTTCAGCGCCCCTAAAGAGTCTTCGGGCTTTCGCGGGAGAAAAAGAGGTGTGCATTTACCTGGCGGGCACGGACGCCCTGGCGCGAGGGGAAAACCAATAAAGCTTGACAAGCCCGGAGAGCTTGGACGCGCTTAAATTCAACCGCTTCGTTACCGCCGCCGCCCGCTGATCCTCCCCTGAGATGGCCGAAACCGGGGCTATGAGCGGCGCACTGCTGGAGAACTTCGCTTTTCCCGAAAACATAGGAACACTGATAAAGTGTATGCATTGACAACAAAACGCCCGCCTTCCGGTTAATCGGAAAGCGGGCGAAAGGGCGCTGGATGGCGTATGCGTATCCTGGCCCTTTTTCATTCGGCGCTTACTTGCCGCTCATCTGGCGTTCCTGCTGTTCGATCATGCGCTTGAACGTGTGGCCCGTACGACGCGGAATTTCGGATAGGGTTTTCTGCGCCGTTTCGCCGGTAAAAATCCTGATGTCCAGGAGCATGGAACCGTCCTCCTGGGGCGAAACCAAGATTTTGTCGATGTACTGCTCCACGAATTCCTTGGTGATGATCCCCGCCGCGGCATCCTTCTGCGCGTCGGCCAGCACCTTGCGGATGCGGGCGATTTTCTGTTTGTATTCCTCGCTGGTGTCCAGCTGGGCGTTCAGCGCGTCGATTGCCTGCTGGGCCTGGTCGATTTCTGCGTTGCAGCCATCCGTCATCTTTTTGAAATCCCGGTCGGTGATCATGCCGTCCACGCTGAGCTGCAGGAGCTTGGCTTTTTTCTTTTCCGCGTTGCCGATGATTTTCTGCTGTTCCGCGATCCGGGACGGCAGTTGGTTGTGATCGGTCATTTCGGTGTACAGGCGGATGTATTCTTCCGCCAGTGCGTCCGCATCGGCCTGGGTGTCCCGAAAAACTTCCAAAAGCAACGGTTGAATTTCTGATTCGTAGATGGGGAAGGAGGCACAGGTTTCCGCGCCGTTTTTGATCTTGCCGCTGCACACCCATTTGGAATTGTTGGGGCCGTAGACCTTTTTCGATTCGCGTCGGTAATAGGGTTCCCCGCAGCAGGTACAGAACAGCTTGCCGGTGAGCAGGTTCGGGTGATTGCATACCCCCTGCCGGTTCTTCACGTCTTCGCTGCGCCTTTTCAGAATGGCGTTGGCCTTGTCCCACAATTCCTCGCTGACGATGGCAGGAACGATTTCGCCGGCCTCGTCCTTGAACATCACCCATTCTTCCGGCGGCAGGAACTTCTGCTTCTTGGTGAACATGTCCACCACTTTCACCTTGTTGCCCACGTAATAGCCCTTGTATTTGGGATTGGCGATCATGTTGGCCATGGTGCCGTGGGCGATTTTGTTGCCGTTCAGATTCCGGTAGCCCTTATCCCAGAAGATGCCCTCGATCTGCTTCATGCTGTACTGGTCGGTGGCGTAGAACGCAAACAGCTCCCGCACCATGGGCGCTTCCGTTTCGTCGATAATCAGGCGCTTGTTATCCTTTTTGTAGCCGAAGATGCGGCTGTTGCCCAGCACCACGCTGGATTTGATGGCCTGCTGATGGCCGAATTTCACCCGGCTGGACAGCTTGCGCAGCTCGTCCTGGGCAATGCCGGACATGATGGTGAGGCGCAGCTCCGAATCCTCGTCCAGGGTGTTGATATTATCATTCTGAAAATATACCGCCACGCCGTTGCTCAATAAATCGCGGGTGTACTGAATGGAATCCAGGGTGTTGCGGGCGAAGCGGGTGATTTCTTTCGTAATGATTAAATCAAACATACCAGCCTTTCCATCTTCCACCATGCGGATGAAGTTTTCCCGCTTCCTGGTGGAAATGCCGGATAAGCCCTCGTCAATATATCCCGGCACAAACGTCCAGGCTTTGTTTTTTCGGATCAATTCTTCATAGTATTTCACCTGGTTGTCCAGGGAATTCAGCTGCTCGTCCTTGTCCGTGGACACCCGGGCGTAATACGTCACGCGCAGGGGCAGATCGTAGATCGTTTTCTTGCGCAACTCCTTCCGCGCCGCCAGAATGTCCATTTCATCTTCCTCCAAAGTTTCGTAAAATCAT
The DNA here is from genome assembly GCA_017530275.1 of Clostridia bacterium. The sequence goes on along the minus strand of JAFXMP010000155.1, from coordinate 2,496 downwards.
CATCTATAGTATATCATACTACGATTGAGAATTCAAGTGAACGCTTGAAAGTATCGTCTTCACCAAAGGTGCCTTTCTCGGAAGAGGTCCGGGGAAACCACTCTTTCAGCCATGCGGCCTTTGGACGCATGGCGCAATTACACATGCGCAATTCGGAGAAGTTGCGCGCCTCCCCGGTGAGAGGCGCGCGGAGAATTTCCAAAGAGTGGTTTCCCCAGGGTTATTCTTTTATGTCACCGTGCTGCGTTGTGGCGATGGTTAATCTGATGGATCATTTGATTGCGTTCCTGTTCCGAGATCAGCCCTTTTTCAAACAGCACCTTGTTGTAATACAGCAGATAGGCTTTTTCAATGGCCTGCTGTTTCAAACGCTGATTGCTTGCCTCTTTTTCGCTGCGCACGGTGCCCCCCACTCTCCGAATTTTCTCATAGTATGATTCTTTTTTCTCCGGTTTATGCGGCGGAAGGGGTGAGGTTGATTGGGTGGCGGTGATAGCTTGCTGCTTGGTGAGTAATTCCTCCTTTCTGATGAGTGATTTGCTTCCGCGTTTGGCTAGGCGCAATCTCCCTGCCGCCCGTTCTCATAATTATTTTCATGTGATTCATTACTCCATTGCCTGACATCAACAGATTAAAAAACGTAGCGCCTTGTTTAGTTCAGCGAATCGGGCGTTGTACGCTTTTCGTTGGGAATGTGACTGTGAGATTGTTTTTCCTTCTGATTGTGGGCATTTGCGTTATGCTATTGTGTTTGGGCATTTCAAGGTATCTCCCATGAATTGCCCGTGTATGCTGATTTCTTTGCCGCCAGGCGGCCCTTTCAGTACCGATTGGCGCAGGAGAAAGGCCATGGCTTTTCTTTCGTCCGGTTTTCCGCCATACTTTTGTTCACAAAGAGGGCACACTTGTCGCCCCTCTGGAATAATTTCCCCGCAGACGATACAGGTTTCTTCCATTAAACTTCCTCCTCTTTTTTCGGTATCCAGCCAGCCTCCCGCATTTTCCGGTCGATTAGCTGCAGCCCTTCTGCGTCCATTTCATCACGATGCGCGTTCTTTCTATACCGTCGCACTTCCGAATGTAGGTAGTATATTTGGTATATCCTTTCCCGGTGTATCGGGCATACAGCACCCAGGCTCCGTTGCATTTATACTGGACGCCTTGTTCTTTTAGAAAAGTATTGAGCTTTTGCCCCGACCAGTCATAGGTCTTGGCAATGGTTGTGGCAGTGAGAACATCTTTGGAGTTTAGAACCCGGTCGCAATAATCCACCTTTGGCTTCATTTGCCGCACTGTCTTGCTCTGCTTTTGGATCATCGTCCGCTGCTTTTCCATGATCTCGTCCTGCTGGGCAAGCCTGACGGCTTGAATTGCCAGAGTCTGATTCTGCGCTGCTAAATCTGCCGTCAACTGCATATTTCTCTCATTGGATTCCTGTAACTGCTGCCGATAATAACTGATCTCCTGCTGGCTGACCTCTGATGTCTGCTGAATTATTTGTTCCGCAGCCATAAGCTGCCTCCGGAGCATCCGACCTATGGGGGAGGACTGCACCAGACAGATTTCCTTAGCTGCCGTAATGGTAAGTAGGTGATCTATTTTCTTTCCGGGCATCTCAACGACGTCACCACGCCGGACTTTTTTGACCAGCGTCGTATAATCCTGCCCCTCTTTCAATTCCAGCCGCAGACAGATCCGCTGAAACCAATGTCGGTAGTCAGTCATGATTCCCAGCGCCTGGTGAAGCTGTGTGCCAAGAATTCCTGGTCGGTTGTTCTGGTCGTATTCATAAGAAACAGCGGTCAATTCGTTCATTCTCTTTCCTCCTTCCAAAAACGAAAAAAGGCGTTCAGATGAATGTCAATTCTCTGAACGCCTCAAGACCAATGCTTGGATGCTGGGTTATTCTGTTGTTTCATTTTCTTTTTGCAACATGTTTTCCTGAGCTTTTTCCATTTCTCTTTTTAGATATCGCCTGTTCCATTTTCTCATTCTGAAATCCACAATGCGTTTTACCTCACCCCTGTAAATCATGATCCCTTTGTTTAGAATTAGAGCATACAGGGTTTCGATCAAAGCTCTGCGTTCTGAACAATGGGGAAATCTTTGCCTGTCCGTTACAAACTGTTTATACAGTCTGTGAGCTTTCTCCATGATCCATTTTTTCTGAAAGTGAGTCAGATTTCGCCACTTTCTCCAGCGCATGGCGTTCCAAGCCATATTCTTGGTAAGCGATTTCTTGTTACTGTTCATAGAGATCCTCCTTTAATATTTAGTGAGAAATAGAAAAAGTGTTCAGAGTGAACCCCGAACACTTTGCACCATTTTGAGGAGTATAATATTGAAGACCAGCAATTATGCCGATATGAAAATATAAAAAAGACTATATCATGACAAATTGATTTAAACTATATCAGAATAATTATTCATTGGTGATTACATCCAATTCTCCTGAATGAGTAATATTGACCAGGGTAAAAGCATATCTTTTACGCT
>JAFXMP010000154.1 GCA_017530275.1 Clostridia bacterium | reverse complement strand
TTGCGACCACTTCGATACCGCTCCAAGAAATATGACTCTCGAAAGCACTCTGGAAAAATGAGAGAACTTTAGGAGAGAACTTTTTCCGGGATTCGATCCTGGGGGTCTGAAAACCCTTATAAATAAAGGGGTTTCAGAAGAGGGGTTCCGTTTCGCCGGCACGATTTCGAGTCAGGGCCGTTATGACCGCTTCGATACCGCTCCATGTATATTTCCCCCAAAACCGTCTCCCGGAAAAAGGAGAGAACTTTTGGAGAGAACTTTGCCCCTCTTTCGCCCGGGGGCATCCGGAAAGCCTTACAAATCAAGGGTTTCCGAAAAGGGAGTGCCGCGTGAAGGAAGCGATTTCGAGTCAGTCCCGTTATGACCACTTCGATACCGCTCCAAGGTCATTCCCGGCGAATGCGCATTCCGGACAAGATGCCGGCCCAGGATGGCAAAGAAAGTATACCGAATGCTCGGGAAAAAGTCAAGTCAAAGATTATGACTTGCTCAATGGCCGCGAATCGCGGCTCTGATCGACGCTGGCATTTGGCAGGATCAAGCGCGGGAATGCCGTTCCAAAGCGAAGGGATCGTCCGGCTTTCTTCTTCGATGGCGGTTCCTTCAACAGGCGATACGCTGCGCATCGGAAGCAGAAAACCGGACGATACATGGCCTATGAGAACGGCTTGCGGGATCGGCGCAAGCCGTTTTATTCGGTTCGGGTTTTTATGCAAGCAGTTCTTCCGCCAGCGCGCGGATCTGGGCAAGGTTTTCTTCTGTCACGGTGGTCTTGATGGTCACCGTCCCTTCGCACAGGGCGATTTCCTTCATCTGTTCCAGATAGCCCTTCATGCACTTGGCGGCCATCGGGGCCCAGGAGCCGTTTTCGATCAGCGCGGCCTTGCGCTTGCAGAAATTCTTGGCCTTGAGGTGCAGCAGGAAATCTTCCATCTTGGGGAAGAAATTGCCGTCGTATGTGCTGCATGCCAGCACCAGCTTATCATAGCGGAAAGCCTCCGCAACGGCCAGGGACATATCGTCCCGCGCCAGGTCGATCAACGAAACCCTGCAGCCCTTTTCTTCCAGGAGCTTGGCCATGGAGCGCGCGGCCCCGGCGGTGTTCCCGTGGAGGGATCCAAAGGCTACCAGCACGCCCTTTTCCTCCGGCGCGTAGCTGCTCCAGGCCGTGTATTTTTCCAGATAGAAGCCCAGGTTTTCCTTCAGCACGGGGCCGTGCAGCGGGCAGATCGCCCGAATATCCAGCGCCGCGGCCTTCTTGAGCAGGGTGGTCACAGGGCTGCCGTATTTGCCGACGATGTTTAAATAATACCGCCGCGCTTCCGGCAGCCATTCCTGCTGCTGATCCAGCGCGCCAAAGGTGCCGAAAGCGTCGGCGGAAAACAGGATCTTTTCGCTTTCCTCGTAGCTGACCATCACTTCCGGCCAGTGCACCATCGGCGCGGTAAAGAATTTGAGCGTATGCGCGCCGAGGGCCAGGGTATCGTTTTCCTTGACAGCGGTCACACGCGCGGCCAATGCCTTATCCACGAACTGGGGCAGCATGGAAAGCGCTTTTGCGGTCATCACCAGCCGCATCTGGGGATACAGCGCGGCGATCGCCTGGATGCTGCCGCTGTGATCCGGCTCCAAATGCGAAACCACCAGGTAATCCGGCGCTTTGCCGTTCAGCGCTGCCTTCACGTTGCCAAGCCATTCTTCGGTCTTCCGGTGATCGACGCTGTCCATCAGCGCAATCTTTTCGTCAAATATGATGTAGGAATTATACGTGACGCCGTTCGGGATCTTATACTGCCCTTCAAACAGATCCAAATCCCGGTCATTGACGCCCACATAGACGATATCGTTTGTCACCTGCATCGCTGCGCATCCCCCTTTATCATTCTGTAGAACACAAAAAAGTATACCACAATTTTGAAGTTTTTTGAAGTGTTTTTTATTTCAAAACATTTTGCCTGTATTTCTTTTGAATGTTCGTGTTTTGGGGGAGAAAATGAAAGATTCTGAAATATTTCTGTTGCATCCGGAAAAAAACCATGCGATAATGAAGCATCCTTTCAAGGGAAAGGAACGACAACCAATCAACGAAAGAGGAGGAGCCATTATGCAAAACAACGTGCGCCCCGACACGATGGATCGGATCACCACCCAAGCGCAGGCCAAGGAATTCATTGAAGAGCAGATTGCCCAGATCAAAGCGCAGGTGGGAGACAAGAAGGTACTGTTGGCCCTGTCCGGCGGCGTGGATTCCTCCGTCGTCGCCGCGCTGCTGATCCGCGCGATCGGAAAAAACCTGGTCTGCGTGCATGTCAACCACGGTCTGCTTCGCAAGGGCGAGCCCGAGCAGGTGATCCAGGTATTCCGCCACGAAATGGACGCGAACCTGATCTATGTGGACGCCGTGGACCGGTTCCTGGAT
>JAFXMP010000153.1 GCA_017530275.1 Clostridia bacterium | reverse complement strand
TCTGGCGCAGCAGGATGATTTCGGCGCGTATCTGGTTTCGCAGCTTGGCGTCCAGGTTGGACAAAGGTTCGTCCATGAGGAACACTTTAGACTCACGCACCATGGCGCGGCCGATGGCCACGCGCTGGCGCTGGCCGCCGGACAGAGCCCTGGGTTTGCGGGTCAGGTATTCGGTAATGCCCAGTACCTCCGCCGCGTTGGTGACTTTTTCGTAAATCTCATCCTCCGGCATTTTCTTGAGCCGCAGGGAGAAAGCGATGTTGTCATAGACCGTCATGTGGGGGTACAGGGCGTAGTTCTGGAACACCATGGCGATGTCGCGGTCCTTGGGCTGCAGGTCGTTGACCACCACGCCGTCGATTTCCACTGTGCCGCCGGAAATATCCTCCAAGCCGGCGATCATGCGCATGGTGGTGGATTTGCCGCAGCCGGAGGGGCCGACGAACACCACAAATTCCTTGTCCTTGATATCCAGGTTAAAATCGTGCACAGCCGTCACGTTATTGTCATACACCTTTTTCACATCGGTGAGCTTTACGCTTGCCATAGACTTTTTTCTCTCCTTCCGAAATCGGATTGACGATGACGAGTGTGGAGTTTGGAGAGTGGAGTGTGGAGTTTTATATAGTTACATATAAAACTGCCTCAAACCATTTTCCATTAACATATAAAATGCATTCTTAACTCCACACTCCACTCTTCACTCTCCAAACTTATCCTTTGACAGCGCCTCCAGTGACGCCTTCCACATAGTACTTCTGCAGGCACATGAACAGGATGGCCACGGGAATTGCTACCAGCACGCCGCCCGCGCAGAACATGGTGTAGCGGGTGGAAATCTGGTCCTTGTTCAGCCAGTTGTACAAGCCAACAGCCACGTTCATGCCCGCGGAGGTGCCAAAGGAAATGTACCTTGCAAACACATAGTCGCCCCAGGGCCCCATGAACGCGGTCAGCACGGTATAGATCACGATGGGCTTGGAAAGCGGCAGGATGATCTTTTTCAGCACCTGGAAGCGCGTCGCGCCGTCCACCCGAGCAGCTTCGTCCAGGGATTTGGGGATGGTGTCGAAGAAGCCCTTGGACACGTAATAGCCCATACCGGAGGATGCCACGTAGACCAGGATCAGGCCGGGCACGGCGTTGGCCTGGGTGAGGCCCAGGTCGGAAAGCACCCGGTACAGGATGATCATGGACAGCATGCCGGGGAACATACCCAGGATCAGCATAAAGCTCATGAGGGGCTTTCTCATCTTAAACCGGAAACGGGAGAGGGTGTAGCTCATGCAAAGCACGATGATGGTTTGCAGGGCCGCGGTGATCAGGGCAATGACGAAAGTGTTCACATACCAGCGGGGAAAATCGGTCTGGAACAGCTTGGTATAATTGTCCAGCCCCCACTGCTGAGGGACCACATAGCCCACCTGATGGGTGCTTTCCACCCGGAAGCTCTGCAGCAGGATGCACACGAAGGGAATCAGCCAGATCACGCTGATCACCACCAGCACCAGATAGATGGTGGAGTTGGCGAGGAGGCGGGAGGCTTTCAGACCCATATGGCGCTTTCCTACCGTGACGTTATTTTCACTCATCACTGGAAATCCTCCTCATTCTTGATAGACGGCAGGATGTTGTATACCACCATCGAAATGACTGCCACCACCACGAACACCAGGATACCGACCACGGACGCCAGATAATACTGGCTTTCCGCGCCGGTGGTGATCTTGAACAGCCAGGTGATCAGCAGGTCGGTATACCCCACGTTGCCCGACGCCGAGGAAGCCGCTGCATTGGTAGGCGCGCCGCCGGTGAGCAGGAAGATCACGTTGAAGTTGTTCATGTTGCCCGTAAAGCTGGTAAGCAGGTAAGGACCGGTGACGAACAGCATGTAGGGCAGGGTGATCTTCTGGTACTGCTGCCATGCGTTGGCGCCGTCGATGCGGGCGGATTCGTACAGGTCCGCCGGGATGTTCATCAAAATACCGGTGGTGACCAGCATCAGGTACGGAATACCGATCCAGATATTCAGCAGGATCACCGTGATGCGGGCCCAGGTGGCATCCTCCCAGAAAGGAAGGGCTTCGGATATCCAGCCCATGCTGAGCAGGAAGCCGTTGACGATGCCGTTCTTGGCGAACATTTTGCTCACGTACAACAGAGAAATGAACTGGGGAATGGCGATGGTGAGCACCAGGATGGTGCGCCAGCCTTTCTTGAACTTGATGCCTTTTTTGTTAATGGCCATGGCCACCCACATGCCCAGGAAATAGTTGGTGAAGGTGGCGAAGAAGGCCCAGATCAGCGTCCAGGAAAGCACCTCGCCGAAGGTGGCGGCATAGGACTGGGTGTTGCCGCCCTTGTCCGCCGTCCAGGAGAGCATGGTATTGAAGTTATCCAGGCCCACCCAGGTGAACAGGTTGTTGGTGTAGCCGTTGTGGGTGCCGTCATAATTGGTGAAAGCCACCAGGATCATGAACACGATGGGCAGTACGGTGAAGATCAGGATACCGGTCAGAGGCAGGGCCAGCAGGGTCTTGTGGAACTGATCGTCCACCATGGACCGCAAATCGTCTTTGCCGCTGCGCAGCTTTTTGCCTGAAGCCAAAATCTTTTCAGCCATCTTGTTCTGCTTGATGTTGGTGCGCCAGGTATAAATGAAAGCGATGATGAAGAAGATGGTCAGCACGCCGTAAAGCAGAATCTTGAAGGAATTGTCGTGATAAGTCGTTACTTCCACGTCAAGGATCAGGTCGTATTCTTTGGTGGGACCCAGCAGGCCCAGGGAGGGCAGCATGCTCAGCCAATGGCAGCCAGCCAGCACCATATAGCCGATGAACACCACTTCAAACAGCAGGAACAGCAGGCCGCGCAGGAACTGGCCTCTGGTCAGGTTTCCAAACCCCATGATCACATAGGAAAACTTGGTTTTCCAGTCGCCATGAACGAAGGTTGAGCCAAGATCGGCGAATTCCTTCCCGATGGCGCTGCCCGCCGCCTTGATGGCGTTCCAGATAGCCAGGCCCACATTCTTGAAAAACGCGGGAATGCCCAGCACAATGCTCATCAGGCTGTAAATCTTCTTTTCGGTTTTGCTCAGCCGCAGGGTTTCCTTTTCGTTGCCGCTTTCGTATACGGCGTACAGCTTATCCCATTTCAGCACGCACCCTGCGGTCAGCGGCGCGATGATCACCGCGGCAATGATGCCGCTAACCCACATAGGCACGCCGATCCCCGAAAAGATGCCGCCGATGATCAGATAGATCAGGCAACCTAAAAGCACCACGCCCACGGCGGCCAGGATTTTTTTCGTATCTCCACCGCCGCTGGGCCGCGCCTGTTTCGTATCATTCGTCATACATTCACATTCCTCTCCTTGCCCGATTTACCGGGAGCGCGAAGCAGCCTTCCGCAGGGCATGCCCCGCATTGAACGTTCACAGAGCTTACTGCTACGAAAAGGGCCGGAGCCAAGGTGAATTGACTCCGGCCATTCGGAATGAACCATTGCCGGATTACTTCAATCAAGCAATGGCAGGCGGCTTATTCGGCCACGATGCTCACTTCACCGGTGGTTTCGTTGAACATCACGTAGTAGGTGCCCGCTTCTTCCACCTTGAAGTTGTCGGCGGGGAAGTTGTTGTCCCAGCTCAGGCCCTGGCGCACCTTGAATTCGGTGCCGGCGTCCATGGCGAAAGCGTCGTCGCTCTTCCATTCGGAAGCGGAAATCTTGGTCATGGGGAAGTCGTTATCCCACATGGTGCCAGCCACCGCGCCGATCACGGTCCAGCCGAACTTCACGTCGTCGCTCATGGTGAACAGGCTGGCGATCTTGTCGGTGTAGTTGTCCAGAGCGGCCTGCAGACCGGCTTCGTCTTCGGCGTTCTTGATGTCGTCACCGATGACCTTGGCGATATCCCACCAGGAGCCATGGATCTGGCCCTGGGGAATGGAATAGGGGCTCTGGGCCAGCAGGGCGGCCAGGCCGGGGTTGGCCTGCACGGCGTCGGAAGCCTGAGCGGCAATGTTGGAGGGACCCCAGGCCAGCGCTTCAAAGCGTTCCATCTGGCACTTTTCACCGGTCAGGTACAGAGCCAGCTGATTCAGCGCAGCGGCGCGCACGGCGTCCACCTGGGGCTTCACGCCCAGCAGCTTGCAGCCGTTGAAGGAGCCCAGATGATAGAGCTGGCCATCCACTTCAAAGGAGGGCAGATCGGCCACGCCCATGTTTTCGCCCAGGATGCCTTCCACGGTGTTGTAATCCCAGGTGCCGGAAACGACCACGGCAGCGCCCTGGGCGAATTCAGCGCCGGAGGAGGAGGACAGATGATAGGGAGAAGTGACCAGCTTCTGGATGCCCTTGGCGGCGATCAGGCCCTGGGGGCTGTTGAAAGTATCATGCACTTCGATGAACTGGCCGTCGGAGTCGGTCACCCATTCGGATACGCAGCCGGTGCCGAAGAAGAAGGAAGCGATGTACCAGGCAGAGGTCTGCATTTCAAAGGCAAAATACTTCTGATTGGCTTCGCAGTCCGCGATGATGGCTTCCAGAGAGTCCACATCCTCTTCGGGGATGACGGACTTGTCATAGTACATGAAGTAGCCGTTGTCGGCGGTCAGGGGATAAGCGTACAGGGCGTCGCCGGAGGTGGCGGCGGCCACCACGCCAGCGGCGTTGTTGGTGGTCACGGTTTCAGAAGCGCCTTTGCCCAGCTTAGCCAGCGCGCCGGACTGCACCAGACGGGCGAACTGGTCCTGGGCGAAGCAAAAGATGTCGCCGCCCGCTTCCACGTCGGTGATCATCTGAGTGGCAGAGTCGGCTTCGGAAACGGGTTCCACGGTGGCGTTGAAGGTGATGCCAAACTCGTTGGATGCGTTGAAGTCGGCAATCTGCTGCTTGGTCAGCTCAACGGCCTTTTCAGCCACCCAAATGGTGATATCGTAGGTGCCTGCCAGGCTGGAAGCGCCGGCGGTGGCGGCCATGGATACGACCATGATCAGGGAGAGCAGAATCGCAAGAAACTTTTTCATACAGGAATCTCCTTTCTATTTTATCTCAAGCCAAAACGGCCCTTGATTCATAAGGGTGGGGGCAATTGTTTTGTCTCGATTTATCCAAGCAAGATTTTATCGCTTTTTCCCCGGTTTGTCAATCAATTTCTTTGAAAATATCATAAAAAATTTGCATTTTATGCATAACTATTTGTATAAATCGAACAGAATATGCACGGTGTCAACGGCGGTATTGTCTATCGAGTTGTCGTTCTCCATAAAATGAACGGATTTGTTTCCAAAGAACAAATAGAAATCCTCTTTTTCACCGTCCGCTGAATTATACTGGATATAATCTTTCGCTATGCCTGTATCGGCGGCGGTGTTATAAGCACAAATACCGTAAACCGTGCCGCCGATTTCCAGCAAAAGGCCCTGATCCCGCAATTCCTCCAGCAGGGGCGAAAACCATTCCATATACGTTTCCGCATGAGAAGCGGGTACGATAAACAAATCGGCTCCCGTCAGCGTGCCGCTGTCAAACATGGCGTAATCAAAAGAACGCACCTTCACCATGCGCACCTTATCGCCCAATTTTTCTTCCAATAATACAGCCAGTTGCGTGGCTCCAGGCGTTTTCGCGTCCACGCACAGGGTGATTTTCTGTTCACGCGGCGCGTCGGTGATCAGGTTGAAAACGAAACCCCACAGAATGATGCTGAACATCAGCCACAGGATCAGCAGAGGGATCAGGGCAATCACTTTTCGGAACGCTTTCATGGCAGCACCTCAATGGCCGTGATGAATTTTCGCACCGTGCGAACGCGCACCCGCGTGCCATCCGAAGGCAGCTTTTTCACCAGCCGGTCGTCGATATTCAGCTTCCGCGGTTCTTCCTCTCCCTCCACCGCAAGAGAAATTTTTCGCGCCAAAATGCCCTTGGGAATTTGAAACGCGGCGGGCGACAGGGAAAGGCGGCCCTCCAATTCTTCTTCCTCTCCGCCAAAAATGCTTTTCATATGGCGACAAACGGCGGTGCTGGGAAAATAAATCAGCCGCAAAAGCAGAATGGCGATCCACCCAGCCAGGGTAAAGAGGCCGATCACCGTATACAGCATCTGTTCCGCATTGCCGGTATTTACCTGCATACACAGCACGATGCAGGCGAGCATCGCCAATGCCAGCAGCGCGAAAGACAAGTAAAGGCTTATTTTTGCCCGTCTGTCCACGCGAAGAATGTCCGCCTGCGAATAAAAGAAAATCATGAACCCCTGTTCCTTTCTTTTCATTTCAGAATGCAGAAAGTATAGCATTATTTTCTGTTCTTGACAAGCGGCGCATTTCGTGTCATAGTAAGCATAAAAAATGGAAGAAAGAAGTGCGTCGCATGAAAAGGTTCTGCTGTTTTCTCGCCATCCTGTTTCTGCTTGTTCCCAGGTGCCTTTCGGAGGATTTTGATTTGCCGGTTCAGTATCCGCTTAACGAGAAGGGAGAAGCGACGGTAAATGACGTGGACTTTTCCAGCTATTCCGCAGTCAGCGACAACAACCGTGTGTTTTATGAAATTTTCGTAGGTTCCTTTTCCGATTCCGACGGCGACGGCGTGGGCGATCTGAAAGGAATCATCCGCCGCATGAATTACCTGAACGACGGTAATCCCCAATCCGGCGTCAGTCTGGGTGTGGAGGGCATCTGGCTTACCCCCATTTTCTCCTCCCCGACCTATCATAAATATGATGTAACGGATTATTACTCCGTCGATCCCGCCTTCGGTACGATGGATGATCTCAGGGAACTGATTGATCTGTGCCATGAACGGGACGTGAAGGTGATCCTGGACCTGCCCATCAACCATACGGGCAATCAAAACCGCTGGTTCAAGAATTTCCTGAACGCCCACATGATGAACAATCCCGGCAACGAATACTATGATTTCTACACCTGGCTGCCGGCAGGCTCTAAAGCTCCCGCTGGTCGGCACTTCGCCCAGGCAGTCCAAGCCAAGGTGCTGTACGAAGCCAATTTCTCCGATTCCATGCCTGAATTGAATTATGATAACGAGGCCGTGCGGACGGCCATGCTGGACGTGGCAAAGTTCTATCTCGATCTGGGTGTGGACGGCTTTCGTTTCGACGCGGCCAAATACATCTACTATGGCGACAACGCCGAATCCGCCCGGTTCTGGGATTGGTACATGGGAGAACTCAGGCAGGTGAAGCCCGATCTGTACACCGTGGCCGAGGTATGGGACGGCGACGGCGTGATCGATCAGTATATCCCCTTTACCAACTGCTTCAACTTCCCCACAAGTCAGGCCAGCGGGATCATTGCTGAAACCGCCAAGGCGGGCAATGTGAACCGCTTCACCGCCTATGTGCAGCAGTATCAGGAGAAAATAAGCGCTTTGCGCGCTGACGCAGCCAACGTATTTTTCATCGCCAACCACGATACGGACCGTTCGGCCGGTTATCTGACCGTGGCAAGCGGCCAAGCCAAAGTGGCGGCGAACCTGTATTTGCTTTCTCCCGGTTCCCCCTTCATCTACTATGGCGAAGAAATCGGCCTGCGCGGCTCTCGGGGCGGGGCCAATACCGACGCCAACCGGCGGCTTGCCATGCTGTGGGGGGACGGCGACACGGTGCGGGACCCCGTGGGCAGCACCTATGACGCTTCCAAGCAGACGCCCTATGCTGTGAAAGACCTGGAAAAAATGAGCGACAGCCTGTATACCTATTATAAGCGGCTCATCATGATCCGCAAGGCCAACCCCGAAATCGCACGGGGTGAATATGCTGCCCTTTCCTTCCAGGACACCAAAGCGGGCGGCTTTACCGTGACATGGGAGGGCAAAACCGTGGCGGTACTCCACAACACCGCGAACAGCGCCGCCAAACTGGACCTGTCGGCCGCGACAGATGTTCCTTTTTCTACCCTCTCCGCCGTGATCGGCCTGGGCGGCGCATCGCTGGATGGGACCATCCTGACCCTTGACGGACAGACCAGCGCCGTCCTGCGCTGATCCTGTACCACGAAAAAAGGGACTGTGCATGAGGCATTCGATTCCTTCCTCTTGCACAGTCCCTTTTGGTTGATTTCTTTATTCCACGGGCTTCATCGTCGGGAATAAAAGCACGTCTCGGATGGAGGGCGCGGCGGTCAAAAGCATCACCAGCCGGTCCACGCCCACGCCCAAGCCGCCGGTGGGGGGCATGCCGATTTCCAACGCGTTCAGGAAATCCTCATCCACGCCCTGAGCTTCTTCATCGCCCTGGGCTTTCAAAGCCGCCTGCGCTTCAAAACGCTGGCGCTGATCGATGGGATCGTTTAATTCGGAGAAGGCGTTGCCGTGCTCCCGGCCCAGGATAAAGATTTCAAAGCGTTCCGTGTAACCGGGATGGGTGGGGCTCTTTTTTGCCAAAGGAGAAATCTCTACTGGATGGCCGTAAATGAAGGTGGGCTGCACCAGGTTTTCTTCCACGTACTCGTCGAAGAACAGGTTCAGGATATCGCCCTTCTGGTGCCGCTTCTCATAGTGGATTTTCCGTTCGTCTGCCAGGGCCCGGGCTTCCTCCAGGCTGTTTACCTGATCAAAGTCCACGCCGGAATATTTCTTTACCGCTTCCACCATACTCATGCGGGCAAAAGGCTTTTCCAGGTCGATGGTCACATCGCCGTACTGCACCATGGCCGATCCGTTCACAGCCCGGGCTACGTAACGGAACATATCTTCGGTAATATCCATCATGCCGTGGAAATCCGTAAACGCCTGATACAGCTCCAGCATGGTGAATTCGGGGTTGTGCTTGGTATCCATGCCCTCGTTGCGGAACACGCGGCCAATTTCATACACCCGGTCGAACCCGCCCACGATCAGGCGCTTCAAATGCAGTTCCAGCGCGATGCGCAGGTACATGTCGATATCCAGGGTATTGTGGTGGGTGATGAAGGGCCGGGCCGCCGCGCCGCCCGCCTGGGTATGCAGCACGGGGGTTTCCACTTCCATGAAGCCCCGGCTTTCCAGGAAGGTGCGGATGGCGGTAATGATCTGGCTGCGCTTGCGGAAGGTGTCCCGCACCTCGGGATTCACCACCATATCCAGATACCGCTGGCGATAGCGCAGGTCCATATCCGTCAAACCGTGGAACTTTTCCGGCAGGGGCTTTAAGCACTTGGCCAGCAGGGTGATTTCCTCGGTATGGATGGAAATTTCACCAGTCTTGGTCTTGAACACCTTGCCGCGCACGCAAACCACGTCGCCGATGTCCATATCCTTGAAAGCGGCGTAGGTTTCTTCTCCCACATCGTCCTTGCGGATATAGAATTGGATCTCTCCATCGGTATCCAGCATATGGGCAAAGGAGGCTTTGCCCATGATCCGGCGGGTCATCATGCGGCCGGCCAGGGTCACGTCCTTGCCTTCGTAAGCGTCATAGTCCGCTTTGATCTGGCTGCTCTTGGTGTCCACGGGTACCTTGGTCAAAAGATAGGGGTCGCGTCCTGCTTCCCGCAGGGTATTGAGCTTATCCCGGCGAATTTGTTCCTGCTCAGAATAAACGGGGGCGTTTTGTTCCTGCGCCATGTTCAAACCTCATTTCATTGGTAAGGATTCAGTCAGATTTTGATTTCCAGGATCTTGAGTTCATATGCTCCGTCCGGCGCTTCCACGCTGACGGTTTCGCCGCTTTTATGTCCCAGCAGCGCTACGCCCACGGGCGATTCATTGGAGATCTTGTTGTTCATGGGATCGCTTTCCCGTGCGCCGACGATGGTGAATTCTTCCTCCTCGCCATCGTCCAGATACAGCACGCGCACGGTGGTGCCCACGTTCACGGCATCCGTAGATATTTCGCCGTCGATCACGATGACATTCCGCAGGGCGGCTTCCAGCTCCACGATATCCGCTTCCAGCTTGGCCTGCTCGTCCTTGGCTTCGTCGTACTCCGCATTTTCACTCAAATCGCCAAAGCCCCGGGCGATGTTCAGATGCTCGGCCACCTCCGCACGGCGGACGGTGGTCATATACTTGAGTTTTTCTTCCATCTGGCGCAGACCTTCTGCGGATACGACGGTTTTATTGGCGTTTTCCTGTTCGCTCATGGTGGTTTCTCCTTTTCTGTTTCATGGGATATGATATGGTTCAAAGCCTTCAAAAATCTGTACGTCATAGGAAAGACGCAGCTTTTTGAAATCTTCCGGGGCTTGTACCGTCCACGCCGTCAGCACAGGGTTGAACAGACGCCGTACAGCGCGGAAAGAAAGATTTCTGTCCGTTTCGTGGCAATAAGCGATAAAGTCCGGCCGGGACAGAAAATCCATCAGCAGGTGCGCGCCAAGGAAATAATAAATTTCCTTGTGCTTTTCCCCGATTTTACAGGGATCGTAAGCCAACTGGCCGCGCACGATCTGCGGCGCGCGTTTTTTCAGTTCCCGCATCATCCTGGGATCAAAGGATTCCGCGCACCAGAAACCTTCATAGCTCCGCATTGCTTCCAGCACCCGCTGGGGCAGCATCCTCCAGCTTTTCCCCTCGCTTTTCAGTTCCACGATCAGGGGCGGATGGCGTTCGCCGATTGCTTCCAGCACTTCCTCCAGCAAGGGGACCGTCTCTTCTGTTCCGGCAAGGTGATACGCGCGAATCTCCCGGGCCGTCAAATCGGCAATTCTTCCTTCCGCGCCGCACATGCGTTTCAGCGTGGCATCGTGGATCACGGCTAATTGCCCGTCCCAAGTCAGGTGTACGTCCAGCTCAATGCCATAGCCCTTTTCCGCCGCCAGCCGGAAAGCGGCAAGGGAATTTTCCGGCACGCCCCCGCCATGCAGGCCCCGGTGGGCATAGGGAATGCGCGGAATCGCTTCGCCCCGTTTTCGGGCCTTGAGCCCTGGTGCGATCAGGAACAGATACAGGCCTACCGCCGCTATCCCGATGATCAGCCACAGCATGCCCTGTTTCCCCTTTCACCGCACTGCATGCAATACCAAAGAACGCCATACGGCGTTACCGGCATATTATACAGCAAAACAATCTCGATTGCAACTGCCGTCTTTCAGGTTATTCCGCTGTTTTTCAGCCATGTTTTCGTTGACCTTTCAAATAGGTCCGTGCTATAATACCTGGTGTCATCAGATGAAAGAAAGCGTGGAGCAGGGCTCCGCGGAGAGAGGATCAAAACCTTGGCAGACAAAAGCACGCAGCCGGCAATAGGCTTTGAACAGATGGACCTGTCCAACGAGATTTTAAAAGCCGTTGGAAAAATGGGCTTTTCCCAGCCCACACCCGTGCAGGAAAAAACCATTCCCGTTATGATGGAGGGTCACGACGTGATCGCCATCGCCCCCACCGGCACGGGAAAAACCGTAGCGTTTGGCATTCCCATGCTGGAATACATTTCCCTTACCGACAGCCGCATTCAGGAAGTGGTTCTGGCTCCCACCCGTGAGCTGGCGGTGCAGATCGGCCAGGAAATGGAAAAGCTGTCGGCCTTCATCCCGGAAGTGCGCGTCGCCGTGCTTTACGGGGGCCAGCCCATTTCCAAGCAGCTGAATCAACTGAAGAAAAAGCCCCAGATCATCGTAGCCACCCCGGGCCGCATGCTGGACCACATGCAGCGGGGCACCGCGAGGCTTTCCGCCGTGCATACGCTTGTCATCGACGAAGCGGATGAAATGCTGAAAATGGGCTTCGTCAAGGATGTTTGCAAAATCATCGAAGCCATTCCCCCCGCCCGGCAGTTCGTGATGTTTTCCGCCACCACCAACCAGGACGTGCTGACCATTTCCTGGAAATACCAGCATGATCCCGTGGAAATCACCATTCCCGCCACCAAGGAAAACAAGCCACAGATCACCCAGTACGTGATCCCCACCACCCGAGAAGAAAAATACGATCATCTGCTGTATCTGCTGGATTCCGACGAATTTGGCCGCATCATGATCTTCACCAACACCAAGGACGGCTGCCGCCGCCTGAGCGAAAAGCTCAACAAAGCGGGTTACAATACCGAGGCCCTCCACGGCGACATTCCCCAGTCTAAGCGCAATCAGGTGATGGCAGGGTTCAAGCGGGGCAAATTCCCCATTCTGGTATGCACGGACGTGGCAGCGCGCGGCATCGACGTGGACGACGTGGAAGCGGTCATCAATTTTGACCTTCCCACGGAAAACGAATACTACCTCCACCGCATCGGCCGCACAGGCCGGGCGCGCAAGCACGGCGTGGCCCTGACCCTGCTGTGCTTTACCGAAAGCGTAAGGCTGGATGAAATACTAAAATACATGGAATCAAAGCCCACCTATCTGAAATTCGACGATATGGGCACCCTGCGGTACCAGGAAGGCGGAGAAGCCTTCTTTGAAAATATGTAAAGACACAATGAAACAAGGAGGATAAACACCATGAAAGTTGCCGTCATCGGCTGCGGAACCATTGCCAACGCTGCCCACATTCCCGCCTACGTGAAGAATCCCGACGCGGAAATCAAGTATTTCTGCGACATCATCCCCGAACGCGCTGAGGAAGCCGTAAAGAAGTACGGCTGCGGCGTCGCGGTCACAGATTACCACGACGTGCTCAAGGACCCGGAAGTGGTGGCCCTGTCCATCTGTACCCCCAACAACGTGCACCCCACTATCGCCATCGACGCCATGCGCGCAGGTAAGCACGTGCTGTGCGAAAAGCCCGCCGCCCGCACCTGGCCCGAGGTACAGGAAATGCTCAAAGTGCAGCGGGAAACCGGCATGACTCTGAACATCGGCGTGGTGAACCGCTTCAACGACAGCGTGCGGAAGATCAAGCAGTACATCGACGCGGGCAAGCTGGGCAACGTGTACCACGTGTACGTATCCTTCCGCGCTTATCGCTCCATTCCGGGCCTGGGCGGCGCGTTTACCACCAAGGCCATCGCGGGCGGCGGCACCCTGATCGACTGGGGCGTGCATTACTTGGACATCGTGATGTACTGCACAGGCGACCCCAAAACCAAGACCGTGTCCGGCGAAACCTTCTGCAAGCTGGGCAAGGATATTCCCAACTACGCTTATACCGATATGTGGTCCGAAGTCACCAAGAACGTAAACGGCACCTACGACGTGGATGATTCCGTCACCGCCCTCATCCGCACCGAAGGCCCCGTCATCACCGTGCACGGCGCCTGGGCCCAGAACATCGGCGTCAAGGAAACCTATATCGATTTCATGGGCGATAAGGGCGGCATCCGCCTGGATTACGGTGGAAAATTCACTTACTATTCCGTGGATGAAAACAACGATCTGATCTCCTACCAGCCCCAGTTCAAAATGTCCAACATGTTTGAAAACGAAATCAATGCCTTCCTGGACTGCGTGCGCACCGGTGAAAAGCTGCCCTCCCATATTGAAACAGTAGCCGTTACCGCCCGCATGATGCAGGCCATTTACGATTCCGCTGAAAAGCACGAGGAAGTCAGACTCTGAATTGGCAGAGAATTGAACCCGGCAATGTGAAAAACGCAGCCGGTTCAAATTTGAAGCGACGGCCGTAGACGAAGTGGAGCACATCGTTGTGGCCGTGTCGGACGCCTCAAATGGCGATTGCCTGACCACAGCAGAATGGGATGCAAACTGACGGAAACGTATGAACGGCTATTGAACGGATAAAGCCTGCCAGACGTTGCAATGTAACGTCTGGCGGTTTTTGTTTATCTGTTAAAAACCGTTAGGAACTTCCCGCTTCAAAATTTGATTCAGTTTCTTATTCAGATCCTTGGGCTTGTATGCAGTATGCATTTGGTAACGAGTTGAAGATATTTTCAACGAATGGGGCGTTCACTGCCAGTTCCTTCTCCCCCGCTCTGGAAGTTGCTTTTACACTTCACTCGCAAAATTTTTTCCTGAAAAAACGAATTTTACCCCTTGCTTTTTTATCGACCTTCTGCTATACTGATTGAGCTGTTTGAAAGAGCAGCGGAATGCGCCCTTAGCTCAGCTGGATAGAGTGTTTGACTACGAATCAAAAGGTCGAGGGTTCGAATCCCCCAGGGCGCGCTTCACAGAAACCGTTGAAATTCTTACATTTCAGCGGTTTTCTTGTTTTTACCAACAGGATCAAAAAGCATGAACGATCGGGACTGACTATTGGATTGGATGTGATCATTTTTGGAATTGCTTCATGGCTCCCCTCTTGACATGTCCGCTCGAAGCGAGCGGGAAATCAGGGCTTATGCGTTCCTGGACCGGCTTAAAATCGATTTCGACCGGACAGATCATCCGGATCAACCGGCCACGACCATGGAAATCTGCGCGGACGTAGATGCGGTTTTGCAGGTGCACATCTGTAAAAACCTGTTTCTCTGCAATCGCCAGCAAACAAACTTTTATTTGCTCGTGATGCCGGGAGATAAGCCCTTCAAAACAAAGGAGCTGTCCAAACAAATGGGCGTCAGCCGCCTTTCCTTTGCCAACGAGGAATATATGGCGCAGTTTCTCGACCTTCATCCGGGCAGCGTTTCCGTACTGGGCCTCATGAACGATAAGGAGCATAGGGTCCAATTGGTCATCGACGAGGACGTTTTGAAAGAGGAATTCTTTGGGTGCCATCCCTGTGAGAATACCAGTTCCATCCGCTTTGCCACAAGGGACCTGACCGGCGTGATCCTGCCAGCGCTGAAAATGCAGCCTATTATCGTCCATTTGGAAGGAAAGGATTGAGAACCATGAGAGAATTGAGCAGTTACTCAAAGGTTTCCCTGGGCGTTTTTCCAACGCCGATCCAGAAGCTGAAGAATATCAGCGAGAGGCTGAACACCAACGTATACATCAAAAGAGACGACCTGACTGGGTTGGGACTTGGCGGAAACAAGGTGAGAAAGCTGGAATTCCTCCTGGCCGACGCCAAACAAAAAGGAGCGCAGGTCGTCTTTACAACGGGCGGCGCGCAGTCCAACCACGCCATGCTGACCGCGGCGGCAGCCGGTAAGCTGGGCATGAAGCCCATTCTCATTCTGAAAAAGCGCGGCGTCACGGAACGAAAAGGCAATCAGCTGCTGGAATACCTGATGGGGACGGAAGTCATCCTGATGGATACAGACGACTATGCGGATATTTACGCAGAAATGGACAGGATCGGCCGCCGTCTGGGCGTTCCGTATTACAAAATCCCCTGCGGCGGCTCCAACGCGCTGGGTTCGCTGGGCTATGTGGACTGCGCCAAGGAAATCAGCGGTCAGGGCGTTCATTTTGATCACCTGATCTGCGCGGAGGGAAGCGGCGGCACCATGGCGGGGCTTGCGCTGGGGGCCAAGCTGTTTTTGCCGGGAACAAAAGTCCATGGCATGATGGTGGATACCGATCCGTTTGATCAGATCACACCCCGGCTGATGCGGGAGGCTGCCGCGCTTCTGGAAGCTGATATCGAAATCAGCGCGGAGGACTACCATCTTTTGGATCTGTGCGGGCCGGGCTATGCCATTCCTTCCGAGGAGGGAAACCGCGCGGTATCCATCCTGGCCAAAGAAGAAGGCATATTCCTTGATCCGGTCTATACCGGAAAAGCGTTCGCAGGTCTTTTGAAAATGTCGGAAGAAGGCGTTTTCCGAAAAACAGACAACGTTTTGTTTCTTCATTCGGGAGGCGCTGGCGGAATCTTTGCCTTGTTATAATCTTACGGCCTAACCCGGAGTTTTCTGGGGCAAACCGTTCTTTGGAGAAGCCGAAATGACCGGAAAACACCTCAAGCGGACGTTTTAGCGAAAGCCGGACGGCAACCCCGGACAAAGAACGGTTTCCCCCGTTTCGCAGTCTGTTACTATTAAATGCTCATGTCCATGGCAACCAGCCACAAGCGATGATTCCGCATGTTCCGTTCTGCGTTCATCCCTTTCATGGTTCCGCCTTCATTTATTTATATCGGTTCTTAAAAAGCCGTGGAACCGGACGTAGCGCCGGTTCCACGGCTTTATGCCATGTTTTCCTATATTTTCGGGTCCGCGTCCAACGCCTCCGCCTCCAGCCAGCCGGTGAAGGAAAGCAGAGAAGGGCGGGCTTTGCTGCCGGACCTTCGCCAGGCGGAAGGCGTGCAGCCCATGATGCGCTGAAAATGCTGATTAAAACAGCTGAGAGAAGTATATCCCACCTGGGCGGCGATTTCCGCCACGGTTTTTTCCGATGACCGAAGCAGGGTGCAGCTTTTCAAAATGCGTACCTGATGGAGGAAGCTCAGGGGATTGGTGCCCATCTGCGCGTGAAACAGGCGGCGGAAATGGGTGGGGCTGATGTGGCAAACATCCGCAAGGCTTTCCAGCGGGAACGCCTGGGCATAATGATCGTATACATAATCCAGGGCTGGCGTCAGCGCGGTCAGATTTTTATCCTTGGCGCTTCCCGCGTTTTCCGCGGGGAATACGCGCAGCAGACGGATCATCAAAGCAAGAAACAATCCGCGAATACAGACCCGGTACCCCGGCTGCTGATTTGTGAACTCGTTCAGGATTTCCTGCACAAGAGGCATGGCCCAGGGATATTGGTCCGGCGGCAGCAGAAAACGGCAGCCGGAGAGCATGCGGTTAAAGGTTTGCAGGTCGGGCACCTGGGAAATGCCGAAACGTCCCAGCAAAGCTTCCGGTTCCGCGTACAGATAGCTCCACAGGCTATGCGTGCCTGGGGAGGACCAGGTGGTATGCGGCACATTGCGGGCGATACAGGTGACGTAACCGCTTTGAAAGGAATACTGCTGCTCGCCCAGGATCATTTCGCCGCCATCAGAATGGCATAAGCCGATTTCAAGGCAATTGTGGATATGCAGCCGATGGCTGGGCACCGGGCTGATGTGCCATTGCTCGCCGGAGAGCATCAATAACGGAAAATCCGCGGGCAAATCGTAGCTGCGGTATTCCAGCACCGCCTGTTTAGGTCTGGGCATAAAGATACTGCCTCCTGAAAAGCATTTTTCGCAAATCTTACTTTTCGCCGATCAGGCGGGCGAAATTGTAGAAGCCCAGATACCACACCCCGAAATCATGGCCGCCGGGCACATACTGGAGGATAAAATTCTTTTCGTTCAGTTGATCCGTCAGGGGGGCTAAGCTGTCCACGGCGGCGGAGGTGCTGGCGTGGGCAATGCCGTCCTCGGTGCCGCAGATGCTGTAAAACACCCGCACCGGCAGATCGGGATTTGCGTTCAGGGCCGCCGCGGTAAGAGACGCCGGATTGGTGGTGGGGCAGGCAGAGAACGCACCGAACGCGCTGAACAGGTCCAGACATTTGCCGATGCCAAGGTTGATGGTCTGCATGCCGCCCATGCTCAGGCCCGCCATGGCGCAGCGGCTGCGGTCGGTGATGTCCACGGTGTAATTGGCCGCCAAGGCGGGCAAAAGATCATTGCGCAGCTCCTGATCGAAGCTGTAGAAGGAAGACTGATCGGATGTCTTGCCTGCCCGGCCGTTGGGCGTGACCACGATGAAGGGCTTGATTTCCCCCTTCTGGATCAGGTTGTCCATGATCCGCTTCACCCGCGAATCCTCGCCGGTCATGCCCCATTCATATTCGCTGCCGCCGATGCCGTGGCACAGGATCAGCAGATCGTAGGTCTGGGTTTCGTCGTAGCCGTAGGGCAGGTACACGAAAGCGGTTTTTTCGTACAGGGATTTGTCGCTGAAATAATCATGGGCTTCATAGACGAACTTTTCGATCGTTCCCCGCTGATCCGCCTGCTTGGTGTAGGCGACCGGCACCTGATCCTCATACACGGTGCCGCGCTCCGCTTTGATAGCGGCGTCGATTTCTTCCTGCGAAGTGAATGCCTGCCAGGAAGTGAGAGCGCCTTCCCCCTCAAAGGTGAAATACAGGTCGTGCACACCTTCCAAATTGATCTTGCAGCGGTTTTCCTTGGTTACGGTGATGAACACGGCGGTGACGATGGGATTGCCTTCCGTGCTGTCGGCGTATACGCGGATCATCAGCTTGCTGTCCGAAGCGCCCTTTATGCGCAGCAGGGCCGCGCCTGCGCCGAAATCCACGCCAGCGTAGACCAGGGTTTCCAGTCCGGCGTTCTCCACGGGCACTTCCATATAGGGGTTCATCCCTTCCGCCGAGGCGGGGGTTAGGGAAAGCAGCAGAGCAAGCGCAAGCAGCAGCGACAGTTTTTTCACGGTGAGCTCCTCCTTTATAAACGGCTTTCGTCCGATCGTTTCAGGTTGGATTGATATTCCCGCCTGTTATTGTACAAAATCGCGCGCCGCTTTTCAATCTCTTTTTTCAAGGTAAGAGGAAAAATAGACGCGGCGCAGAATGATACACATACGATAGCTGTGACGCTTTGAAAACCGGGGTATTCAATACAGGTCCCCGACGGAAGCGTATTTGAAAGCGCTTGACGGACAGGCCGTGTCATAAACGGGTATAGGCAAACACGCTCTTTTCTTCCGTTTGTTTGTGGCGTATTATTCTTTCCGAAAGGAGGGCGACGGCATGCGGTACAGGAACGCGCGGGACATTTTTCCGGAACAGCTTTTGAAACAAATTCAGAAGTATGTTTCCGGGGAAACCATCTATATTCCGGCGGGAAACGTGAAAAAAGCCTGGGGAGAATCCTCTGGCTATCAGCAGTTCATCCGGGACAGGAATGCGGAAATGCGGGCCGCTTTCGCATGCGGATCGTCCATCGAGAAATTGATGGATCAATACGCGCTCCCCTACGATTCGGTCCGAAGGATCGTGTATAATAGAAAGGAGACGCCAATGCTCAAGTACAGCGCTACCCTATCGTCCGCAAAAGCCTATGCCGAAGCAGAAAAACTGGACGCTTGGATCCACCTGTATCTCAACGAGGACGGAAGGAATATCCCCTTCTCCGACGGGCTCAAGCTGTTCGACCGGTATTATTTCAGCCCTGCCCTGATGCCTATTCGGCTGTTTCACCGCTGCGCCGGACCGGAACCGGAAATGAAATTTCGCATCGACTCGGATTGGTTTCAGATAAAAGTGGCGGAACTGGAAAAAGCCATCAAGGCAGACCCGGATATGCCGCCGCTGATCGTACACTATACCCAGGGAGAATTTGAACTCAATGACGGCAATCACCGGTATCAGGCATATAAAAACTTAGGCGCGGAAAACGTCTGGGTGATCCTGTGGATCACGGAGGAAGCGGAGTATCAGACGTTTTTAGCCCAATATGGCGAATACGTCAAGGATTGCAAGGTAATCCGCAGGTAGCGAATTCAAAACGGGACGATCATTGCGCACGCAAAGGGGGAGAGAAAAATGAAAAAAACGATCGCCATGCTGGCCGCGCTGCTGCTGATGCTGTCAGGCGTTGCCCTGCCGGGGGCGGCGGCAGAAAGCGCGGCAGGCGTCGAGGATGACGCCGTTGCGCTGGAAGAAGATATAACCCGCGCTATCGCCGCTTACTGGAGCCA
Organism: Clostridia bacterium; assembly: GCA_017530275.1. Next base: position 14,933 of record JAFXMP010000153.1, on the reverse strand, counting down.
GTTCTATCTTGGCAATGGCAAGCTGTACTGCTATGGCGTGGACGATCCGGCTTCCCTGCCCATCTCCGGCGCGCATGCCTTCGTGGTGCTGGGCTATGAACTGAAAAACGGGGAAATGACGGAAGAACTGAAAGGCCGGTGCGACGCGGCGGCAATGGCGGCTCAGGCGTTTCCTGATTCCATCCTGGTCTGTTCCGGCGGAGCCACAGGCGTCAATAATCCTGACAGACATACGGAAGCGGGATTGATGAAAGCATACCTGACCAGCCGATGGGGCATCGCGCCGGAAAGAATTTTTACCGATGAATGCGCTTTGACCACTGCGGAAAACGCCGTCAACACCTTCGCCATTCTCCGGGAACAGGGCGTTGAACAAATGACCATCGTGACCTCCACGTACCACCAGTACTGGAGCCAGGTGCTGTTCAACGCCATGGCCGCCCAATACAAACAGAAGTACGGCTATTCCGTTGAAAATATCGGCAATTACTGCTATATCGTCCAAACCAATCCTGAATCGCTGGAATAACACGGAACGCCCTTTTCAGTGGGTCAGCGAAAGGGAAACGCCTGCTCCTGTTTCCGGGACGCAGGTGTTTTCTTCGTAAATATTTACAATTTTATAGGAGAATTTGGAAAAATGAGGCTCGTTTTTTTCATCCGGCGGTGGTATAATGAGACGGCTTCCATTGCGCCGCTTTCCGAAACGAACAGCCGGTGGGAAAAGCGTTGGCAAATTTTTGAACAGGAAAAAGGAGGAAACATTCATGAAACGTTTGATCAGTCTGGCATTCGCCCTGATGCTTGCCCTGTCCGCTGTCTGCTGCGCAGAGGCGGCGGAAAAGACCTTCAAGACCGCTTACTTTACCCTGAAGCTGCCCAATGGGTGGGATTATGATACCGAGGACGCAGAGGTGTACGGAGACGGGGATGAGTACCTTGGGCTATTTGGCGAGGACAAGGAAATTGGAATCATTGTTTTATGCTATAAGATGTATTATGAGGATTACAAGGATGTTTCGCTGTGGAACGCAGGGAAAGCTGAAATGGATGCATATATCGAAGATTTATTGTACGAGTTGTCAGACGACGATCCCGAATATCTTGACACTGTAATGGCCGGGAATATTCCCTTCGTGCTGATCAGGGGAACGGATGAAGAAGGCGAATACCTCTACGCGGAAACCATGACGAATGGTCATGCGATCATGTTTGACTGCTACGTGCTGGACGGGGACGGCGAAAACCAGTATCCGTTTACCCAGAAATACATCGACCAGATCAAATCGATCCTGGAAACCTTCCAGCCTGTATCCTGAACATGAGGCTCAATCCAATACGAAAGCCCCGAAAAGGAGGCGTCTCCCGTGAAGAAGCTGGTTTCTCTTTTGCTGGCGATCACGTTCGTCATTTCCGCTGTTTTTGTCCCGGCCCCTTCCGCCTTGGCAAAAGAGAATGAAGTGACCATTCTGGCCTACATCTGCGGCACCGATCTGGAAAGCGAGAGCGGCGAGGCAAGCGGCGATATCCGGGAAATGATCTCCTCCGGCGTGGGCAATTCCGACGCGGTGACCGCCCTCATTGCCACCGGTGGATCGAGCCACTGGCAAAGGTATGGCTTTTCCAACCGGAATGTGCAGTATTACCGGCTGGGCGGCAGCAGCCCCGAACTGCTCAAGGACGCGGGCAGATGCAGCATGGGCGAGGCAAGCACCTTGAGCAATTTCATTAGCTTCGGCATCGCCAGCGCGCCCGCGAAGCGCTATGTGCTGATCCTGTGGGATCATGGCGGCGGGCCGGTGTACGGCGTCTGCAACGATGAAAACTATCAGGATGACGGTCTTTCTTTGAAAGAACTGCGCGCGGGTTTGTTCAACGGGCTGAACGGCTCAAAGCTGGATATCATCGGCTTTGACTGCTGCCTGATGAACTGCGTGGATCTGTGCGCTGATCTGTACGGCATCGCGGATTATTCCGTTTTGAGCCAGGAACTGGTGAACGGCACGGGCCTCAATTACGATGAATGGATGAAGCCCATTGTGGACGATCCCGGCATTTCTACGGAAAAAATCGCCATGTCCATCGCGGATACCTACGTGGCGGAAAATTCCCGTGGAAGAAATGCCGCCACGGCCACTATGTCCGTGATCGCGTCGGAGAAGATGCCCGCGGTGATGGACGCGGCCAACGCGTTCAGCGCGTCTCTATCCTCTCTGCTCGACACCAATCTGGCCGGTGTGATCCGCGTGCGCAACCAGTTGACCACGTTCGGGGAATTTGTGGACTACGACGCTTCGGATTTGGTGGATGTGGAGGATATGTGCGACTCCTTTTCCGCCCTGCTGCCTACAGCGTGCGAAGCCCTGAAGCAGGCGGCCCGGCAGGCAGTGTGCTATAACTGCACCACCAGCGATATCGCGTCCTATGCCCATGGGCTTTCCTTCTTCATGCCCTACGATACCATCCGCAATGACCGGCAGGAGATTTTAGCGTATTACAATGGTTTGTCCAGCGATTACGCCAGTCTTGCGGTGGCGCTGACCAATCAGGCTTCCTCCTCCGGCTATGCCATGACCGCCTCCAACTATACCCCCTCCAGCTTCTATTCCTACGACGATTATTACAGCGGCGGATCCTGTTCGGGTTCCTTCTGCGATATCTGGAATGGGTACTATGGAGATTATTGCAGCTTTGGTGATGTATATGATTACTGCGGCGGCAATATCTGGTCCGGGCTGAATACCTCCTGTGGTTCCATCTGGGACGGCTATTCTTCTTCCTCCGGGATTTGGAATGGCTATACGCCTTCTTCCAATATCTGGGGCGGGTACAGCGGCGGTTCTTCCGGCGCCGAAGTTTCCGCTGCGCCTTCCGTTGGCGGCATCTGGGCAGGCATGACGGAAACGACCGCCGCCCCAACAGCGGCTCCCACACAGGCCACCGCCTCCTCGGCCCTGGGCAGCATTTGGGCGGGACTTCTGAATACGGGCAGCGATTACTACCAGCCTGGCGAACAAAACCAGAACGTGCAATCCGGCGTCAGCGAGGCGGTTTCCGCCGAGGACGTGATTGAAACAGCGAACACATACTTTACTTCCGCCACCCTGACCGCCCAGATGATCTATTCCATTCAGCTGAACAAATCGGACTTGGATCACCTGGCCTCCGCCAGCGGCGTGCTCAGCATCAAGAAGGATGATGAAGTGATCCGGCTGGGCAATCTGGGCCAGACTACCATCGACTGGTCCACGGGCCTCGTTTTCTCCATGTTTGACGGTTCCTGGCCCATCCTGGACGGCCAGATGGTGCGGGCTGAATTCCTCTACGGGGATGAGGAAGGCAATGTGCGCTTCGTTATTCCCGCCCGCGTCAACGGCCTGAAAATGTATCTGCTGGGCAGCCGTACCGCTGATGGAAACGCGGAACTGCTGGGCGCTACCCAGGGCTATGATGAAAACGGCTTTGCCATCCGCGGTTACATCCCTCTGGAAGCGGGCATGATCCTTCATCCACTGTTTACCGCCGTATCCGCGGACGGCACTGAACGGGAGTATCTGGGCAATGAGATCGAAGTTCCTGCAGAAGGGCTGACGCTGGTATGGAGCAGAATCCCCAGCGGCAGTTATCTATATTGCTTTGGCTTGACGGACCTGTCCGGGCAGGTGCATTATACGGATTCCGTGGCGATTGATTTCTAAAACAGAATCATAGGAACGGGCGCGCCTGCTGTGGCGGTTAGCATAGATCATGCAGCCTGCGGTATACTCGGTTCTCTGAAAGACGAAAAGCCCTCTCCTGACTGGCAAACGCTGTCGGGAGAGGGCGTTTTTTTCATTATGTTATTTGTTTTCTCTGGCGTTGAGCAGAATGTTTCCGGATGTAGCATGAATCTTCACCGTACCGCTTCCGTCCCCGGCGATATAAGCGTTCCCCTGTTTGGTCAGGGCAAGCTGAGATTCAAAGCGTCCGCTGGTTGTCTCGATCTGCGCCGTAAATCCCGGCGTCTGCGGCAGGTACGCGGTCACGCCGCCCGACGTAGTGTGAATATCCAACGCATGCACGGTGGAAATGTCCGCGATGACTTTGCCGCTGGTCGATCCAATGGTAATATTCTTCGCGTTCCCAATCACAGCTTTAATTGCGCCCGAAGTGGAATTGGCTTTGAATTCGTCCGTTTGCTTCACCGCCGCCCGGATACTGCCGGAGGTGGTGCTGATCACAGCTTTTTTCTCGATTTCCATCGCTTCAAGCGTAATGCTGCCGGAGGTGGATTCAAGCGACACTTCCTCCGCCGTGTTCATGACCTGCACTTCCATACTCCCGGAGGTAAGCTTGCCTTTGATGGTCCGGGCATGGACCAACCCGCGGATGTCTCCCGAAGTCGCTCCCAGCTTGAGCTCGTCCGCGTACAGGGCAGGGATGTTCACATCGCCCGATGTAACGCTGATATCCGCTTTTTCCAGCTTGAGCCCATCGGGCAGGTCCACCGTCAGTTCTTTCTCGTGGGGCATAAAGGAAAACAGGTGAAGTCCCGGCTTATCGTATTCGATCCGCAGCGTGTCCCCATCCAGACGCCAGCGCATGCGCATGTCTTCGCTGATGACGCCTGTGGTCTTTTCGCTGATGAGGATGGTATTCCCGCTGTGATATGCAATATCGACCCGCCCGCTGGTCCAGTTGATTTCCAAATTTCTGATCGTGGCGCTGATTTCCGCGTCTCCAACGCGGTACTGTTCCGCATGGGCGATGGGCAGCAGCCCCGCGAGCAGAACGATGGCGCAAATGGTAAGCAATGCCTTTCCGATCCTGTTATTTTTCATTTTTGTTTTCCCCCTCTTCTTTTGATGATTTCAGAAACGACCAGGCCGATCCCGGCGATCATGCCAAGCGTGAACAGCACCGTTCCAAGCGTGATTCTTCCGTGGGAGGCGATCATGCTCATCATGATCACGAAAAGCGCGGCGTCGATGCCGATCACGATGGCCCACGGCTTCTGATCGCCAATCAGCTTTTTCATGGGACTCGTTTTGATGAGGAACGGAAGGCCGATGGCCGCCAAGCCGAACAGCGACGCGCTGGAGGCGATCCAGAACCAAGTGCCGCGGCTATGGATGCACACGACGGCAAGGAGCAGCATCAGACTGGCGCTGAACCCGCAGAACATCCAGAAAAATTTATCCTCATGCACCATGATCGGCACCAGGCTCACCGACGCGGCGACGCAGAGAGCAGCCAATACGATATCGATCCAGCCCATGGGAGACCCGAAAATGTACAGACAGACCAAAATCGGAATGATGAATGCGCCGGAGACTGCCGACCCCACCGCGGCGCTGCGCTTCCTGAATTGCCTGATTCCATATTGCAGCACCGAAGTTTTTTCGTTTTTCAGTTTGTTTTCAATTTCATTTTCCTTGATCTTTTGAAGCATTTCGCGGCAGTCCGCGCAGTCCAGCAGGTGTTCGTTCACCAATGCGCGGCTTTTCTCGCTGCATGCGTCGTCCGCGTACAGCGGCAGCAGATCACGAATCACATCACAATCCATGTTTCTCCATCCTTTCCTGTATCTTGAGCCGGGCGCGGTGATATGTGACCCGGGCCCAGTTTTCGGTTTTTCCAAAGATCATCCCGACATCCCGGAAGCTCAGTTCCCCAAAAACCCTGAGTTCAAACACTTCCCGGTACGGTTCCTCCAAAGCGTGCAGCGCCATGTGGATGCGCAGGGAGGTATCCCGATCCACGGCGCTTTGCTCGATCCCTTTCCCGGTATCCGGCATCTCCTCAGGCATCGCTTCGTTCCTGCCTTGCCGCCGCCTTTCATCAAGGAATAAATTCTTGGCGATGGCGCACAGCCAGGTTGCTTCGTCAGACGCCCCTCGGAAACCGCTTTGCTTTGAAAACGCCCGAAAGAAAGTTTCCTGGGTGATTTCCTCCGCCTGCGTGCGGTCTCCCGTCAGCGTCATGGCAAAAGAGAATACCCGCATGTAATAGGTTTCGTACAGCTTTTCACTGTGTTCCTGGGCCACATTCTCACCTCCCTTCATCCGGTCTCATGGGTTAGACGGAGAAATCAAAAATTCGTTACAGGAGAAATCAAAAAATTTCTGAAAAACTTCTATTATCCGGCGATGTCTTGCGAAATGTACGATTTCTCTCTTAAAACGCCGGCTCAAGGGGAATCTCGCCCCGCAGCCGCAGGCAAAGCTCGTCGTCGGATAATTGGATGGTGCGGTGGGATTGCAGGGAAAGCAGCGCTTCTTCCCGCGGCACCAAATACTGTTTTTCCCATTTGAACAGGTATTCCCCATCGCCTCTTATGCGCAGCCAGGCCCGGGCGGCTTCCAGCACCTGCACCGTCAGGGATACCCCGGAAAAGCAATCGTTCCGATATATATGGGCAAAGCGTCCCCGCACCTGCTCCATGGCATGCAGGGCTTCCCGGTGACATTGCAGCGCGCGGTCCGTCCACAGATACGCTTGCAGATCATTGCCGCCCATGGCGTGCGCGCAGGCCTGGCAGAAGGCGTACAGTCCTTCGCAGCCAGTTTGGTGGATGAGGCTGTACAGACATTCCCGATCCCGGAGGCGGGCAGCGGCGGATGGGTCGCTATCCTCCAAAGCCCAAACGGCGGCCTGTGCCTTTCTCACGTATCCCCGCCAGGAGGCAATGCCGGGCTGAACGACTGCCGCCAAACGCTTCACCTGTTCCAGAAAACTTCCGCAGTTCGCAGCCCAGAGCAGGGAATGGACAGGCTTTTCTGTTTCGCCGCAGAGCAGCGCATGGGCCAGCGCCCGAAGCGGCCAATGATAATACTGGTCGCCTGCCCGGTCATCCCGATGAGGGCCATAGAATACAGCGCTTTCGGCGTAATCGGTAAACAGGGATGCTATCTCTTCCTTTCCATAATACGTCCGAGCAAACTCACGGGCGGCATGAAAAGCGTCATATTCTCCGGTTTTCCATATGCGCGAAACCAGGTCCAGCAGGAAAGGATGCGGATAAACAGAACCCACATTGATATTCCACAGGGTATCCGCATGGTGATTCAGAATGGTTTTCAGTTCATCCGCCACCATCTGCGGCGGAATCTGCAAGGGCGTAATGTGGTTGGCAGCCTGCAGGTCATAAAAACTGACATGATAATATATCCCGTTTTCACCCGGTTCGTTTGCAGCGGGCATCGCGTCCGTGCGGGGATTCAAGTTATTCTGACGGCGGGAGACCATTTTCCCAAAGCCGTTATCGCCCCAAAGCTTGATCACCCCTTCCGGCACAGCCAGGAAACCTTCCCGGTACAGGGCCATCATTTCGCCGTACAGATTGGTGCAGAAATGGGCGGAAGGGTCCTTGGCCCGAACCAATTCCATTTGCCGCCGCATGACCTTCGCAATAAACGCGCCGCGTTTTTCCGCGGTGTCCGCTGCGGCGTCGTCCTCCCAAAACGCCCGGTCGCCCTGGCCCCGGAAGCCCACAGCCCATACCACCCGATTGCCTGCATACCGGTCGATAGCCTCCTGCCACAGCCTTTCGTATTTGTCAGGATACAAGGTATAGGAAGCTTGCAGATCAGGATAGACCCGGGCGAACATTTTCGCGCCCAGCAGCTCCGTATGGTGCTGCGTGAGCCACAGGCCCCGTTCCAGCGCCATTTCATTGAGCGCGTGGCCGTCAAAGCCCCGGTCCGTGCCGGGGATCACCATATTGCCGCCGCATCGGAGAATGGTTTCAAATACTCTTTCCCACACCTCGGCCCGGGCGTTTTCCTCGCTGTGCCAACCGGAAAAGAGCACTTCGTCGTTGACGAACCAACCGCGGAAGCGCACCTTGTATTCAGGGCTTTCCCAGTCTTGGCATGGAACGGATACGTTTTCCTTTTTATCCGGTTTCAATCCCATCCACCAGCCCAGAGGCTTCACATGGAGCAGCTTTTCACTGACAGAAAGCAGGGCATAGGCAGCGCCCAAGTCGTCCCCGCAGCACAGGATGATTGCTTCTTCAGTCACTTGTGCTTTATATGTTTCCTCCGGCAGAGCAGGATCGATCAAAACCCGGATCATGTTTTCCGGTCCGGCGCCCGTAAGGCATGCTCCCATGTCCCGGCGCAGAATATCCGCCGCGTGACGAACGGCAGAAACGCTTTCATCCGCGATGATGCGGGTGGACAGTGAAAACAGAAAAGAATCCATAACAGATACCTCCCCATTTGTTGCGTTTTGCCTGCATGTGGCCTGAATAATGTCAGCAATCCTATGATTGCTGCGTTGACTGCCAGGTTCCTCCGCAGTCTCCCCCGGCTTCTTCCGCATCCAATTCAATACCCCGATGTCACTGATAATCCATCTGCCGCAGTGCTGGAAGCCGCTTCAACGATGACGCTATTATATCAGGAATCATGGTACAGATCAACGCTGCATCTATTTTCTTTCAGTAGTTATGTATTGACAAGCGCAAGCCGCGGAAATACAATAAAGGCGGACATCCAAGAAAAATGAAAACATTGTAAGGGAAGGATTGCCATGAAAGTCGTGCTCCAACACCTGACCAAGCGATTCCCCAGCCGCAGCAAAAAGGGCGACGATGTGATCGCGGTGAACGATTTTGATTTTGAAATCCCCGATGGCAAGCTCATCGGCCTGCTGGGCCCCTCCGGCTGCGGAAAGAGCACCACCCTGAACCTGATTTCCGGCCTGGAAGCGCCCACCAGCGGCAGGATCCTCTTCGGGGACGACGACGTGACCCGCCTGCCCCCGGAAAACCGGGGCGTGGGCCTGGTGTTTCAGAACTACGCCCTGTACCCCCATCTGACGGTGCTGGAAAACATCATGTTCCCCCTGCAGAATATCAAAGGCCCGGACCGGCCCTCCAAGCCCCAGATGATCCAGCGGGCGAAAACCGCCGCAAAGCTGGTGCAGATCGACGGATTGCTGGACCGCAAGCCCAGCGAAATGTCCGGCGGCCAGCAGCAGCGCGTGGCCATCGCCCGGGCGCTGGTGAAAATGCCCAGGGTGCTTTTGCTGGACGAGCCGCTGTCCAACTTAGACGCCCGGCTTCGCTTGCAGACCCGTGAGGAGATCCGCCGCATCCAGCAGGAAACGGGCATCACCACCATTTTCGTCACCCACGACCAGGACGAGGCCATGAGCATTTCGGATATGATCGTGGTCATGAAGGCGGGCATCCTGCAGCAGATCGGCGCGCCTCAGGAGGTCTATGACGATCCCGTGAACCTGTTCGTGGCCACGTTTCTTGGCGTTCCGCCCATCAATGTGTTCGACGGCAGCGTGAAAAACGGGAAGCTGTACCTGGCGGATCAGGCCGTGCTTTCCGTGAAGGGCGTTTCGGATCAGAAGGTGGCCGTGGGCATCCGGCCCGAAGGTTTCATCCTGGACGAGCAGGGGCCGATGGAAGTGCAGCTCAAGCGCGTGGAGGTCATGGGCCGGGATACCAGCGTGGTTTCCACCCATCCCGCCAGCCGGAATGTACAAATCCGTTCCATCATCCCCGCCCGGAACAAGGTGAACAAGGAAGCGCCCACCGTGCGGTTCAGCCTCATGCCGGACAAGGTGTTCCTGTTCAAGGCGGACACGGAAGAACGCATCCCCGTGAATGCCGATTAACGGAGGGCAGCCATGAAAAAAAGAAGTATGAAGGGCTGGCTGTACCTGCTGCCGGCCATGCTGTTCCTGGGCGCGTTCATGGTGTACCCACTGATCGACGTACTGGTGTATTCCTTTGAGGAAGGGTACAATTCCGCCAGCCAGACCTATTTCGGCGTGGGACTGTACAATTATTCCTACGTACTCAGGGACCCCTATTTCCTCCAGGCGGTGAAAAACACTTTCCTGCTGGTGATCATCACGGTGCCCCTGTCCACGCTGATCGCCCTGGGCATTTCCCTGGGCCTCAACGCCATCAAGCCGCTTCGCAACCTGTACCAGACCGTGTATTTCCTGCCCTACGTCACCAACACCTTAGCCGTAGGCCTGGTGTTCATGATCCTGTTCAAGAAAACCGCCTACACCGACGGCCTCATCAACCTGATGATCCAGTGGTTCGGCGGCCAGAGCGTGGACTTTATCGACGGCCCCTACTGGGCGAAAATGTTCGTGCTGTGCTTCTATACCATCTGGGTGGTCATGCCCTTCAAAATCCTGATCCTGACCAGCGCCCTGGCCTCCGTGAACCCGGAATACTACAGCGCGGCCAAGATGGACGGCACCAAGTCCTTCCGCATCTTCTATAAAATCACCCTGCCCATGATCTCCCCCATGATCTTCTATCTGGTGATCACGGGCTTCATCGGGGCTTTCAAGGCGTACAGCGACGCCATCGCCCTCTTCGGCACCGACCTGAACGCCGCCGGCATGAATACCATCGTGGGCTACGTGTACGATATGCTGTACGGCAACAGCGGCGGCTATCCCTCCTTCGCTTCTGCCGCCGCGCTGATCCTGTTCGCCATCGTGCTGACCATCACCTGCATCAACCTGATGATCAGCAAGAAGAGCGTGCATTACTGAGGGGGCGGGCGCAATGGAAAAAAAGATGGATTTTGACAAAATCGAACGCCGCGCCGCTTCCCGCAAGCGGGCTTTCACAGCGGCGGACTACGTGCTTTTGACGGTCTGGGCCTTAATGGTCCTGTTCCCCTTCTACTGGATGCTCCTCACATCCGTCAAGAGCTACAGTTCCTATAACGGCGAGTACATTCCCCGGTTCTTTACCCTGGCCCCCACCCTGCAAAACTATCAGGACGCTTTCACCACCGTGTCCCTGGGCCGGTATTTCATGAATACCATCATTTATACCGCGATCACCACGGGGCTCATGATGGCGGTGATCATCCCGGCGGCCTTCGCCTTTGCCCGGCTGGATTTCCCGGGAAAAGGCATCGCATTCACTCTGTTCCTGTCCCTCATGATGATCCCCAATGAATTGGTGGTCATCACCAATTTCGTTACCATCACGAACCTGAAACTGCGCAACACCTTCACGGGCCTCATCCTGCCCTCGGTGACCAGCGTGTTCTATATCTACTTGCTCAAGGAGAATTTTGAACAGATACCGGACGAACTGTACAAGGCCGCCCGGGTGGACGGCACTTCGGATTTCAAATACCTGACGCGGGTGATGATCCCTATCAGCAAGCCCACGCTTGTCACCATCGTGATCCTCAAAGTGATCGAATGCTGGAATTCCTACGTGTGGCCCCGCCTGATCACCGATAACCCCAATTACTACCTGGTTTCCAACGGCATTCAGGAAATCAGGGAAAACGGATTCGGCCGGGAAAACATTCCCGCCATGATGGCGGCGGTGGTGGTCATTTCCGTGCCACTGATCGTGCTGTTCCTGATTTTCCGCAAAAAAGTCATGGCGGGGGTCTCCCGGGGAGGTACGAAGGGATGAAAAAGATCAAGTTTTTCCTGGTGTTTGCCCTGCTCCTGTCCCTGTGCCTCACCATGACGGGCTGCCACGGCTCCCAGGATTCCAGCGCCTTCGCCGTGCCCGAGAGCTTCGACACCGGCCGGGAATATGAAATCACCTTCTGGGCCAAGAACGATACCAACCGATCCCAGACCGCCGTGTATGAAAAGGCGCTGGAGAGCTTCCACGCCCTGTATCCCAATATCCATGTGAACATGCGCCTGTACACCGATTACGGCCGCATTTACAACGACGTGGTCACCAACATCGCCACCAACACCACGCCCAACGTGTGCATTACCTATCCCGACCACATTGCCACCTACCTGACGGGCAGCAACGTGATCGCCCCCCTGGACGAGCTGTTTGCCGATGCCAAATACGGTCTGGGCGGCAGCGAGATGCGCTTTGACAGCCCCACCCTTGCCGAAATGGTGCCTCAGTTCTTAGAGGAGTGCAAGATCGGCGGGCAGACCGTAGCCATCCCCTTTATGCGCTCCACGGAAGCATTGTATATCAACAAAACCTTCGTCGAGAAGCTCGGCTATACGGTGCCCGACGTGCTCACCTGGGATTTCGTGTGGGAGGTGTCCGACGCCGCCGCGCAGAAAGGCGAGGACGGCAATTACCTGCTGAACGGCCAGAAAACCATGATCCCCTTCATCTATAAGTCCACCGACAATATGATGATCCAGATGCTCAAGCAGAAGGACGCCCCCTATTCCACCGCTGCGGGGGAAATCCTGATCTTCAACGATACCACCAAGGACCTGCTTTATACCGTGCGGGATCACGTGCAGGCCGGCGCTTTCTCCACCTTCAAAATCTCCGGCTATCCCGGCAACTTCCTGAATGCGGGCCAGTGCGTTTTCGCGGCGGATTCCACCGCCGGGGCCACCTGGATGGGTCCCCACGCCCCTAATATGGATATCGCCGCCGATCAGGTGGTGGATTTTGAGATCGTTGTGCGGCCCATTCCCCAGTTCGATCCCGAGCATCCCGTGATGATCAGCCAGGGCCCCTCCGTGTGCGTCTTTAACAAGGAGGACCCCCAGGAGGTGCTGGCGAGCTGGCTGTTCGCCCAATACCTGCTCAGCAATGACGTGCAGGTGGGCTACGCCCTCACCGAGGGCTACGTGCCTGTGACCCTGAAAGCCCAGCAGACCGCCGAATATCAGGATTACTTGAGCCGCAAGGGTGAGGACAACGAAAAGTATTACTCCGTCAAGCTGGACGCGGCGGAGCTGCTCATGGCGAACACCGCCAACACCTTCGTCACTCCGGTGTTCAACGGCTCCGCCTCCCTGCGAGATGCCGCCGGTCAGCTGATCGAGGAAGTGGCCAAATCCGTGCGCCGGAAAAAGACGGTGGATGACGCTTTCATTGAATCTCTTTACGGCCAGATCAATTCCCTGTACCGCCTGGACCAGATCGGCAATCAGGCGGGCGGCGCGGGCAGCGGCAAGGCCCAGCTTGGCGAATTGCCCAGCACCGCCGTTGCGCTGCTGGCTTCTCTGGTGGGGGCTTGGATGCTGATCGGCGCTTACTGGCTGCGTCAAACCGTCAAACAGCGCCGCGCCCGGCAAAAACAGGAAAACAATGGATGACAAACGCGGCAGTTTGTGATAGAATGAAAGGGTCCCGCAAAAGGGGCCCTTTTTCACAATAATGGATCGTCAAAGGAGACGCTTATGAACATTAAAGTCACCGCGGACAGCACCTGCGATTTATCGCCCGAGCTGCTTTCCCAATACGATATCACCCTCACACCCCTGACCGTGATCAAGGACGGGCAAGTGTATCAGGACGGCGTGGATATCAACCCGGAAATCATCTTCCATCATGTGGACGGAGGCGGCGCTCTGTGCAGCACCTCCGCCGTGAATGTGGACAGCTACCGCGCCCTGTTTGGAGAATTGTCCCCCAAGTATGACGCGGTGATCCACATCACCATCGGGTCCCTGTTCTCCGCCTGTTACCAGAACGCCACCATCGCCGCGGCGAATTATCCCAATGTTCACGTAGTGGACAGCATGAACCTGTCCACCGGCCAAGGACATTTGGTGATCGAGGCGGCTCAGCTGGCCGCTCAGGGCCTGAGCGCCATGGAAATCTGCTCCCAGCTCAACGCCATGCGGGGCCGGGTCAGCGCCAGCTTCATCATGGACAGGTTGGACTATATGCAAAAAGGCGGCCGCTGCTCCGCCGTTACACTGCTGGGGAGCAAGCTGCTGAAAATCAAGCCCTGCATCGCCGTCCGTGACGGCGCCATGGGCGTGGTGGAAAAATACCGGGGCAATTTCGATAAGTGTGTGGAAAAGTATGTGAAGGATATGCTCAAGGACCGCAAGGACCTGCGGCTGGACCGCGTTTTCATCACCCATACCCCGGTACCGGATGGCGCGGTGTTAATCGCCCGGGAAACCATCCGCAAATACGCGGAATTCCAGAACATTTACGAGACCAACGCAGGCTGCACCGTATCCTGCCACTGCGGGCCGGGCACCTTGGGCATCCTTTTTATCACGAAATAATGGGGATTTTCTGGGGGAACCTCTCCGAGAAAGGCGCCTTTTTAACGAAGTCTGTAAGCAAGACGCCTGCTTCCCCTGCTAAAATAGTGGAATGATGTTGACAGCAGGGCGCTTCCCTTTTATAATACTGCTTGGGCCATGACGGGAACAGCTTTGCCGTCGGGCGGACAAAGAGAGCGCGTTCATCGGCTGAAAGACGCGCGCCGTCCAGGCGAAGGAGACACCCCCGAGCCTTCCCGGAGCATTCCGGGCGCATCCCCGCGTTATCGGGCAAAAGCGGCGTAGATGGAGAGACGTTTTAAGGGGAACAGGAAATGTGCTGATTTACATTTCCCTTATGGCTTTCTCGGAAGGGGGCCTGGGGGAAAGCTCCTCTCCAAAACGCAAGCAGGGTGGCACCGCGAAGGTTTTCTTCGTCCCATGCGTTTGCATGGGCGTTTCTTTTTTGGAGTGTGGAGTTTGGAGCCTGGAGTGTGGAGTTTCATTTGTCTGCGCGATGCTATTTCGGCAACGGCAATGAAAACCATATAAATCTCCACTCTCAACTCTCTAAATGAATCACTGAACAGCAAGGAGGATAAATCAAAATGTTGACGCAAGCGCCCAAGGGCACAAGGGACATGCTTCCCCAGGACGCGTACCTGTGGCAGTGGATCGAACAGAAGGAACGGGAGGCCGCGAAGCTGGCGGGCTACCGGGAAATCAGGACCCCCGTTTTCGAGCATACCGAGCTTTTCCTGCGCGGCGTGGGCGACACCACGGACATCGTGCAGAAGGAAATGTACACCTTCAAGGACAAGGGCGACCGGTCCATTACCTTAAAGCCCGAAGGCACCGCCGGGGCCGTGCGCGCTTTCATCGAAAACCACTTGTTCCAGGAGGCGCTGCCCTGCAAGGTGTATTATCTGAACGCCCCCATTTTCCGCTATGAGAATCCCCAGAGCGGGCGGCTTCGGGAGCATCACCAGTTC
>JAFXMP010000152.1 GCA_017530275.1 Clostridia bacterium | reverse complement strand
GGACAGGTGCTCTTTTCCGATCCTACCAGCTCCGGAGGCGTGGTGCTGGCAGTTTTGACGGACGGAAGTCAGGCCGGGGTTCTGCCTGATCAGTTGGAAACGGTTGGTCAGGGCTCCATAGAAAAGCAGCCTATTACTTCTTTGTCGATGCTTGCTCAGCCTGGGGTCAATATCGCTGTTGGATTAGATACGCCCGCGGAAGAAGCGTTGGCGCGGGATTATCCGAATGCGAAACTGGTTCCTTACACCGATATTGTTTTGGCATATATGGACGTAGCCAAAGGCCGAATGGACGCCTGCGTGAGCGCGCGGACAAAAATGGAATTTGCCATTCAAAATGGATTTACCGGCGTTCGCCTGCTGGATGAGAATTATATTTCAGCGAAAATTGCCGTAGGTATTTCGCCCGTTTCGACGATTCCCGATCTAAAAGGAAAACTGAATGCCTTCATAGCGGAACTTAAGGCGGACGGTACGCTGGACGATATGTATGACCGCTGGGTGATTCGTTCCGAGGATGCCATGCCTGATAATATCCCCCGGGCAGAAAACCCAGCCTTTAAGCTGCGCGTTGGCACAACAGGCTCAGTGATGCCCTATTCGTATTTTGTCGGAACAGAATTGGCGGGATACGATATTGAGCTGGCCAATCGGTTTGCCGGATGGCTTGGGGCGGAACTGGAATTAAAGGTGTACGATTTTGGCGATATCGTCCCCGCCGCCGAGGCGGGCAGCATCGACTGCATCATGTCAAATCTTTTTTACACGGAAGAAAAGGACCAGGCCATTCCTTTTTCCGATGCACTGTTCGAGGTGCAAATCGCCGCCATGGTGCGTTCTGACGGGCAAGGACAAAATAGCGCTTCAACAGCTGAATATACGTCCCTTTCTCAACTGAACGGCAAGCGCATCGGCGTGCAGACCGGCACCAGCTTTGACAAAGTGGTGTTTGAACAGCTGCCCGATGCGGAAGTGTCCTATTTCAATACGAAGGCTGACCTGGTCAGCGCCCTGCTGACTTATAAAATCGATGGTTACACGGTGGATGAGCCTGTCGTAAAAGTGGAGATGCAGCAGGAAGACAGATTGACCTATATTCCGGAATACATGGAAAACTTTGAGTTCGCCTATGTGTTCCCCAAGACGGAAGCGGGCCAGGCGCTGCGCGATCAGTTCAGCGAATATCTGCGCACGATCAGACAGGACGGCACCATGGCGCAGATCGAGACAAAGTGGTTCAGCGAAGACGATACGCAAAAGACGCTGCCGGATTACAAGGCTTTCCCAGCCCCTAACGGCACGCTGCGCATGGCCACTGAGGCGCTTTACGAGCCCTTTACCTATATCCTGAACGGTGAGATCGTAGGCTATGATATTGATATCGCCGTGCGCTTCTGCCAGGCTTATGGCTATGGTCTGGAAATTGTGGACATGAGCTTCGACGCCGTGCTGCCCGCGGTGTATACGGGAAAATGCGATTTCGGCGGTTCCGGCATCACCATCACCGCCGAGCGCGCGGAAAGCGTGCTGTTCTCTGAACCGAATTTTACCGGCGGCACCGTGATGGCGGTGCTGAAAGCGGAAACCGCGCCTGTCACCGCTGCTGAGGGCGTATACAAAACCCTGGACGAGTTGAACGGCCGGAATATCGGCGTACAAACCGGCCAATCCTTCGACGCCATGATCGCCGCGAGGCTGCCGGAAGCAACTTTGACCTATTACAATAATAAGGCTGACCTGATCAACGCCCTCACCACCGGCAAAATTGTCAGCTTTGCCGCCGACGAGCCGGTAGCTAAGGTACAGATACAGGAGAACGACAAGCTGACCTATGTGCCTGAATACCTGGACAGCTTTGAATTTGGCTATGTGTTTGCCAAGACAGAGGAAGGCGCGAAGCTGCGGGATCAGATGAACGAATATCTGAAAACGATTCGGGCCGACGGTACGCTGGCGGAAATTGACCGGCGGTGGTTCAGCCAGAACGACGCGGATAAGACCCTGTTAGATTACAAATCCTTCCCCGCCGTCAACGGCACCTTGCATTTGGCTACGGAGGCCCTCTATGAGCCTTTCAGTTACATCAAAAATAATGAGATCGTGGGCTATGATATCGATATCATCGTTCGTTTCTGCGAGGCCTGCGGCTATGGACTGGAAATCGAGGACATGAACTTTTCCGGTATATTGCCCTCCGTGCAGAGCGAAAAGAGCGACATCGGGTGCGCGGGCATCACCATCACCGCCGAGCGGGCGGAAAGCGTCTATTTCTCCGATCCCAACTATTCCGGCGGCACCGTGATGATGGTGCTGAAAGCGGAAGCTCCGGCGGCAGCTTCGACAACCGCTTCCGGCCAGACAGAATCCTTCTGGGAGAGCATCAAAGCCAGCTTCAACAAGACCTTCCTCCGGGAAAACCGCTGGAAGCTGTTCCTGGAGGGTATCGGCAACACCATGCTGATCACCCTGCTTTCCATCCTGTTCGGTACGATCCTGGGCTTTGTGGTGTTCATGCTGTGCAGGAACGGGAATCTGGCCGCCAATGGCGCCACCCGCTTCAGCATATGGCTGGTAACGGGCACGCCCATGGTGGTGCTGCTGATGATCCTGTATTACATCATCTTTGGTTCCGTGGCGATCAGCGGCATTGCCGTGGCGGTGATCGGCTTCACGCTCACCTTCGGCGCGGCGGTATTTAGCCTCCTTAAGATGGGCGTTGGCACCATTGATCGGGGCCAGTATGAAGCGGCTTACGCCCTGGGCCACAGCAACCGCCATACCTTCTTTAAGATCATTCTGCCCCAGGCCATTCCCCATGTGCTGCCCGCCTATCAGGGCGAAATCGTGGGTCTCATCAAGGCAACGGCGATCGTGGGCTATATCGCAGTGCAGGATTTGACCAAGATGGGCGATATCGTTCGCAGCCGCACATACGAAGCCTTCTTCCCTTTGATTGCCGTGACCGTGATCTACTTTGTACTGGAAGGGCTGTTCAGCTTCGCCGTCAGCCGTATACGCATCAGCATTGATCCCAAAAAGCGCAAGCGCGACCGAATCCTGAAAGAGGTGAACATCCATGATTAAGATCGAGCATTTGAAAAAGGAATATCCCAATGCGACCCCCTTGAAAGATGTCAGCGTGGAAATCCACGACGGCGACGTGATTTCCGTCATCGGCCCTTCAGGCACCGGTAAAAGTACGCTTTTGCGCTGCATCAACCAAATGGAAAAGCCCACCTCCGGGAAAGTGTGGATGGACGATACAGAGATAACGGATAAAAAGTGCGATATCAATAAAGTGCGCCAAAAGATGGGCATG
>JAFXMP010000151.1 GCA_017530275.1 Clostridia bacterium | reverse complement strand
CCCTCCTTTCGGAAATCCTTGACCCCTTCTTCCCTTTCCTATATAATAAAATTTAATCGGGCTGACGAAACTCGGCCCTGTGAAAGGACGGTTAATCCTATGGAAGAGGCAGCCTCCCGCTCCAATTTTATCTGGGACTCGATCGATCAGGACCTGGCTGAAGGCCGTTATACCGAAATACATACCCGTTTCCCTCCGGAACCGAACGGATACATGCACATCGGCCACTGCAAGGCCCTGATCATGGACTTCCTGACGGCGGAGAAATACGGCGGCAAATGCAATCTGCGCTTTGACGACACCAACCCCGCCAAAGAGGACACGGAATACGTCAACGCGATCAAAAAGGACATCCACTGGCTCGGCTTCCACTGGACCGGCGGGGAGTTCTATGCCTCCGATTACTATGACAAGTGCTATGAGATCGCCGAGGACTGGATCCGCCGCGGCCTGGCCTATGTGGACGAGCTGAGCAAGGACGAGATGCGCGAATACCGCGGCACCCTCACCGAGCCCGGAAAGAACAGCCCCTGGCGGGACCGCCCCGCTGAGGAAAGCCTGGATCTTTTCCGCCGCATGCGCGCCGGCGAGTTCCCGGAAGGCAGCCTGACCCTCCGCGCGAAGATCGACATGGCCTCCCCCAACATCGTCATGCGCGACCCGGCCATGTACCGCATCCTGTACAAGGAGCACTGGCGCACCGGCAGCAAGTGGTGCATCTACCCGATGTACGACTTTGCCCATCCCATCGGCGACGCCCTGGAAGGCATCAGCCACTCCATGTGTTCCCTGGAGTATGAGATCCACCGTCCCCTGTATGACTGGGTGGTGGAAAAGAGCGCGAACCTCCTGCCCGCGCGTCCGCGGCAGATCGAGTTCTCCCGCCTGAACATGACGCGCACCGTCATGAGCAAGCGCTATCTCCGCCAGCTGGTGGAAGGCCATTATGTGGCCGGCTGGGACGATCCCCGCATGCCCACCCTGAGCGCCATGCGCCGCCGGGGCTACACCCCCGCCTCCATCCGCAATTTTGTGGATCTCATCGGCATGAGCAAGGCGGATTCCGTCGTTGATTTTGCCGTGCTGGAGCACTGTGTGCGCGATGACCTGGGCAATACCGCGCCCCGCGTCATGGCCGTGCTGGACCCGCTCAAGGTCGTTCTGACCAACTGGCCCGATGGCGAAACGAAGACCGTCACGCTGGAAAACCATCCGGACCATCCGGAAATGGGCGTCCGCGAGCTTCCCTTCTCCCGGGAGATCTGGATCGAGCGGGACGACTTCATGGAGGTCCCGGTCAAAAAGTACCAGCGCATGTTCCCCGGCAATGAGGTCCGCCTGAAGGGGGCCTACATCGTCCGCTGCGATGACTGCGTCAAGGATGAAAACGGCAATGTCACCGAAGTCCGCTGCACCGTCGACCTGGATTCCTTCTCCGGCAGCGAAGGCGCCGACAGGAAGATCAAGGGCAAAACGCTGCACTGGGTCCCCGCTGAGGGAAGCATCCCGGTCGAAGCCCGCCTCTATGAGCCGCTCCTCGTGGATGACCTCGGGGACGAGGAAGAGGAAGGCGCCGACAAGAAGGACTTCATCTCCCGCCTGAATCCGGACAGCCTGACCGTCCGCCGCGGCTATGCCGAAAAGTGCCTGGCCGACGCCGAGACCGGCAGCTCCTTCCAGTTCCTTCGCACCGGCTACTTCTGCAAGGATCCGGACAGCACGCCGGAGCTCCCCGTCTTCAACCGCACCGTCGGCCTGAAGGACACCTTCGCCAGACAAACCAGATGATCTGAGATTTTTTCCCGTTCACAGGAGGAATATATCATGACAGTTCGTACCCGTTTCGCGCCCAGCCCGACCGGCTTCATGCATCTCGGCGGTCTGCGCACAGCACTTTACGCCTACTGTTTTGCCCGCCAGAACAACGGTACCTTCATTCTCCGTATCGAGGATACGGACCTGGAGCGCTATGTTCCCGGCGCCACCGAGGTGATCTATGACACCCTGCGCGGCTGCGGCATGACCTGGGATGAAGGCCCCGACGTCGGCGGCGATTACGGCCCCTACATCCAGTCAGAGCGTAAGGACCTCTATCTGCCCTACGCGAAGCAGCTGGTCGAAAAGGGCGCCGCCTACTACTGCTTCTGCACCAAGGAGGAGCTGGAGGAGCGCCGCGCCGCCGCGGAAGCTCGCGGAGAAGTCTTCAAGTATGACAAGCACTGCCTGTCCCTCTCGAAGGAAGAAGTCCAGGCCAGGCTGGATGCCGGCGTCCCCTACGTCATCCGGCTGAACGCCCCCACAGAGGGTGAGAGCACCTACACGGACCTCGTCTTCGGCGAAATGACCTTCCCGAATGACTCCCTGGACGACATGGTCCTCATCAAGCAGGACGGCATGCCCACCTATAACTTCGCCAACGTCATTGACGACCACCTGATGGGCATCACCCACGTCATGCGCGGTCTGGAATACCTGTCCTCCACCCCGAAGTACAATCTGCTCTATGAAGCCTTCGGCTGGGAGATCCCGCAGTACATCCATCTGCCCCCCGTCATGCGGGACGAGCACCGCAAGCTCTCCAAGCGCGACGGCGACGCCTTCTATTCCGACTTCATCGACAAGGGCTACCTGACTGAAGCCATCGTCAACTATCTGGCGCTGGTCGGCTGGAACCCCGGCACGGAGCAGGAGCTCTTCACCATGGATGAGCTGATCAAAGCCTTCGATGTCCGCCGGATCAAGAAGTCCCCTGGGATCTTCGATATCAACAAGCTCACCTGGTTCAACGCTGAGTATATCCGGAAGATGAGTCCCGAAGCCTATCTGGAAAAGGTCACCCCCTGGTTCGACCGGGTGCTGGCCGGCAAGGGCATCAACTATCCGCGCCTGGCCCAGCTCATGCAGGACCGCACCGAGATCTTCAGCCGCGTGCCGGAAATGGTCTCTTTCCTGGGGCAGCTCCCGGATTATGACGTGGAGCTGTACACCCACAAGAAGATGAAGACCGATGCCGCCGTCTCCAAAGAGAATCTGGAGATGATCCTGCCCGTGCTCGAGGGCATTGAGGACTGGTCCGAAAACGCGATCCATGACACCGTGATGGCCGCCATCGCCGCCGCCGGCAAAAAGAACGGCGCGGTGCTCTGGCCGCTGCGCATCGCCATCAGCGGGCAGGCGAACACCCCCGGCGGCGCCATCGAGATCGCCTGGCTGCTGGGCAAGGAAGAGACCCTCCGCCGCGTGAAGGACGGCCTCGCCCGCCTGAGCTGACCTCAAAAGGGCTTTCGTATCAATTTTTCTTTTCCTGAAGGAGTACCCATGATCAATCTTGCATCGGATTACCTGGAGGGCTGTCACCCGAATATCCTGAAGAAGCTCGCGGAAGTCAACGAGCAGCAGACGCCCGGCTACGGCCGCGATCCCTTCTGTGAGGAGGCTGCCGCGGAGATCCGCCGCGTTTTCTCCTGCCCGGATTCGGACGTGCATTTCCTGGTCGGCGGCACGCAGACCAACTCGGTCGTGATCTCTTCGATCCTCCGTCCCTACGAGGGCGTGCTCTGCCCCGTCTCCGGCCACATCAACCAGCATGAGACCGGCGCCATCGAGGCCACCGGCCACAAGGTGATGGGCCTCACGCACAAGGACGGCAAGATCACCGCCGCCCAGGTCCGCGTCATCACAGCCCTGCAGGAGGACGATGAGCACACCGTCCGCCCCGGCATGGTCTATGTTTCCCTCTCCACCGAATACGGCACGGTGTATAACCTCACCGAGCTGAGGGACCTGTACAAAGCCTGCAGGTCCAGCGGCATCTATCTCTATGTGGACGGCGCGCGCCTGGGCTACGGCCTCTCCACGCCCTTCACCAATATCACCCCCGCGGACCTGCCCAAATACACCGACGTCTTCACCGTTGGCGGCACCAAGCAGGGCGCCCTGCTGGGAGAAGCGGTGGTCATCAACAACCCGGCGCTGAAAAAGGATTTCCGCTACATGATGAAGCGCGCCGGCGCCATGCTCGCCAAGGGCCGGCTGATCGGCATCCAGTTCTCAGAGCTGATGAAGAACAACCTGTATTTTGACCTGGCGAAAAAGGCGGTCATCCAGGCGGATCGGATCCGCGCCGCCCTGCTCAAGGCCGGCATCCCGCTCCTGGTGGATTCCCCCACCAACCAGCTCTTCCCCATCTTTACGGATGAGCAGCTTGAGACGCTGGAGGAAAGCTTTATCTTCTCCCCCTGGGAGCGCGTGAATGACAGCTCCACGGCCGTCCGCGTCTGCACCTCCTGGTGCACGCCGGATTCCCACGTGGACGCCCTCATCAAAGCGGTCAAAGAGTTAAAAAAATAATCCTTGACAATTATATCCTGTTTTGCTACAATGACTCTCGCAGTTGAAAAACTGCGTGATGGGGAATGGTGTAACGGCAGCACCTGCGACTCTGACTCGTATTGTCTAGGTTCGAATCCTAGTTCCCCAGCTTTTTTTATCTTTGGCTCCGTTGTCTAGAGGCCTAGGACGCCGCCCTCTCAAGGCGAAAACACGGGTTCGAATCCCGTCGGAGCTGCTTTGAGAAAACCCTGCAACATCAAGGGTTATCGTTCATAAGGAACTAATCCTTGGGGAGACCGCGTAGTCGAAGTGGCTACGCGGTTTTCCTTTGCTTTGGGGATGCTTCCAGAGTGATTGGCTCAGTCAGGATGGGGATTTCGATCTGGCCGACGAAGTTGAAGACGATTTCCACCGTCTGCCTGCGGTGCCCGGAGGACTTGTCCGCTTCGTGGACGATGATCTTTTTTACAAATTCGTTCACGATGGCTGTGGTCAGCTCGGGGATGTCCACATACTTTTCTACCAGCGCTGCGAAGCGGTCGTAGTTGTCACTGTCCTCGCGCTGCTGTTCGATCAGTTCCTCCATGACGGTGATTTCAGTCTTGAGCCGCTCCTGCTCTTCTTCATAATCCGCCAACATTTTCTGATAACGTTCATCGGAGAGCGTTCCGAGAACGTGATCTTCGTACAGGCGGGAGATCAGTTTGTCAATGTCGTCCAAGCGTTTCTTCGCCTGAGCCAGTTGCTTCCGGTTCTGCTGGATGCTGCTGTCCTGCGCTTTGCGGGTGGATTGCATCCACTCCTGCTGAAAGCCCTCAGCATCTTCCCGGACGTAGGCGGTCACAGCGCGAATGCGTTCCAGCACGATGTCCCGCAATACTTCCTCTCGGATGTAGTGACATGTGCATTCGCCACGATTATCTTTATAGCTGGAACACCTGTAATGATCCTGCTTCCCTTCAAAGCTCTTGCAGGTGGCAAAGTGCATCCGCTTTCCGCAGTCCGCGCAGTAGGTGATACCGGCAAACATGCCTTCCCGTTCTGCTCGCTGGATGCTGCGATGCCGCTGCTGACGAAGCTCCTGCACCCTATCCCATAGCTCCTTTGGAACGATAGCTTCCTGCGTGTTTTCCGTAATCACCATGTCCTCCGGCTTGTTGGGGATGCGCTTCTTCAGCTTATAGGATTTGGAATACGTCTTGAAGTTGCAGGTGCAGCCGGTATACTCGATCCGTTCGAGTATCGCACCAACCGTGGCATCAGACCAGTGATACGGATGAGCCGGCATTGGCTTTTCATGCCGTTGATTATACTCGGCAGTGGGCATCAGGATTCTTTCTTTCTCCAGGCTCGAGGCAATGCTCTCCGGGCCTTTTCCCTGCATTGCCAGGTCAAAGATTCGTCTTACCACCGGCGCAGTTTCCGGATCGATGATCCAGTGTCCTTTTCGCATCGGATCTTCCAGGTATCCGTAAGGCGGGCGGTTGAGATGCTCGCCGCGCATGCCCTTGGCCTTGATGACGGCGCGCACTTTCCGGCTGGTATCCTTGGCATAGAAGTCGTTGAACAGGTTGCGGACCGGGGTAAAATCACTGTCGCCATGTTCGGAATCCACGCCATCATTCACGGCGATGAATCGCACATTCATGCTGGGAAACACGATCTCTGTGTAGTGCCCCACTTGCAGATAGTCTCTGCCAAAGCGGCTCATGTCCTTCACAATGATCGTGCCGACCTGCCCCGCTTCCACCAGGGAGAGCAGTTCCTGCATCGCCGGACGGTTGAAGTTGGTGCCAGTATAGCCGTCGTCCACGAAGAATCTCGTGTGGGTAAAGCCGTGATCATCAGCATACTTCTGGAGCAGGGCTCGCTGGTTTTGGATGGAGTTGGACTCTCCATCCAGGTCGTCTTCGTTGCTGAGTCTGCAATATAACGCGGTGATCTGCTGCTGATTCAAATCATTTTCCTCCTTTCGGGAATCAGCCGGCAGTACCGTAGTGCTCATAGGAATCATACCATAGTTCAGGGAATTCGTCATCTGGGAATAGCCTCCATACGGGGTAAAGGTTCAGAGAAGATCAGGCGTTTGACCTTATCAACCAGGCTTTCTTTGCCGTCACAATCAGTCAGGATCGTGTACCAGGTGTTGCCGATCTTTCGTTCGATGACACCGTGAAATGTATCGTATGCCGACCAGATTTTCTCCCAGGCTTCCACCAATTCAGGTGGTGGAATGTCAGGCGGATAGTCATAGACAGATGCCCAATCGAAGGGCTCATAGCCGGAAGCGATCAGGTCCTTGAGATAGTCGTAGTCCATTTCTTGGGGGATGGTGTAGCGCATGCGTTCGGTAATAACCTCCTTAAAAGTAGTTTCGCATATTTGCTAAATACATATTATCACATCAAAAGAAGTCTGTCAACAAGCATTTCGCAAATATGATAAATTTTTCTTGACGAGAATTTGGTTCGTTTGTATAATGCCTATGGAGGCATAAATGCTTTCATCGTGAGTTGCTCAAGTCATCTTTACATCAGGATCGGAGGAGCACATGAAGACCGGAGAGAAGCTAAAGCGCATCCGCAAACTTCGCGGATACAACCAGCCGGAGTTTGCCGTTATGGTCGGTTTGGGCGAAAATGCAGCGCCGAGAATTGCGCAATATGAGTCCGGCTATCGTGTGCCATCTCCCAAACTTCTCAAGACAATGGCGGAGGTTTTGGACTGCAATTCGCTGGCACTGATGGACGTAACTGGGCAGAATGTCGAAGAATTGATGATGATGTTTTTCTGGTTGGAGGAAGAGCATCCGGGTATGTTTCATACATTTCAGATGCAACGAACAGAACTCAACGATTACGATTATGAAGCCACGGATGATGCAAGCATCTATTATCACGATGGTGATTCCTGGCCAGCTCATTCTCCGTGCGGTTTGTGGATTGACAATAATCTGATGAACGAATTCTTCCGGGAATGGCTTTATCATCAGCAGGAGCTGAAGGCGGGAACTATTACAAAGGAAGAATACTTTGAATGGAAAATCGGCTGGCCTTACACCTGCGATGAATGCGGGAAGCGGGAACCGGCGAAAAAGTGGCGCAAGGAAAACGCTGTTGTCGATTCAGATGAATCAACAACAGCAGAATAATGCTGCGATTGGACGGATCACAAATTTGTGATCCGTCCAAAATGAAACGCGGTCCAGGCAGAGAAATGGTAGTGGCAAGCAATGCAGAGTTAATAACTTCTGCAAAAGCTTGTTGGTAGGCTCCGCCCCCAAACCCCTGCCGGCCAGCGTAAGCGCTGTGGTTATGATCGAAAAAAGCGAAAGGCGGATGCTCACCAGAAATAATACCAGTCGCTCCGATCTGACAGCGCTTCCATCGCTCAAACGATGCTGACTATCGTCCGAAAACTCCGCATTATGTACAGCCTAAACGCACAAGAATGAAAAGAACACCGTGCCATCAACCGAATTTCTCACATGAATGCGCATAAGCGCAAGGATCATTCTATTCATTTTGGCATGAACCGCAGCGGCGTTTGGCGCAGGCAAACGTCACAACCACAGAGCTAAAGCTCTGGTTTTCAGGGGCTTGGGGGCGGAGCCATCCAACAAGCATCCGGCAATTCGGGCCGGATTGCATTGCTTGCCAATGCGCAATTCTGCAAGAATGGCATTGCTTGCCAGTATAAAGTTATGCTCTTCATCTTTTTACGGCCAATAGAACTTATCGATAAAAATCACCTGATAGAAATTTAACAAGCAATATGCTATAATGGTCATTGGTTCAAGATCGACGCTAACGCTTCGGAACCACAGGAAATTTGGCCGCGATGAAGCATGGCATTACATGATTGGGAGGGCTCACATGAACATTCTGCACCTGAAATACGTCGTCAGCATTGCGGAAAACGGTTCCATCAACAAAGCAGCAGAGGAGCTGCACGTGGCGCAGCCCAATTTGAGCCGGGTCATCAAGGAAATGGAGGCCAACCTGGGCATTGTGTTCTTTCGGCGCACGTCCAAGGGAATGCTGCTGACGCCGGATGGGGAGCGCTTCATCGGGCAGGCCAGAAAGATTCTGGAGCAGGTGAACGAAATGGAAAGAATGTACACTTTCGGTATGCCTGCCAAGCAAACATTTTCTTTGTCGGCGCCACGAGCCAGCTATATTTCCGATGCTTTTACCAGCTTTTCCCGTTCCTTGACCGAGGATGACGCGGAATTGTACTACCATGAAGCCAACGCCCTGCAGGCGATCAAAAATATTCAGGACGTGGGGTACAATTTAGGGATTATTCGCTATGCGGCGAATTACGATAAGTACTTCAAAGCCATGTTGGAAGAAAAGAACCTGGAATATGACCTGATCGCTGAATTCAAATATGTGCTTGTGATGCACGAGGCCAGCCTGCTGGCGAAAATGGATGTGATCCATTTTGACGATCTCAAGCCCTTCATCCAAATCGCGCACGCCGATCCTTATGTGCCCTCCCTGCCGCTGTCCGTTGTGCGCAATGAAGAATTGCCCGATGTGCCGCGCAGGATCTTCGTATTTGAGCGGGGAAGTCAAATGGATTTGCTGGCTGAAAATATACAGACCTTTATGTGGGTATCGCCGCTGCCTGAACGGCTGCTCCGGCGGCTGCATCTGGTACAGCGGGAATGCCCGGACAATCATAGAAGCTATAAGGATATGCTGATCTATAAAAAGGATTATCGGCTGACGGATTTGGATAAGCGGTTTATTACCGAGCTTTGTCAAGCGAAGCGAAAATGCTTTCAGCCTGTACTGTCCATAAAATAATTGATTGTTCACACAAAACGCTTTGCCGTCAGAATCTGCGGCAAAGCGTCTTTTTTGTACATGAATCGATCATAAATTATTGATAAATATATAGCACATATGCGCTTTTGGTATTTCCTCTGCGGCCGCGGTTTCCATATAATAAAATAGGTTAAAGGGGGATGAAACGATGCAAAGCGCAACGCTTTCCAAGGCCACGCTGAGCCGTCTTCCACTGTATTTACAGTATGTCCGAGCGGTCAAGGGGGATATGGTTTCCGCCACCGTCATTGCTCGGAATCTGGGCTTGGGTGAAGTGCAGGTTCGCAAGGATCTGGGAACGATCAGCCGGGCGGGCCTGCCAAAGGTTGGCTATCCTGTGCGAAAATTGCAGCAAGATCTGGAAATGGCCCTGGGCATTCACCAAAAGATATCCGTCGTGATCGTCGGCGCGGGGAAAATGGGCACCGCGCTCATGGAATATGACGGATTTCAGGAATACGGTCTGGAGATTGCAGCAGCCTTTGATAATCATGCTTCGCAAGTGCCGTTCAAACATGGCGATATGAGCATTTATGCCATGAGCAATCTCAATGCGTTCTGCCGGCGGCATCATGTGCGTTTGGGCATATTAACGGTGCCGGTCTCAGCGGCGCAGGAGGCCGCGGATCAAATGGTGGCAAGCGGCATCACTGCCATTTTGAATTTTGCTCCGTGTCATATTCGGGTGCCTGCCCATGTTACGGTGCAGCAGATGAATGTGGCGCTGGCCATGGCGCACTTGAATCTTATGGTCAATCGGGAGAGTGAGGAACAGGAGGAAGAGCACTATGGAAAACAAATCGTATGAGCTGACCGAAAGCGCCGAAAGCCTGAAGGCCGCGATTGAACGGGTGCGCGCTGCGCAAAGAGCATTTTCGACCTATCCGCAGGAGCGGGTGGATCGGATCTTCCTGGCCGCGGCCACGGCGGCCAATCAGGCCCGCATTCCGCTGGCCAAGCTGGCTGTGCAGGAAACGGGCATGGGCATAGTGGAGGATAAGGTGATCAAAAATCACTATGCCAGCGAGTATATTTACAACGCCTATCGGGGCACCAAAACCTGCGGTGTGATCGAAGAAGACGCAGCCTATGGCATCATGAAGATTGCCGAGCCGATCGGCGTGATTGCCGCGGTCATCCCCACCACCAATCCCACCTCCACCGCCATATTCAAAGCGCTGATTGCGCTGAAAACCCGCAACGGCATCATTTTCAGCCCGCATCCCCGCGCCAAGGGCGCGACGATCGCCGCGGCCAAGGTGGTGCTGGAAGCGGCGGTAGAGGCCGGCGCGCCGGAGGGAATCATCGGCTGGATCGACGAGCCCTCGCTGGAAATGACCAATACCCTGATGAAGGAAGCGGATATCATCCTGGCAACCGGCGGCCCGGGCATGGTGAAGGCCGCCTATTCCAGCGGAAAGCCCGCGCTGGGCGTGGGCGCCGGAAATGTGCCGGCCGTGATCGACGACAGCGCGGACGTGGTGCTGGCGGTCAACAGCATTATCCATTCCAAAACCTTTGATAACGGCATGATTTGTGCTTCCGAACAGAGCGTGATCGTGCTGGATGGCGTTTATGAAGCAGTGAAAGCCGAGTTTGCTGCTCGGGGCTGCTATTTCCTTCAGGGAGATGAACTGAACAAGGTTCGCAAAACTATGATTATCAACGGCGCGCTGAACGCCAAAGTCGTGGGCCAGAGCGCCTATAAAATTGCCCAGCTTTCCGGCGTCGTCGTGCCGGAGAAAGCAAAAATCCTGATCGGCGAAGTGGAATCGGTGGAGCTGAGCGAAGAATTTGCCCATGAAAAGCTCAGCCCCGTGCTGGCCATGTACAGGGCGCGGGATTTGGAGGATGCCTTCGGCAAGGCGGATCGGCTGATTGCCGACGGCGGATACGGCCACACTGCCTCCATTTACCTGAATCCGCAGAAGAAACAGGACGTGCTGAACGCCTTTTCCGCTCGGATGAAAACCTGCCGCATCGTTGTGAATACGCCTTCGTCCCAGGGCGGTATCGGCGATTTGTATAATTTTAAGCTGTCTCCGTCCCTGACCTTGGGTTGCGGGAGCTGGGGCGGCAATTCCGTTTCCGAAAACGTGGGAGTGAAGCATCTGCTGAATATCAAGACCGTGGCCGAAAGGAGAGAAAATATGCTGTGGTTCCGTGCTCCGGAAAAGGTGTATATCAAAAAAGGCTGCCTTCCGGTGGCGCTGGATGAATTGAAAACGGTGATGGGCAAGAAAAAAGCCTTCATTGTCACCGATAACTTCCTCTATCACAATGGCAACACCAAGCCCATCACCGACAAGCTGGATCAAATGGGCATTGCGCATGCCACCTTCTTCAACGTGGAGCCCGATCCCACCCTGGCCTGCGCGAAAGCGGGGGCGGAGGAAATGCGCCTGTTCCAGCCCGATGTGATCATCGCCCTGGGCGGCGGCAGCGCCATGGACGCGGCAAAAATCATGTGGGTGCTGTACGAGCATCCCGAAGCGGACTTCATGGATATGGCCATGCGCTTCATGGATATCCGCAAGCGCGTCTATACCTTCCCGAAAATGGGGGAAAAGGCGTATTTCATCGCCATCCCCACTTCCGCCGGCACGGGCAGCGAGGTGACGCCCTTTGCCGTCATTACCGATGAAAAGACCGGCGTAAAATATCCCCTGGCCGATTATGAACTGCTCCCCAAAATGGCTATCATTGATACGGATTTCCACATGACAGCGCCTAAGGGCCTGACCGCAGCCAGCGGCATTGATGCTGTGACCCATGCCCTGGAGGCCTACGCCTCCATGATGGCAACCGACTACACCGATGGCCTGGCCTTGAAGGCGCTGAAAACCATTTTTGAATACCTGCCCCGGGCCTATGAGGACGGTACGAACGATGTGGAGGCCAGAGAAAAAATGGCCAACGCCGCCACCATGGCCGGCATGGCCTTTGCCAACGCCTTCCTGGGCGTGTGCCATTCCATGGCGCACAAGCTGGGCGCGTTCCATCATATTGCCCACGGCGTTGCCAATGCTTTGATGATTGAGGAAGTGCTGCGCTTTAACGCCGCGGAGGTTCCAGCCAAGATGGGCACCTTCCCGCAGTATGATCACCCTCACACCCTGCGGCGCTATGCCGAGGTGGCGGAGTATCTTGGGGTGCAGGGCGCCAGTGACGAGGAAAAGCTGGAAGGGCTGATTGGGAAAATCAACGAGCTGAAAGCGCGGATCGGCATTAAGCCCACCATCCGGGATTATGCGCCGGACGAAGCGGATTTCCTGGCGCGGCTGGACGATATGGTGGAGCAGGCTTTTGACGATCAATGCACAGGAGCCAATCCCCGCTACCCCCTGATGAGTGAAATCAAGCAGATGTACCTGAACGCTTATTATGGAAAAAAGCACTTTGAAGAAGCAAAAAAACCGGATGGGCTGGACATCGCTGCTTTTGAAGAGGATTTGGCGAAAAAAGCTTATCGTCCCAATCACAGAAAATGAGAGGAGGAACCATCATGAAGCTGGATCGTGTGATCGCGGTGCGCAACTCCAAGACCATTTATCGGGATGGAGAAAGATGCGTCAAAGTGTTTAACGCCGATTATTCCAAGGCGGATATTTTCAATGAGGCGCTGAACCAGACCCGAATCGAGGAGACGGGGCTGCATATTCCCAGGATTCTGGAAGTGACCATGTTCGATGGAAAATGGGCGATCGTGACAGAGTTTATCAGCGGGAAAACCCTGTCCCAGCTGATGCGGGAAAACCCGGAGGAAAAGGATAAGTATCTGGACCAGTTTGTAGATCTGCAGCTGCAGGTGCAGGCCCAAACCTGCCCGATGCTAAACTGGCAGAAGGATAAAATGAACCGGAAGATCAGCGAAGCCCGGCTGGACGACAGCACCAAATACGATCTGCATGCCCGGCTGGAGGGGATGCCCGTTCACAACAAGGTCTGTCACGGCGATTTCTGGCCCTCCAACGTAATCATCAGCGAGGATGGAACGCCTTATATCATCGACTGGTCGCACGTGACCCAGGGCAACGCCTCCGCCGATGTAGCGCGCACCTACCTGCTGTTCTGGCTGAATGGAGACATCGTTGGCGCAAACCAGTATTTGAACCTCTTCTGCCAAAAGAGCGGCACGCCTGTTCCTTATGTGCAGAAGTGGATGCCCATTGTAGCGGCCAGCCAGTCCGTGAAGGGGAACGAAAAGGAGCGGGAGTTCCTTTTGTCCTGGGCGAACGTGGTGGAATATCATTGAGCGGGAGAAAATAAGAAAATGGACATTGTGGTCTGCATTGGCTCGTCCTGCCATATCAAGGGCGCGCGGAGCGTGGTGGAGCAGCTCCAGGATTTGATTGCTCAGGAAAACCTCGGCGACAAAATCAAGCTCAGCGGCACCTTCTGCATGGGTAAATGTCAGCAGGGCGTGTGCGTAACGGTCGATGGACAGTTCTTTTCCGTTTCTCCCGAAAATGTGAAATACTTCTTTGAAACGGAGGTCCGCCCAAAGCTTTAAGCCAAAGCTTTCATCATCAAGGGCGATGACAGTTATGCCGAACTGCCTGACACTCAAAAAGTCGAACTGCAAAAACTGCTATAAGTGCATCCGGCATTGCCCGGTCAAATCCATCCGCTTTTCTGGCAACCAGGCGCATATCATCGGCAACGAGTGCATTCTGTGCGGCCGTTGTTTTGTGGTATGCCCGCAAAACGCCAAGGAGATCGTGGATGATACGGAAAAGGCAAAGGTGCTGATCCAGAGCGGTGATCCTGTGGTGGTATCGTTAGCGCCTTCCTTCATTGCCAACTACGACGGGGTGGGCATTGAAGCCCTGCGGGAGGCCTTGAAAAGGCTGGGCTTCTGTGATGTGGAGGAAACAGCGCTGGGCGCGACCATGGTCAAGCGGGAGTATGACCGAATGCTCCGAGAGGAAGAGCGCGACATCGTCATTTCCTCCTGCTGCCACACCGTGAATCTGCTGATCCAGAAGTATTTTCCGCGCGAATTGTCCTGCCTTGCCGATGTGCTCTCGCCCATGCAGGCGCATTGCCAGGACATCAAGCGGCGGATTGCGAACGCAAAAACGGTCTTCATCGGCCCCTGCGTAGCCAAAAAGGATGAAGCGGAGCACTACGCAGGTACGGTGGACGCCGTGCTGACCTTTGAAGAACTGACCAACTGGCTCAAGGCGGAGGGAATCGAGCTGAAGCGGGAAAAGCAGGCTGAGCCGGAGAGCCTGGCGCGCTTTTTCCCCACGACGGGAGGCATCCTCAAAACCATGGCGCAGGACGCGCCGGGATACACCTATCTGGCGATTGACGGCATAGAAAACTGCATGGCCGCGCTTCGGGATATAGAACAGGGAAAAATCCACCGCTGCTTTATTGAAATGTCCTCCTGTACCGGCAGCTGCGTGGGCGGCCCGGTCATGGAGAAGTATCACCGCAGCCCTATTCGGGATTACCTGGCCGTATCGCAGTATGCCGGGGAGCGGGATTTCCCTGTGGCGCAGCCCGCTGCCCTGACCCTGCGAAAGCAATTTGATCCGATTGAGCAGCGGGCGAATCTCCCCTCGGAAACAGAGCTGCGGGACATCCTGCGGGAGATGGGCAAATTCAAGCCCAGCCAGGAGCTGAATTGCGGTTCCTGCGGCTACAACACCTGCCGTGAAAAGGCCGTCGCCATCTATCAGGGCAAGGCGGAAATCTCGATGTGCCTCCCTTACCTGATGGAAAAGGCGGAAAACATGACCGATGCCATCGCCCGCAATTCCCCCAACGGCATCATCATGCTCAACGATCAGCTGGAGGTGCAGCAGATCAATCCTGCAGCGCTGAAAATCATGAACCTGCGCAGTGACGCTTCCATCCTGGGCGATCAGGTGATCCGCGTGCTGGATCCCGTTCCGTTCATGAAGGTGAAAAACACAGGACGGGGTATCTATCATGAGCGAACCTACCTGGCGGAGTATGGCCGCTATGTGGAGCAGACCATCGTGCCAGCCGAGGGCGGGCGGATGCTGCTGTGCATCATGCGGGATGTGACCGACGAGGAAGAGGCCAGGCGGCAGAAGGAAGAAATCAGCCGTCAAACGGTGGAGGTGGCTGACAAGGTGGTGGACAAGCAGATGCGCATCGTGCAGGAAATTGCCAGCCTGCTGGGAGAAACAGCCGCGGAGACCAAGATCGCCTTAAGTAAACTCAAGGAGTCCATCAATAATGAATGAGCTGTGCTGCGACATCGGCCACAAGAGCATCAATCACGTGGGCGAACAGCTCTGCGGGGATCACGTGGATATTGTGGAGCAGGAGGACGGCGGCACGGTGATTGTGCTGGCGGACGGGCTGGGCAGCGGCGTGAAGGCCAGCATCTTGTCTACCCTCACTAGCAAGATCATCTCCACCATGCTTGCGGCCGGTCTGTCCCTGGAGGAATGTGTGGAGGCCATTGCCGCCACGCTGCCGGTGTGCTCCGTGCGCGGGGTCGCCTATTCCACGTTTACCATCATCCGCCTGATTCAGAACCATACCGCCGAAATCATTCAGTACGACAATCCCCATGTCATCGTCCTGCGAAACGGTGAGAATTGGGAATACGCCAAGTCCGAAATGAATATCGGCGGAAAGAAAATATACCGCTCCGTGATTCGCCTGCAGGAGAACGACGTATTCATTGCCATGAGCGACGGCTGTCCTCACGCGGGGCTTGGCCGCTGCTATAACTTTGGCTGGCGGCGGGAGGACATCATCACCTTCATGGAGGCCATGAGCCTGTGCGGCTATACGGCCAAGATCCTTTCCACGTTGCTGATCGACGAATGCAACAGGCTGTATGGCGGCGAGCCTGGCGACGACGCCACGGCCTGCGTCGTGCGGATTCGCAAGCGGGTGCCCATGAATCTGCTGTTCGGGCCGCCCGCGAATCGAGACGACACGGATCGCATGATGAGCCTGTTTTTTTCCAAAGAAGGCAAGCACATCATCTGCGGCGGCACCACCGCTTCCATCGCCGCCAAATGGCTGAACAAGCCGCTGCGCGCCAGCCTGGATTTTGAAGGCGGGGATGTGCCGCCCATCGCCTATCTGGAAGACGTCGATCTGGTGACGGAGGGGGTCATCACCGTCAACAAAGCGCTGGAATATGCCAGGGACTACGTTGGTGACAACCGGCTGTATGACATGTGGAGCAGGCAAAAGGACGGCGCTTCGCGGATCAGCCGCCTGCTGTTTGAGGAGGCGACGGATATCAATTTCTATGTGGGCAGGGCGGTCAATCCTGCCCATCAGAACCCTGACCTGCCCATCAATTTCAACATCAAGATGAATTTGGTGCAGGAACTATCCGCCACCCTTGCGCAAATGGGAAAGCAAATCAAGGTAAGTTATTTTTAGTAAAACAAAACCGTGTCCGGCATACAGCCCGGCACGGTTTTACTTATGTTCGGATCAATAGCGTAAGTCTCTTCTCATATCGGTGGACGCTCAGCACGTGTTGAAGCGGCCCCAGTAGCGTTCCGTCCGCGTATACTTGGGCGCTCGGCTGACCTTCGCGTGTTTTTGCCCGAAGAGAGAGAAATTTGTCGTCAGAATAGATGATGGCGTTTCCGTTATGGGCTATCGGACACAGGGGATTGAGTACGAAGCAGCCGCAATCCGGGGTCAGCAGCGGCCCGCCTGCCGAGGCGTTATAGCCGCTGGAGCCGGTGGGTGTTGCCACGACGATCCCATCACCCTGCCATTGCCCAAAGGCGTTCTTTCCTTCCTGGGCAGACACCGTAACAGTTGTGCCAAACGCCCCTTTGGCGATGATGAGATCATTGACCGCGAAATGTTCTTTGCCCTGCCAGGAAAAGCCCAGCAGGGTGCGGGGGGATGGGCTGAGCGCAGACAGCTGAAGTTCGTCCAATGCGGCCAATTCATCCCGGTGGAAGGCGCAGAGGTAGCCGCGATGTCCCATATTGATGCCAAACAGCGGTTTCCTCGCGCGCAGGGCAGGGATGGCAGCGTGCAGGATGGTGCCATCTCCGCCAATCGCGCAGATCATATCGCAGTCCTCCGGCGCGCCGGCTTTGCAGGAGGGGATGTTCAGCCAGGGAGCATTTTCCGGCGCTATGACGCAGTCAAACTTCCCGGTGAGCGTCTCCGCCGCCTGCAAAGCCGTTTTCCTGCGATCCGGCGTCATGCCGTTTGGGTGAAGGAATAATCTCATAGCATTACTTGCCGGTGAGGGCTTCGTCGATGGCCTTCGCAGCCACCTTGCCCGCGCCCATGGCGGAAATCACGGTGGCAGCGCCGGTCACGGCGTCGCCGCCAGCATAGACGTGTTCGCGGGAGGTCAGGCCGTCCTCATTGACGATGATGCCGCCCCACTTGTTGACCTCCAGTCCCTTGGTGGTGCTCTTGATCAGGGGGTTGGGACTGGTACCGATGGACATGACCACGGTATCCACGTCCAGATCAAACTCACTGCCGGGCACGGCGACAGGACGGCGGCGGCCGGAAGCGTCCGGCTCGCCCAATTCCATCTTCACGCAGCGGATGCCGGTCACAAAGCCATTCTTGGGGTCGCGGGGATCGTCGGGATTGTTGTAGCCCAAAATTTCGATGGGGTTGCACAGTAGGCGGAAATCGATGCCTTCCTCCTCCGCGTGCTCCACTTCCTCCCGGCGGGCGGGCAGTTCTTCCATGGAGCGGCGGTAGACGATATACACCTTTTCTGCGCCCAGGCGCAGCGCCGTACGCGCCGCGTCCATGGCCACGTTGCCGCCGCCCACCACGGCGACCTTGCCGCCCTTCATGATAGGTGTTTGAGGGGCGTCCTTGTATGCCTTCATCAGGTTGGAGCGAGTCAGGAATTCATTGGCGGAGTAGACGCCCTTATAGGCTTCGCCCGGTATATTCATGAAGTTGGGCAAGCCCGCGCCGGAGCCGACAAACACCGCTTCATAGCCCATCTCAAACAGCTCGTCGATGGTCAGGGTCTTGCCGATGATGACGTTGGTCTCCACATCCACGCCCAAATCCCTGAGGGTTTCCACTTCCTTGGCTACGATGGACTTCGGCAGGCGGAACTCAGGAATGCCGTATACCAGCACGCCGCCGGCGGTATGCAGGGCTTCATAGATGGTGACCTTGTAGCCCTTCTTCGCCAGGTCGCCCGCGCAGGTCAGCCCGGAGGGACCTGCGCCCACCACGGCGACCTTGTGGCCGTTTGGCGCGGGAGCCTGCGCCTTTTCATTGGCATGGGCGTTGTGCCAGTCCGCTACGAAGCGTTCCAGGCGGCCAATGCCAACGGGATCCATCTTGGCGCGAACGTGCAGCGTGCACTGGCTTTCGCACTGGGTCTCCTGGGGACAGACACGGCCGCATACAGCGGGCAGAGAGGAGGACTGATTGATGATCTGATACGCTTCTTCAAAGTTTCCCTGCTTGATTTGCGTAATGAAATCGGGGATGTTGATATTCACCGGGCAGCCGTTGACGCAGGGCTTGTTTTTGCAGTTCAGGCAGCGCTTGGCTTCCTCCACGGCGATCTCGAGCGGATAGCCCAGAGCTACCTCCTGGAAATTGTGGGCGCGTACCTCGGGAGCCTGGGTCGGCATCTCATGCTTCTTTGGATTCACAGCCATTTTCTTTCTCCCTCCTTACGCGTTCTTAAACAGATTGCAGGCTTCTTCATAGGCGTGGCGCTCGTATTCGGCGTACATGCGTCCACGGCTCATCGCCTCGTCAAAATCGATTTCGTAGCCGTTGAAATCCGGGCCGTCCACGCAGGCAAACTTTGTCACGCGCTTGCCGTCCTGGATCAGTGTAATCCGGCAGCCGCCGCACATCCCCGTGCCATCGATCATGATGGGGTTCATGCTGGCGGTGACTGGCACTCCGAAGGGCTTCGCCGCAGCCACGACAAATTTCATCATGATCAGGGGGCCGATGGTGATGATCATATCAAATTGCTCGCCCGCCTCCAGCATTTCCTTCAGCGGAATCGTCACATTGCCGTGACGGCCATAGGAGCCGTCGTCGGTCATCACGATCAGTTTGTCGGAGCAGGCCTTAAACTCCTCCTCCAGGATCAGCAGATCCTTGCTGCGGAAGCCGATGATGCTGGTCACCTTGGCGCCCAGGCGATGGAACTCCTCCGCCACCGGCATAGCGATGGCGCAGCCCGCGCCGCCGCCTACCACGCACATCTTTTTGATCCCTTCGGTATGAGTGGCAACGCCCAGCGGGCCGGCGAAGTCCTGCAGGGAATCGCCCGCCTCCTTGTGGTTCAGGATCTCCGTGGTCGCGCCGACCACCTGGAAGATAATCTTCACCGTGCCTTCTTCGGGATTGGTTCCCGCCACAGTCAGCGGGATGCGCTCCCCTTCTTCATCCACGCGCAGAATGATGAATTGGCCGGGCTTGGCTTTCCGGGCCACCAGCGGCGCGTCCACCTCGATCTGCGTCACAGTGGGGTTCAGCACCCGCTTCCTGACGATTTTATACATAGGTATTCACTCCATTCTGATAAAAGGCGGCCCTTGGTCATCAAGAGCCGCCTTTGAACGTATGTCTGTCCGCATGGCGGACTGGCGAATAAAAGGACTTTCGATTACATCGCGGTGTAGCCACCGTCCACGGCCAGATTCACGCCGGTTACATAAGAGGACGCGGGAGAAGCCAGGAAAATAGCAGCCGTGTCCAGCTCACCCTCTTCGCCGTAGCGCTCTTCGGGAATCATGGTCTTGGCGTTCTGCTGGAAGAAATCGCTGTTGAGCGTGTCGCGGGTCAGATCGGTATAGAAATAGCCGGGGCAGATGGAGTTGACGGTGATGTTATATTTTCCCCACTCAGCCGCCAGCGCGCGGGTCATGTTGACCACACCGCCCTTAGCCGCATGGTAGGGCGCGGAACCGGCGATCTTATTGCCCACCAGGCCGTACATGGAGGCAATGTTGATGATGCGGCCATACTTGGCATTGATCATGGCCTTCTTGGCCACGGCGCGGGCTACGCGGAAGGAGCCGAACAGGTCGATATTCATTTCGTTGTTGAACTGATCATCGGTGATATCCTCGGCGGGAGCCACAGCGCCGGTGCCCGCATTGTTAATCAGGATATTCACCCGGCCAAACTTCGCCACCACCTGATCCACCATGGCGTTCACAGCGTCGGTATCGGTGATGTCGCAGCGGATGGGCAGGGTTTCCACGCCATATGCGGCGGCAATTTCCTTCGCCACTTCGTCAATCATGTTCTGGCGGCGTGCGACGACAACGATATTCGCGCCCTGGTTGGCCAGCGCCTTTGCCATCTGCACACCCAGGCCGGTGGAGCAGCCCGTCACAATCGCAACCTGTCCCTTGAGATCGAAATAGTTTTTCATGTTCAGCATCCTCCTTTGTCATTCCTCTGAGTCGGTGTCCTTTGTTCATTCGGTTCTACGCATTTACCCGATGAACCGACTGTATTTTAAAGGAAAATCGATAAAGAAAGAATGATTAGTTTCGCATGGCAGTTATATCATTTCATACAAGTCACGTTCCTATTCGGCGTATGTGATGCGAAGTGATATAGTTGATATGCCATTTTGGTAATTCATTTTATAAACAAATATCGATATACTGCTCTCGGTTTGCAGAAACCAGGACAATGTTTTGATTAGGAGGTCATCAATATGGCACGGTTTACACTCCCCAGAGATCTGTATCACGGAAAAGGCGCGTTGGAGGCGCTGAAAACTTTCAAGGGCAAAAAGGCCATGATCTGCGTGGGCGGCGGAAGCATGAAAAAGTTTGGTTTCCTGGATCGGGCGGAAACCTATCTGAAGGAAGCTGGCATGGAGGTGCAGATTTTTGACGGCATCGAGCCCGATCCCTCCGTGGAAACGGTGATGCGCGGCGCGGACGCGATGCTGGCTTTTGAGCCTGATTGGATCGTAGCCATCGGCGGCGGCAGCCCCATCGATGCGGCAAAGGCCATGTGGATCAAATACGAGTATCCGGAGTGCACTTTTGAGGATATGTGCAAGGTGTTCGGCATTCCGGAGCTGCGCAAGAAGGCCCATTTCTGCGCCGTCTCCTCCACCAGCGGCACTGCCACCGAAGTGACTGCTTTCTCCATCATCACCGACTACAGCAAGGGCATCAAGTATCCCATTGCCGACTTTGAAATCACGCCCGATGTGGCCATCGTGGATCCCGAGCTGGCTGAGACCATGCCCAAGAAGCTGGTGGCCCACACCGGCATGGACGCCATGACCCACGCCGTGGAAGCCTATGTATCCACCGCCAACTGCGATTACACCGATCCATTGGCCATCCATGCCATCGAGATGATCATGAACGATCTGGTGAAATCCTACAATGGCGATATGGAGGCAAGGGATCGGATGCATAATGCCCAGTGCCTGGCCGGCATGGCGTTCTCCAACGCACTGCTGGGCATCGTGCACTCCATGGCTCACAAGACCGGTGCGGCCTTTGCGGATTACGGCGCCCACATCATTCACGGTGCAGCCAACGCCATGTACCTGCCCAAGGTCATTGCCTTCAACGCCAAGGATGAAACCGCCAAGAAGCGCTACGGCGTGATCGTGGATTACATGGGCATTGCCGACCAGAATGCGTCTGATGATGACAAGGTAGCGGCTTTGATCGCATACCTGCGCAAGATGAACGATGATCTAAATATTCCCCACTGCATCAAGGACTACGGCGCCGACAGCTATCCCACCGAAAATGGCTTCGTGCCCGAGAATGTGTTCCTGGAGCGCCTGCCCGAAATCGCCAAGAACGCCATTGGCGACGCCTGCACCGGCTCCAATCCTCGTCAGCCCAGCCAGGAGGAAATGGAAAAGCTGCTCAAATGCTGCTTTTACGATACAGAAGTTGATTTCTAATACAATGAACAAGCTGCCGTTCCACCCTGTGGAGCGGCAGCATCCGTTTGGGGAGGTATCTATGCTGGAAAAACGGGATGCAAAAGGCCGAACAGAGGCGGAAGCCATTGCGGCCTACAAGGAAAAGAATTACCCAAAGCCCGCGCTGACAGCCGATATTGTTCTGTTTGCCAGGGATGAAAACCAGGTCAAGGTGCTTTTGATTCGCCGGGGCAATCATCCATACCTGGGCAGCTGGGCCTTGCCCGGCGGGTTTGCCAATCCCAACGAGCCGGTCGCACACACGGCCTTTCGTGAATTGCAGGAGGAGACTGGCGTTATGTGCGACGCTTTGCAGCTTGTTGGCGTATACAGCAAGCCAGGACGCGATCCACGGGGATGGATCGTATCCGTGGCTTACACGGCCTGTGTCGAATCCGTCGACCATCTGATTCGCGGCGCGGATGACGCAGCGGAGGCCAGATGGATGACTGTTCAGCTTGTGGATGGGCAGCCTAAGGTTCTGCTCCCGGACGGGGAACAGTTAGCCTTTGACCATGCCGATATCCTGCGCGACGCGCTGCATGTAAATGCTCTTATGGCATCAGCGAAGGACATTCTGGATTGGGTTCAAGGAAAAAACGCAGGGAATGATACTGAATGAAAAGAAACAGCGCGACCATGTGCGTGTGGTCAGCTTATTTTCGTTTTCGCTAAAAATTAATGGCAATCATTTGATGTACTACTTCCGTTCTTACCAGCGGTGACAACTACTGTACTCCCTTAGGATAAGATAGACTGGCAAGCTGCTTCCAAATTCATTCGCGTTAGATCAAACTCGCATTATCAGAATTTTGCCCTGAGAGCGTTTTTTCTCCATACAGATGGCCCAAATTCTCGTTTGCTTAAATTTCGGCCCCTTAGAATCGAAAATCAATCAAATCTATACCATATATTGAGCGATGAAACCATCATTAATACCATATGTTGTATGACTTTTGATCTGCTAAAATCTCTCGGCATTTTTGCAGAAAAGCAGCAACACAACGATGCCGGCACAACCTTGATGGTCGTGCCGGCGTGTTGTGTTTATAAGGTTAAAATGACATCGTGCAGGATGGTTTCTTCTGCCCTGCTGCAGATGCTGTTCATTCTGCTGATCCATTCAAGTGGCTGTGCTTCCTTCAGGCTTTCCGTGATGCCCTCCTGGGCAGACATTTGATCAATCAGCCTTTCCAGCATGCTTACTGCTCTTTCATTCGCATCAGCCAGATGCCTGTAAAGTGTTCCGTTCAGGATAAGCCGCTCATACAGCCCCGGATGTTCTGCCTCCAAATATTTCATGTGCATCCTGCCCCATTTTCCAATGGGACGCGGGTCTTTATCTCCGATTACCAAATCAGGATACAGCATATCATCATCACCAAGGGTGTAGGTGCCGCCAATTTTTTCATACAGGGACTTCATCATCGTTTCCTCCTTCAAGTGTGGTCGTTTGGTGCTGTGAAATGGGTTAAGCACTACGGTTGCCGACTTTGTTGCTTTGAGGTTGATGATTAGTTCCTTATGACAATGAATTCAATGGTTGCAGGGTTTTATTGTGTGGTCTGCCCAGGAGGACACGAACTGGCTTTGTAGCCAGGCTATGCGCCCGCAGGCCCGATGTCTGCCGATGCCGCGCCCGGAACCAACCTGGAGAAATGAGCGCTGCCGCAACGGGAACTCGCGGAGCGAGGCGAAGCCGAGCGGAGCGTCTGAGAGTCTTCTACTATTCATCTGTTATTCATCTGTTATCAGTTATTGTGTAAAGGGTATTCAGCTTGCAGACAATGATGCCGTTGAAAAGGAAGTCACAGGCAATCTGTCTGTTGAACAATTCAAATCCAGACTGACAGAAACCGATAAGAAGATCCTTGAAATGCGGATGCAGGGATATAATCTGTAAGAAATCGCGAAGAAAGTCGGTTATAAGACAGACAGCGCTGTCTATAAGCGCATCGAAAAGATCTCCGGAGAATATGAAGCCTTTAGCAATCCTTCGCCTGATGAAGATGGGATGCGCATATAATATGCTGATTGTGAAATAAGAAAGGAAATTATCATGCCAGAACTCTATGAAATAGCTACAAAATTTCGTAAAGCGATAAGTGAAGCAGTGAATGCCGGAGAAATTAAAGAAATGCAATCATTTCCACGAGGATGTTGTTCTTATGCAAGTGATCTGTTGCAAAGATATTTGAAAGAGCAGTATGATTTTTTTACGTGGTATATGTCAGGTGAATTTGGGCATGGCTGGGAAGCAGAAAGCCATGCATGGCTTGAAACACAAGACGGAATAGTTGTTGATATAACAGGGGATCAGTATAAACACAAGAAGCTGAGATTCACAGAGCCAGTTTATGTCGGAACACGAAATGATGGATTCCATGATAAGTTTCAACTCCATAAGCCAGTAGTTTATTCTTTTGTAAATGATCCATATAGACAAAATGAATTCGATTGTCGGTATGAAGCTATCGTAAAGCGTATTCCAAAGGAATAATATCAAAAAACATTGGATCAGACACAGAAGAAAAAGCAACGAAGAAAACAAAACCTTCGAGGCATTTTCCTACGAAGGTTTGTTTAAATCCACTCGGATAGATTAGTCTTGTCCAATCAATTCAGTGTCTTCATCAATAATTACTTTAGCGAACGGAATCCCACCAATCACACAAGATTGAAGTACATCTTTCATATCTGCATATTCACCAAGCAATTCATATTCCCGCTCATTATCATCCCCGGCGCTTATTTTCTTGTATAGACCGAAAACAGCTTCACGACCGTCAGGCAGAATAGTATTGTTCGGATTATACATGGAACCGGTCTGGAATCGGTATTCATTACCGTTCCAAATAAAATCCAGACCAAGCCAATGCCCTTCAGACGGATTCCATTCACCAACATATTGACTGGTGAATTGATCAAGAGATATGTATTCATTCTTTCTCATTTTAGATGAAACTCCTTCTTGATTTTTTTGATCATCGCAGCTTCAGCAGCAGTTGGCGGAACGCCAGGGTCATTTTTGTTATGGCTCAGATAAACATGACGATGGGGCCGCACGCCTTTATGATCATGGGAAAAATCTATGCTGACTGCCTGCTTGTGGTTTTCATCATAATACGCCAAATGCTTCAACTCGCCGTTTTTTACTACTGCATATACTCGGCCAGGTGTGTGAGAAAACTCAGGCGCCTTTACATTGTTAGAGTCTTGAACAATCACTTTGACATTAGCGTTTCCCGCAAGTGTTCCAAGTGACATATAGTGTTGACCACCTTCCACAAAAGTAAAATCGCCTGCGCTAACATCAACAAAAGCTCCGCGAGAGCCCATGTCAGATCGCCTCCTTAATTGTAATCAGATTGGAAATGATTTCCATCCGTAGTTGCTGTGCTTTTTTTACAAAAGCATCGCAGTATTTAATGTTCAGAAATGTCCCTGTCATACCTGGTAGCATATCGCCGTATACAACAATCACAGGCGGATCAAGACGGGCTTTCATTTCATTGAAGCCCCATAGAAAATCTTCCTGGTGCTCGTTGCAGCCGATTGTTGAAATGACAACAGGGGTACCTGGTTCAATCCCGCCAAGACAGATATCAATGGTATCTCTGCCAGCCCAACCAATTGTCGGAAGAACATTACAACCATAATCCTGCCAAGTGCAGCCCAACCATCTGGACATGTATACATTATGCTGTATATCATTTGGATTCATTGTCGGATATGCGCTGAAATCTGGTGTTCCAATAGCAGCACAGGTCTGGAACAACGGAATCATTTTGAGCGGATTGTTCCAAAGTGAAAGCAGCTGCTTATCAAAGCTGAACATCAGAGCCAACGTGTTGCGGTTATTCTTCCGAGGAGAAAGATTCTTGAAACTTGTCGCTGTTAGGCTTTCCCAATCAATTGCTTTTTCTGGCTTGTGGATTATTGGGAAGAAAAACCTGTCCAGCTTGTGCCGCCCCCATAGAGGGCGTATTACCTGATACTTTTCGTATTCAGTCAAACCATGGATCATTGAGGATTCCCCCTTTCATAATGTAAATTCCGTTTGACGAAAAAGTCGGGGGCATGCTACAATATCCACGTATCGCCACGGATAGTGTAGCACATCCGGAGAACTGATCTCATTTGTCTGCGGGAACAGATGAATTGAGATCAGTTTTTTGATCTTTCAATGGAACCACCTCCTGTTCATAAAGGTCGGAA
Source organism: Clostridia bacterium (assembly GCA_017530275.1). The sequence goes on along the minus strand of JAFXMP010000151.1, from coordinate 413 downwards.
TAGTAGGTTGTCACACTTGCCTGCACCGAGAAGCGACAACTTTTGCTGCTTTTTCTGACATCTGAAATTGCTGCATTATTTCTTTCTTGGTTAAGCCGGATGCCAGGGCAGAAGGAGCCAATAGATAGCTCGCAAAAGTATTTGCCTGCCACTCTGGATCCTCATAAGCTTTCATATCTGTTCCTGCTTCCATGCGGCAAAGGACAATTGAATCGGGCGTATGCATCAGAAAATGGCCAACTTCGTGTGCAATCGTAAACCTTGCTCGCCCATCACCTTCTGTCGCTGCATCATAAACATCCTGCCGAATACGAATCAGGCTCTGTCCTGGAACTGTTTCTGCCTCTTCATAAGGCATGTCTTCAGGGCACTCCTTTGTCTTTTCACATAAATAATTATTATTATCAGATATT